>RDYJ01000057.1 GCA_004293145.1 Nostocales cyanobacterium | reverse complement strand
GTATACAGTCCGCGAGAAAATGCCATTTCTAAATTATATTGGTCTTTTTCTCTACTAGAAAACTTCTCTATATTCTGTTCTTTAATTTTATCTAATGCTTTTCTATAAACTTGAGTAACATTAGCAACGTATTCTGGTGCTTTTAATCTTCCTTCAATTTTTAAAGAAGTAACTCCCGATTTTACCAACTCCGGTAACACTTCTAAACCTGCTAAATCTTGAGGACTAAGTAAATATTTACGATTACCTAAATCGACAATTTGATCATCTGCAATTAAATCATAAGGCATTCTACAAGCTTGAGCGCATTCACCTCTATTTGCAGAACGTCCTCCTAATGCTTCGCTAGTTAAACATTGTCCAGAATATGCGACGCACAAAGCACCATGAACGAAAACTTCTAAAGGTAAAACTGCTTGTTTTTGAGATATTTGTTGTTGAATTTTATTGATTTCAGAAATCGAACATTCCCGCGCTAAAACTACTAATTGACATCCCAAAGATTTAGCAAATTCTACCCCCGCAGCACTGGTAATAGTCATTTGGGTTGATGCGTGAATGGGAAAGTCAGGGGAAAGATGACGAATGAGACGACAAATACCCACATCTTGAACGATGAGAGCATCGACACCCGCAGAAATGATAGTTTTGAGGTATTGCTGTGCTTGGGTCAGTTCCTGGGGAAAAATCAGGGTATTGAGCGTGATATAACCTTTGACTCCCCGCAGGTGCAGAAATTCCATTAATTCGGGTAAGTCTGCGAGGGTGAAATTATCTGCTCTCATTCTGGCGTTAAATTTCTCTAAACCAAAGTAAATCGCATCTGCACCATTTTCTACTGCTGCTTGAGCGCATTCCCAGTTACCCGCAGGTGCTAGGAGTTCGGGGAGTTTGGTTTTTGTGGTGGTGCTTGTCATTGCGGTTAAGTCAGAGTTTACGTCAGTTTATTGATTGTATCTAAGTTGGGGGGTGCTTGTGGGGAGTTGTTTATTTAAAACATCACAAAATTATAAGTCGTACAAAGTCTTAAACCAGTTTATAAATACCTGTGCCTTTGGATGCTGTGGATCTAGAATTTTCTCCTCAATAGCATTATGAAGTTGTCGTCCAGGTGGATTTTGCCACGCTAACCAAGAGTAAATATAAGCTTTATCAATATGTGAATTTATAAATTTTGCACCTCTAACTTTTGCCTCTACTACTACTTCGTGAGTATATTGCCAAAGAGGTTCATTTTCACCTGGAATCATGTAAGCTAAAAATGTTTCTAACATACCTTTCATTTGATTATCTGGCATAATCCAGACACCAAACTTTTTCTCATCTTTGATGTTTATAATCAGTCCGGTTTCTGGTATTTGCTCAGGGATATTAGGAATACTTTGTAAACAAGCATTTCTAATACTTTGCCAGCGATCAGAAGCATCATCATCCGCATCCAACATCAAACCCAGATGAGTTAATCCTGTTTCTTTAAGTCGGGCTGATATCCTATAAGGATCAATAAATCCATCACCGCCATAGGGTTTGATATCAACAGGTTCGTTACCTTTTTTCCAAGGAATTCCGTTGGCTTCCATCAGATATGGTATCACTCGCTTATCTTGTTCACCCTCAACAATAAGTCGTTTGGATTTATCACTGCTTGCCATTATTAACGTACCTCAATATTTTCTTCAGCAGCAATGACAATCTCAGGCTCAATAAAGACTACACTCGTTTCTTGACCTTTTTCAATTCTGTGAATCCTAATACCATCATCTGTATCTTCTTGTTCTGCAATATCAGCTAAACTTTTCCAACAATCACTATTATGTGTAGTTGCAAAAACCTGTACATTTAATCTTTTGGCCGTATCCCAAATCATTTTCCACATATCGGACATTGCAGTAAAATGAAGTCCTGTATCAATTTCATCTACAAATAAATAACCATCTTTAGCTGATACTATAGCTAGTGCAAGTCCTAAAATGCGCCAAATTCCATCCCCCATACTACCAATTGGTACACGCTTACCATCAGAAAGAAGCACAAGAAAACCACCCCGTGAACCTAAAGAATATCTTAATTTTTGAGAACTAACTGGAGCAATACGTTGAATTTTAGAGTCTATTCTCTGAAGTGCGTCCTCTACAATTCTTTCTTCAGGGGTTAATACTAACTGATCAAATAGCTCAATCATTTCCTCTGTTTGTAAAGAAGATGATTTAATAAATTGCGTTTTTGGTGTTTTACTTGCACTTAAACTTTTCCTATGACGGAACATCATAATAGAGTCTATGGGAAGCCCACCATCAGGTGATATATATAATGCTAATTTCTCTGATGGTTGCTCATCTCGTATCCATGTAACAATAAAGCCAAGTTTTTTTAAGTCATCAAAAGATTCATCATTTGAATTAACTTGTTTTTCATAAATATGAGTTTCATCATAACCATAACTTGTATTATTTGCACGCAGCATGGCTATCAATATATCAAATTTTTCCTGAGTATTGTCGTTAATAACTGATATAGAAAGTTTGCTACCAGGTTCTATCTCATGACCATAAAAAAGGTGACGAATATCAAGTTGACGCTCTCCTTTACCATCATCACTCCAAAAATCTTCACCTCGGTTATTTATAACCTCCGCAAGTGGATCAAGATCAGTTCGTGAGCATAAAAGTTGAATAGCTTCCAATATTGATGTTTTCCCGCTGTTATTTTCACCAACAAGCAAATTAATTCTACCTAGTTGCTGAAGTTCAAAAGATTTGAAACATCTAAAATTCTCTATTTTTACGCTTTTCAACATAATTTTTTAGCTAGAGATAACAGAGAAGTAAGGACTAGTTTTATTATAAACATTTAGGAATTAGGTAAAGTCTAAACTGTAGATGTAAGCGCAACAGATGATAAAAACCTAATCAAATCCTGTATCAACGGGTGTTGTTGCAGTATCTTAATTTCATCATCGCTGATATTGCTAAATATCTTCTCAAAAACTGGCGTATCTTTGCCAAAAACTTCTACTAAAAATTTTTTTGGCTGACTTTTAGCAAATTTCCATTCTAAATCATTAAAGGTGCGTTTAGCTATTTTCTCAATTAATGATTTATCTTCTAAAAAAATAACTTCTATTTCTGGAACTGCGAGGATAACTTTATAAGGAATGCCCGGTGAAGCTCGATGTAATAGATAATTAACTAAATCAGATTTTTCATAAATTTGATTTTCATTTTCTGTCTCTGCATCTAAAACAATAGCAACAGGAGTTGACCTAGTAGCAAGAAGAGAAGTTGCTAAAGAACGTACTCCATACTGTCCTTCACCTGCTACAAATTTAATATCTTGAATTAGATGTGGTGGTAATAATTTCTTTAAAATTTCTATATCTGTTTTACCTTCTGTAATGATATAAGCTAGAGTCATTGTATAGCCTCCATTGTAATGTTGTAATTAGGAAGACCTTGCTCAATGCAGAACCGATATTTCTTTAGTAATGCCTTACTTATACATTTATTTTCCAGTGAATATTTAATTTCTGATCCTACCCACAATAAGATGGTTTGAGGAGCAACAAACCCAGCTAAAGTTTCAGCAGCTTCTGTAAATCCTTTTCGACTAAATACGCTACCAATAGTTGTTACAGGTCTTCGGAGTAATTGATTTCGTAGCTTGGCTATAGGTTCAATTTTAGCTGGCTTATCCATATCTTTACATTCTATCAAACAAGCTAAACTAGCTACATAAACTACTCCATCAATTTGCTCTATTTCTTCTCCATCAATTCTCACACTATAAGGCCAAGTTACATCAGCACCATCTAGTTGAAATGCACGTAAAACTAAATACTCTAATGCTTTACCCGCATCCCAACCAAGAACCTTGGTATTACCTAACTCAATTTCTGACCATAGTTTAATTAAATCATCCCAGGCATATTGTGAAATTTTGGCCTCATACTCTGCATTTGTAGACATGATTTCATTTAAACAGTTCTATTACGGCTATTAAATTACATCAAAATACTATTATCCAGCACTGATTTATATATCAATACTAAAAACTATCCTGTAAATCAGGCTTAGGTTAGCATCTAATCAGTGCTGGTGTAAGATACTTATTATTTTTTAAATGGCTCAGGTCAGATTTGAACTGACGACCCCAGGCTTATGAGTCCCGTACTCTAACCAACTGAGCTACTGAGCCGTGTTGTTTTATCAACTTCTATTAAGATAGCATACAAATTTAGCGATCGCAATTCCCAAAACAAAATTTTTTCCAAAATAAAAGAGGGAGTCAAACTCCCTCCATAAACAAGCAATTACTGAATTAACAAACAGCGCAGTATTTATAGGCGTGCCTGGGATGGCAGGAAAGCAATGGGGTTAACTGCACCCTTACCTGCTGGATGAACTTCAAAATGGGTGTGGGGTCCAGTGCTAAAACCAGTGCTACCCATAGCAGCAATGGTTTGACCTTGTTCCACTTCTTGACCTACTTGCACTAAAATGCGGCTGTTGTGAGCATAGCGGGTCATGCTGCCATCAGGATGGCGAATCTCAACCAAGTTGCCATAACCGCCGTTATTCCAACCGGCTCTTTCCACTCTACCTGGTGCTGCCGCGTAAATTGGTGTACCAACGCCGTTAGCAATATCAATACCTCTGTGCATTCTACCCCAGCGCCAGCCATAGCCAGAAGTAAGCGTACCCTTGGCAGGCCAAATGTAAGCATTGGCAGAATTAGAGGCAGGATTAGCATTTTGGTCAACAGCTTTAGGTAGGTATATATCTACTGCTGCCAAAGGTGGTAATGCGGGGGATACTTTAGTTCCTCGCAATTTGCCCAAGGAGTCAGTAGAGTTTGCACCAGCGGGAGGTACTGACAACCTAATGCCAGATGAACTACCAGAATAATTACCTGGGAAAGCTGTTTGCTTTGACAGGAATTGGGGGTTAATTGGCTCGTTAGTGGGACGAGCAGCACGTAATAGGGGCTGAACGGGTTGTTCGCTGTAGCTGGGCAGCATCATCATGGGCTTAGGTACAGGAATTGACACCGCAGTTAGTTGAGTATTAACCTGAGAAGCCGTTCTCATATTGGCCTGCTCAACAACAATGGGGGTTGCTGTGTTCTCAGGATCAGCTACGGTGGCAACAGTTACACCAGATTGTTGAGCGCGATATTTCTCGCGTAGTCTTTCAATTTCGGCTTGCAAGCTGCGGATACGCTCAGGACCCTTAACTTTAGAGACTTTTTGAGGTGGTTGTTGCTCTGTTAGTGTTTCTGTGGTACTAGGGAGCAATGAATTATCACCACCTACTGCATAAGCAGTGGGGGCAGTGAAGTTAGTTTCTGGGTTTTGTCGCTGATTATTCTTAACTATGGGTACGGGAATGGTTACACCACCGCTCATAGCAGAAGTATTCACCTGCACCTGATTTTGCTTGCCTACTGGGGCTACGGGAACAGGAATGGCAATACTGTTGTCGCTACGCACTGAGGGCTGTACAGCCACAGGTAGATTGGCTTCTAAATCTGGCTGTCTCAGAGGAGAACTAGCAACTTTGGCACTTCTGCTAGACTGGATGAAACCAGGACTGCTTGCTACAGTTGACTGGTTTTGACTACTAAACCCTGTCTGAACTGAGGGAATAATCAGTTTTTGACTGATTTGTAGCTGATTGGGATCATCGAGATTATTAGCCTGGACTAGTTCTGAGATAGAAGTACCGTAATTACTGGCAATCTCGGCTAATGTGTCTCCGGGTTTAACTTCGTAAGTTGTTGTTACTTTTTGAGCGACAACGGCTGGTGGGGTAGCTGGTGCAGGTGTCAATGCCTTCTGCACTGGCTCACTTGAGTGTTTTTCCTGTTTTAACCTGGATATCAAACTGGCTTGGTTAGCATCTATCAAATCTTCCGACTGTGCTGCCCTCTGCTGATTAGCTACAGTGGTTGGTTTTACTGCCTTAATCCCAGCTTGTGATTCCTGATGGGTCTCCTCAGACCGCAACTCCGCCAGACTATTTCTTAAACGGTTCGATTTTTCCTGTAAGCGATTTAGGGCGAACTCTTGCTGCGCTTTTAGTTGTAAATTGACATCATTGCTAACTGTGTTGGCTGTGTCCACAATTACGACAGGGGATTGAGATTCAGCAACACCCTGATTTTGAGAAAATTTTTGTTCTTCTGCTTGTAATTTGGATTGATCTGAGTTAATACTCAGTCTCTGCCCTGCTTGCAGTTGCAAGTAGGCAGCTTTTTTGTCAGCTTCTGATGTAGGAATTTGCACAGCCATTTCTTTGGCTGCAACTGGCCATTTAGCTTCAAGCCCAGGCACTTGCGAAACTGCTGTTGGTTCCACGACTATGACAGGATTTTCAGGCACGCTCGCTGAAGGGACGGCTTGGGACTCCAGCTTTGTGGCCGCAAATTTTATCTCAGTGTCAGAAACAGCAGGAATAGTTGAGGCGGCTTTTTGACTGCCAACAGGAGCTGCTGCTTGGGCTTGATCGCTTTGTCGAGTCACCAAAAGGCTGGTTGCGCCCATTGAGATTGCCAAGCCAATCATCGCGGCTTGGGTTCGAGTCCGGCGGTTTGCTTTTTGATGAGTTTCGTTTGACGGCTCGACCGGGACACTATCGCTGTTGGGGGTATTGTTCAACACAGCCTTCACTCTCTTTTTCAATGCTCGTTTCAAAGACGACCTCCTATGATCACGCTTCGCTTAACTGACCTTGATTTTTCTGTTGAATGTTAATCCATAATTGAGATCACATCAAACCATCGATCAAGATCACATTCATCAGAGATACTTAGGCAAGATTAACCTGCTTCTCTGATTTAGACAAGTTCATACTTGTTAGTAAACCTTAAAATTTTTACGTTGATTTGTCTGTTACCACTCCTCACAAAATCAGGATTGTTCGCTTTTGACAGTTATCAGTGTCGATTTTGCTTTCCAGGCGTGGACTAGACAAATATAATAACTTTGCTGAGTCTACTATCACTGTTAGCATTTGCTCTGCTGCGACTTCTCAAAAAACGATGTTCCTGCTTTAGATATTTTCTAAGTTTTTTTATCCAATCCGTCTTATCAATAGGAGACTTTAAGGCTTTTATTCCCTAAAAAACAACCGTACAAATTAGGAACAGCTTTTATCTTGATTGATTGTATTTCATGATACAAATAGCTGAGATGCTTGACTGTAACTGTTTTGGCTGATTTTATTTTTAGCATAGATAAATGTTGAATTCACTAAAATCTATCATTGACAACTGGTATGGACTCAAAGTTCCTATACAAATTTCTTATATAACTCTGATCTGACCAATCCACATTTTTTGGGCATGGGTTCATCTGGTATTTGAATGTTATTTGATCAATGGTTGCTTACGTCATTCTACTTAAGAAACAGCTAGGCTATACTGTTGATTTCCTTAACAATTCAGTCTTTTTACTGAAAACTTTGTTAACTATTGTAAATACCCTAACTGTCGTCTCGATTCAAACAAACCGATAGCTACACTTACGGATAAATTCAAGCTGCGAACTCCGGGTTCGTTCATGGGAATGTAGAGGGTGGAGTCGCAGACGCTGAGGACGTTGGCAGGTAATCCAGTGGTTTCACTGCCAAACAATAGCCAGTCATCGGCTTGGAATTGGTAATTTATATAGTTAAAGTCACCACGGACACTAAAACCTAACAATTTGCCTCCACGCTGCTCATGGATGACTTTAAATGCTGCTGGCGATTCGTGATAGTGCAGTTTGACATAAGGCCAGTAATCTAAACCTGCTCTTTTGAGGTAGCGATCGCTAATTTCAAATCCTAACGGACCGACTAAATGCAATTCCGTACCTGTAGCGGCGCAAGTACGGGCAATATTCCCTGTATTTGGGGGAATTTGCGGGTTAACTAAAACTATCTGGGGCATATCAAAATTCAAACAACCAGTGAGTCAAAGGGAAGACTTCAGGACTAATGAGTATATCAGACAAAATCAGCCCTGTGACAGATAAAGTCAACCTATAGGTTTTGTTAATAGGCATTAACCACTACAGAGAGATTAGATTTTTAAAATGAAGGAGATGGGGGAGATGGAGAGAATTTTCTCCCTATTCCCTATTCCCTTCTGACTCTCACCTGTCACCTCAGTAGAAAGGCGCAAAAAAACTGAAGTATGTAAGGAAACGTAAATTTGCCTAAAAACCTCTTCCCTCCAGCATAGCTGCCTTGTGAACACGACAATTTTTAACGCCGACCTACTGATGATCTTGAAATTAAGCCACGACGGAAGAACACAATTTGTTTTCCAGTTCCTGTTCCCGTTCTTGGGTGGCAATAATCGCTTGGTTAATGACTTGCTGGGCATCAACACCAACTTTGTGTAATTGTAACCACTGTTGAGCTTCGTTACCTTCGCGGAGAATTTTCTGTAAAGGGGAAAGGAAACAACTGAAACCTTGTTGTTTGGCTATACCCCAAACTGATTGATATAGTTGGGCGATCCAATCTCTGGCCAGTATGTTACTACCATCTTGCCAATGTTGCAACTGAGCATCAAGACTGGCTGTGGCCGCTGCCATTTCATTTTTAGTCGTTAAGGTGATTAGTTCTGCGGGGGAGAAACTGCTTTGGGTTAAGGGGTCGATGTGTGGATTTTCAATGATTTGTAATAATCGCGCTTCTAATAAGGCGGAGATGGATAATAAGGAAATGGGATCTGTCACTAAATCGCAAATTCGCAATTCTAGACGATTAAGATCATAAGGACGGCGATCGCCATTTGGTCTAACTGATGTCCACAAATGCCGGATATTTTGCATTGTTCCGGCTTTAATTTGTGCTTCTACCCATTGAATATGATCCGCGTGACTGGTAAATAAGGGTACATGACTGGGGGTTTGGGGGAAAAGTCCCCAACGGGTGGAATGATAACCTGTGGCTTGACTATTTAAAAAGGGTGATGAGGCGCTGAGGGCAAGAAATAGAGGCGCTTCTAGCCGAATAATTCGACAGGCACGCATTAATATTTCTGGATCGGGGATGCCAATATTAATATGTACACTGGCAGTAACTACTTTTGTGCCGTAGGTTTGCTCAATGTAGTCATGATAGGGGTTGGTGGGGTCGGAACGGTAAAAGTGATCACTGCCACCCAAGGACAGGGTACTGCCTGGTATTAATGTGTAATTGTCTAATCGCTGTAAATATTGACGCAACTGTTGCCGGGGACGTAATAAACCACACAGTTGACTTTCGTAATTTGTAGATGGGTTAGTTATGTATTCTACGTTGCGGCTATCTGGCTCGCGCATAAATCCCTGCAAATCCGCAACGATTTTGTCGGAGAGACCAACTATTTCACCTTGAGGTGTGCCAGTATACATTTCAATCTCAAAGCCTTTTGTTAAGACCACTTTTCTCTGCTCCTTGGCTCTCCTAATTTGGATAAATTGTATCAAATTTAACGATTTTTTGCATCTGGGGAATTTCTCAGATCCCCGATTTCTCCAAGAAGTCGGGGATCTTGTTTTTGCTGCAAAATCGCTTTTCGTTGAAAATTGATGCTTTCATCTGACAAGTCAAATAATGTTTCTAAGGAGATTTTACTTTCATTGAGTAGGGAATTTAACCAATTTGATGCTGGTTCTAAAATTCGCTTACCGCTGCGGAGTTGAATATTTAAAGTTTCTTTACTGGCATCAAAAATAACGAACAGGTATATGGTTTTCCAGAAAACTGAAACTCCTGTGATCACTTTAAAAGCAATAACTATTTTTCCCTGTTCTGGGAGATGAAATGTCAAGGCTGAATCTTGAATAATTTGCTGTAATTGTTCTAGTGAATAAGAAGAGATATCAATATGTTTATGTTTAACTTTGACAAAATTTGCTAAGTCAGGTAATTTGACAGTGACATCATTTAAAGACTCAGTTTTCACTGTGATTTTGTCTTCTAAATAATCTGTAACGGCATAAATTTGGACTGTATAAGGTGGCTGGGGTACAGTTCCTTTTTCATAAAATAAACGCCCTTCAGGAGTGACTGTAATTGTCGATTGGACTGTTAATGTTTGTAATGATTGTAAGGTCGAAATTGTACTATTCACAAAGACAGAATCTAACCCAAGGATGGCAGCTAATTCATCGGCTGTGGGTGGTGTTTCAAATTCAATACCTGCACGAATAATAAATTCTTCAAGTATGTTAAATTGTCGGGGTTCTCTAATTGTTAATTCTATAGTATTTTGAAGTAAATTGTAACGAAACTGCCGAGCAGCAAAAACAGATAAATTAGGATTTTCTGCTTCAATTTCCGTGACTATATTTTTAAGATTTGCATCAATAGGGCGATTAGCCGAAGCAGGAAACATCAATAAAACCTCCATGACGATTAACAATATTTGCCACTTCTGAATACATACCACCAACTGTCCCCGGTTTACTGGTAAATAAATCGTGACAACCAACAATTACCAATAATTCTTGAGCGCGAGAAAAAGCGACGTTCACCCGTTCTGGCTTTTTCGCAAATCCCACATCTCCTTGGTAATTATTACGAACCATACTCACAATTACCACAGGTCTTTCCATTCCTTGAAATCTATCTACTGTCCCGGTTCTAATTTGCAATGAAGGGAAAAGTTCAGATTGTAAACGTTCATCAATTTTTCTTAATTGAGCGCCATAAAATGTAATTACTGCGATTTCTTTTTTGGGTTCACCATTAGCAACTTTAGCACTCCAAGTATTTTCAAACTGCTGACATATTTTTTCAATCACATCAATTTCTTGAATGTTGAGAAAGGATGTTCCTAAACGTTCTTCTTGAAATTCCTTTTCCCTGGGCATTTTCACCCAAATTAGATGATGTTCTGGTTTAATGATTTCCCCTGCTAAATTATGAGCGCGTTTGCTGTCAGGTTCTAAAATTCCACATTCTAATTTACCATTATAAAATTGATTTATTGCCCCCATGATATTTGGGTGCATTCGATATTGAGTATTAAGCATTTGTTTAATGCTATCATCAGCGGTTTCAAACTGGAATTTAAATAAAGATTCTTCTAAAAATTGCATTTCTTCTCTTGTATTTCCAATTGTTTCTGCAACTTCTTCTACTGTGCTAGTATCCAACATTGGTGGTAGTTGTCGGTGGTCTCCTACCATAACTAACTTTTTGCCTTTTAAAGCAGGAATCAGTAATTCTGGTGGTGTACATTTACTAACTTCATCAATAATGACAACATCAAAAGATTTGAACTCTTCAGAAAAATTGTAATTTGCAGCTTGAACACAGGTGATACCAACGACGTTAGCATTATCTAAATAAATCTGTCTTAAATCATGACTATCTCTTGCTGATGGTTGACGTAATTTAGCAATCCAATCTTGAACAAAATTTTGATATCTTCTGAGATAAGTTTCTTCATTTTCCAGTTGTTGTTCCCAACTGCTAAATTGTTTTTTAATTTGTTGTAAAAAGTCCCAGTCAAATAAATCCGTTTCTGGATTTTTCGGCTTAGGTTTAAATTTATCAGGTATTTCTTGCCAAGTCAAATCCCACCAGTTTCTTTCTCTAATTAAATTATCGGTTATTTGTGTTTGTAGTTGCTGTGTTAATTCATGTAATTCTGTTTGAGAAGCTGCAAGTTTTTCTAAAGAGATTTTAGTTAATTTTTTGTGTTTTACTAATTCTTGTTTTAATGAGTCTTTAATAATTTCTAACACAGCCAAAGCATCTAACGAGGAAGTTAAATTTTGCAGTTGAGTTAGGCAATTTCCATAAATTTTTACTTGCTGGTTAAATTCTTGCTCCTGTTGCCAAATATTTAATTGTGTAGCTAGATATTTTTCTATGATCTGATGTAATTTTAAAGGTAAATTTGGTTTTTTATTCAGTTCTTCCAACATATTCACAACTTTTATAAGTTGTAAATTGGCATTTTGACTGGCTTTTTCTACTTGAGATTGAGTTGTAGATATTTGTTCTGGGGTGATAGCATTTTTGGGGAGTTCATTTAATTGATTTTGTTGTTGTTGTAAGATTTTAAGCTGTTGTTCTGCTTCGGTTTTAAGTTTGACCACACATTGACGCGCATTAGCAAGAATGATATCTAATAGTTCTTGTGAAATTCGCGTTAGGGTAGAGTCGATATTATTCAATTTATAGGATGTGCTGTAGCTTTTTTGTAGTTTAATTAAAAAAGATTGGGTATTTTCAACTAGCAGTTTACGCTGTTTAGAGGTGAGTAATTGATAATCTTCAAACTGTTGATAAATTTCTTGCCATTTGGTGCTGTCGCTTTTTTCTAAGACGATGGGAATTTGACTAAAACTCTGTTGGATAAAATAACTGAAGTTATGCTGCTTACCCCTTCTATCTGTGAATTTTCCTTCTATTTCATAAGAGAGAGCTTTGGTTAAAACCTCCCACTCTGGTAGTTTAATTTGATAATTTTTTGGTAATATTGGTAACTTTAAATTATTTGCAAACATCAACAAACCTAGTGGTAAATTCAGCAGTTCATTTGTTAATGGTAAATCAAACTGGTGGCAATTTTTTAAGACTTGATACAGATGGGAAGAAGCTGTAATTTTCCATTCTTTGACTGCTTCGATAATATAATCAATTTCTCGTTTACGGTTTTCCCAAATTTGAATGGTTGGTTGTAAACTTTGTCCCTGATTGAGAAATTTCTGATACTCTGTTTGTAACTGATGCAAATATGTAGAATTATCTTTAAAAATCTGTACTAATGTTGCTAATTCTGACATAGCTATAGTTATATCATGAGCATAACTTAATGCTGGGTTAAATTCAGCCATTTCATTGGCTACAGTTTCCCGTAACCATACCGCTAAACCAAATGCACCACGTGCAGGACGAACAAAACCCAATTCTTCCGCATATTTGATAGCTTGACGGACAGTTTCCCGGAAATTTTCTACTGTATGATTTTCTACCGTATAGGGTTGAAGACGGGGTAAAAAATCTTTAACTTCTGAGTCATCCCAATTGATATTTTCTGGTTTCTTGAGAAGTTTTTTTAACCCATCTATTAGAGATTCAATCTCATTTGTATGAGCTAATGATTCATTGTAAATTAATTCTTGATTTTTACATATTTCCTCTAATTGATCTTTTTCTTCTTTTAATTCAGTTTGCTGCTGATGAAATTCTTCCTCTGATTTAATATAAGCTGTAAAGCGTGGTAATGATTCTAACAAGTGACAGAGAATCTGTATATTTTCACGGCGTTGAGTCAGATTATTTTCGCAGTCGGTAGCGGTATTTCCTAACCATCTATCAATTACTTGATCTTCTAAAAATGCTTGTCCTTCTTCCCCAACTTTTTCGGCTCTTCCCTTTCTAACAGCGCGAATAACTGGGTTATGAACTAATCGACTTAAGGCATTATCAACGGCTAAATTAGCTTGAGAAGTAATTAATGTCCGACCACCACGCAAAGCTATTTGATAGCAAATTTCCGCAATTACAGTAGTTTTACCTGTACCGGGAGGTCCTTGAATTAAAACTAAATCTTCTGCTGCAAGTACCTTTTCTACAGATGCTTTTTGACCTGAATTTGCAGCAGATAATAACAAATCTTGGGCTTTAATTTTAACAATTTTTTTAATAGGTCTGGCTTGGGAAGCGTCAAATAAGAAGTCACCTAAATAGGGGTTTTGGGTGCGTCCTTGTCTTAATTGTTCTAAGGCTTTTTCTTTACGTTCAATCTGTTTAATGTCTCCAGCAGCATCAAAAAACAAGTATCCTTTTT
The DNA here is from genome assembly GCA_004293145.1 of Nostocales cyanobacterium. Lineage (GTDB taxonomy): Bacteria > Cyanobacteriota > Cyanobacteriia > Cyanobacteriales > Nostocaceae > RDYJ01. The sequence continues at coordinate 11,827 of RDYJ01000057.1, read as the reverse complement.
TTGGTAGTTGATAATTCCCTGCTGCTATATATTCAACTAAATCTCGCTCAAGTTTGATATGGATAATATTATTTTTTGGATCAACTCTTTCAATAGTTCCTAATTGACGACTATGGCGACGATTTTTTTCTGTAGGTACAGAATCAGAAAATTTGATATCTTGATTTTTGGCTTTTCTTACCCGTTCCCAAAAGTTTTCTCCGTCTAAATAATTGTCTTCTGAACCGTCAAGGGTCGCTGAATTAATATTAATTTGAAAATCGGCTTCTTTTTGATTTGAGTTATATTTTAAGTTGCAGAAATTTACACAAAATTGTCGGGCTTTGGCAATGCGTTCTTCAACTTTTAAAAATGCTTTCCAGGCTTGTAATTGATCTGCTGTCGGTACGTGATTACCGCATATTGGCATCTTGGCTATTTGTGCTAATCTCTTGGGAGAAATATTGATAGGATCATAATGATTAGGAACTAACTGTAAGGGTAATGCTAAAGCATAAGCATCAGTTTGTCCCCGTGCAGGTTGCAATAAATAAACTGAAAGAATCTTTAAACCACCTGTGCCATTTTTTTTGACTACGGCTCTAAATCCTAAAGTTTTCTTTAGCTCTTTTAATCTTTTGGGTAGCTGAAATTCATCCTCATCTGTAGCTATAGTTAAATCCCAAATTTCTTCTCCTACTTCTTTTGCATTACCTTGACGACGAATATAAAATAGGCATTGTTGTTTACCTACACATTCAAAAATTAACTCATAAGCGCGTTCTTTTCTTTCTCGAAAATCGGAATATAATTTAACTGCTTCTTGTCCTTCAAAGTTGCGAATTAAACTATCAATTGTTGAATTTAATAAGCTGTATCCCCAGGCTTCTGATTTGTGGTTTTTGAGTAAATTGGACATGGATGCTCCTGGATTTTTTTTCTCACGCAGAGGCGCAAAGTCGCAAAGAGGAAGAGATGAGGTTGGTTGATTTTGAGGTTAAAGATGAAATTGTTGGTAGGTTTGGCTGGCGGCTCGATGTAATAGGGAATGTCTCCAAACTAGGGATTTCATATCATCTGCATAACCACCACCAATAACGCAAGCTACTGGATAGCCAGCACTGACACAGGTAGTTAAAACTTGCATTTCTCGGCGAAAAATGCCTGTGTCTGTTAGGGCTAGTTTGCCAAGTTTATCATCAATGTGGGTATCAACTCCAGCATCATAAAATACTATATCTGGTTTAATTTCTGTTAGCAAGTCTGGTAGGTAATTAGCTAATGTTTGTAAGTAAGCATCATCTTCCATTCCTAGTGGTAAAGGTATATCTAAATCACTGTTTTGCTTGATGCTAGGAAAGTTAATTTCACAGTGCATAGAAAAAGTAAAAACGCTGTGATCATTTTGAAATATAAATGCTGTTCCATCTCCTTGATGTACGTCTAAATCGATGATTAAAATCTTTTTTGCAATTCCTAATTTTTGAATAATGCGGGAAGCAACTGCTAAATCGTTGAAAATACAAAAACCTGATCCAAAATTAGGAAAAGCATGATGAGTTCCTCCGGCAGTATTGCAAGCTAAACCTTGATTTATTGCTAATTTGGCTGTTAGTATTGTTCCACCTAATGCAACACAGGTACGATTTACTAAAGCTGGACTCCAAGGTAAACCAATGCGTCTTTGTGCCTTTGGTTCTAATGTTCCTTGGCAATAAGCTTGTACATAGCTGGGGGTGTGGACTAACTCTATTAATTCTTGTGGTGGAGGTTCAGGAGTGTGAAATTGTTCTGGATATGCTACCCTATCAGTCAACAGCAATTCATATAGTTGTCGGAATTTGGACATGGGGAAACGATGACCCGCTGGTAGAGGCGCAATATAATCTAGATGGTAAATAATTGGTAAATCCATTACTGGGATGAGATACACCGAAATTTTTTAGTTCAATACTGAGGATAAGTCAAAAAATCACTCTTCAGCCAGATTGTGATCAACATAAAAATTAATTTACATATATTTATTAAGTCATAAAAATAACATTCTTTAAGTATTTACTTGGAATTAGCAACTTGATGGGAAATAATTTATGACTGCCATAACTATATGATAATATACTCTGGTATAGATTCCTATTATACATAAATTTTCCTAAAAGATGAGATTTTTTCCCTCCTTTATATAGGATGAAAAAGCTAAAAATAAAATTTACTAGCATAGGAAAATATTTTCACCAGCTTTTTTGGCCAATCAACTGATATCCTAATTTTAAGTTGTCGATTCAAGATTAGTTATAACTATGATGATGCAATGGATTATACCGCTGATATTTATTCTGGTTGGTTTTCTGGCTGGCATAATTGGCGAAAAAGTTATTTTTAAGAAAATTAAAACCTTTGTTATTAATAAACAAATTCCTGGGGCTGAGATTATTTTTCAATCACTGCACCGAATGACATTTATTTGGTTCGTTCTGACAGGTTTTTTTTGGGCTATTCTGAGTTCTCCTGTCAAGCCAGGTATTGCTAATGTTCTGCAAAAAATTATCACCATAATTGTACTCTATTCAGTCACGTTGGTCTTGGCTAGACTAACATCTGGATTTGTGAATTTATTTGTCCAGAGAACTGAAGGAGTTTCTACATCACTGCTTTCTAATCTTGCTAAAACTATTGTTTTAGTTCTAGGAACTTTAATACTTTTGCAAACTGTGGGGATTGAAATTACTCCCATAGTGACGACCTTGGGAATTGGAGGTTTAGCTGTAGGTTTAGCTCTCCAAGATACTCTAGCTAATTTATTTTCTGGTTTTTATTTGGTGATTTCCAAGCAGGTAAGAACGGGAGATTATGTAAAATTAGATGATGGTCATCAGGGTTATGTTACAGATATTAATTGGCGCAATACTACTATAAAGGAAATTTCCAATAATGTAATTATTGTCCCTAATTCTAAGCTGGCTTCGGCAATTTTTACTAATTATCATCTACCTGCAAAAGAAATTACTTTAACTATGAATGTGGGTGTTAGTTATGATAGTGACTTGGAATTAGTGGAAAGAGTGACTGTGGAAGTTGCTAAAGAAGTTATGCAGGAAATTGCACCGGAATTAATTGAAAATGAACCATATATGAGATTTCATACTTTCAATGATTGTAGTATTGATTTTACTCTTTATATGCGTGTTAGTGAATTTTTTGATCAACGTATTGGTAAACATTTATTTGTCAAGAAGTTACATAAACGCTATCAAAAAGAGGGGATTCAAATTCCCTTTCCGATTAGAGATGTATATATGCACGAAAGTTGAATTAATCTACCAAAATCCCCGACTTCTTTGAGAAGTAGGGGAGCTAAAATTAAATTCGTATTTTCTTATACTGGTATTATTGTGTAAAGTGATTTAAAATTTTTTCGCAAAAAACTAGCAATAGATTATATAGTGATGTAACTCTCAACTCGGTTGTGGAATTTACAGTTGCTTATCGTTAAACCTGTATGTATACAGCTGGTATTGAAACTCAACTTCATGGCTTGCGTCCGGGCGATCGCATCATGTATTCTAGTGTAGACTGGGATATAAAAGATTACAGCACCTATCAAGACCCTCAAGGTTATCAAACAGATGAATGGTTGTTAGTATCAGCAGGTGGTGCAGAATATTACCTATTGCGTGAATATGACCCCACGGAAGAACTTAATTCTGTAACTTGGTATATTTCCAACCATTTGGAAAATGTGCATTTATATCTGCCAGATTCTCAACAAGATATAGTACCTAGATTATGGCAGGAAATGCAAGCATTAAGTACACCTTATCCAGAATTGAAACTTTTTTATAAGTCCTATTATTTCGATTCGCAAACTGAAGGAAGTTATGATGCTCAAGGAAAAACCAAATCTCGAATCACTTGGGATTATTGGGACAAAGACCATTTTAGTAACTTAGCAATAGAAGCTTTTTCTGATCGAAAATTAGATATTTACTCCACTAAAGTAGTCAAGCCTAAAGAATTTTCCAAGATTCAAAAAGATGTGGGTTCACAACCTCAAAAGACAATTTTTAGCAGTCCTTTATTGACTGAGTTAATACTGGCAATTATAGTTTTCTCCCTCGGCATATTATTAGTAATTTTTGGGTAAAGTTTCTATGTCTACTTCCTTATTTATTGAAAACTATGATCATGGTATTGCCTTTTATATCAATGGAGATTTGCAGTTTGATAGTGCTGATGAAGCAATTTATCATGAACATCTGGTAATTCCGGCGATAGCTTTAGCAATACAAAGATTTCCTGATACAGATTTACGGGTGTTGATTTGTGGGGGTGGTGATGGTTTAGCTGCTAGAGATGTACTACGTTTTGAACAAGTTAAAAAAATTGATTTGGTAGACTATAATCCAGATGTTATCGAATTAGCTAATACAGTATTTAAACCTTATAATTTAGGCAGTTTAGAACATGAAAAAGTTACAGTATACACTCAAGAAGCCTTTGGATTTGTCAGCGAATTAACTGATGATTGTTATCATGTCGTAATTTGTGATTTTACCTGTCCTAAATCGGCTGAAGAAGCAAGAATCTATAGTCAGGAATGGTTTCAAGGAATTAATCGCATTTTAATTCCTTCTGGAATAGTGGCAGTAAATGGAGTTTCACCAAATTATAATACTCACGCTTTTTGGTGTTTGTATCAAACATTGCTATCAGTAAATTTATCAACTAAACCCTTACAAATTCAAATCCCCTCATTTTGTAACCATGATTATGGTGATTGGGGTTTCTTTTTAGGTTCATCACAGGGTATTCTGAGGACAGAAATAGAAAATATCTACTTTCCCACTAATTTAAATTATCTAACACGGGAAAAGCTATTGCAAGTCTTTATATTGGAGGAATCAATAGCAGCATTTCGTCATCAAGTAACTATTCACACTCTGGAAAATGAACAGCTATTTTATTATCTGCTGAATTATCCAGCTAAATCAGAAAATCTAACTTTAACTTCAGGTGAATATCTGGATTTTTTAGAAATTGATGAACAGGTAAATGCAGAAATAGAAAATATTAATTCCCTAGATTTAGAAGTTATAGCTAAGTTTTGGTTGGAAAATATTTATGCTGCTCCCGATGCAGAAAAAGACTTATCAAATATCAATCATTTTTTACCAGTACGCCATTCCTACCATGACCCTAAGATGACAACATCTTGGTTAGATAATCTCCAAGGATTATTATCGGAAATAGACCTAAAAGAATTACTCAATAGTTTACTATCTAGAGCGCAGGAATTACCACCACAAATTGCTAGTGAATTAAAAAATATAGCTGATAAACTTAAGTCTAATCAGCCTTTAGGACAGCTAAATCCCAAAATGGTTGAATTTATTACTTTGTTATCTATAACGCTATTAATGGCTAATCTAGTAGCACCAGATTCGGTATTTGCTAAAGGTTCATATTATGGTGGTGGTCGTAGTAGTAGCAGTAGTAGCAGTAGTAGTTATGGGGGTGGTAATTCTGATTGGAAAGGTTTAGGTTTTGTCTTAACTTATCTTGGAGGTTATTGGTTATATAGCATTATCAAACGTTGGCGGAATAGTAATCAATGAAAATTAATAACATTAATAATTGCTTTCAAACTTCATCAGTTAATAACAGTTTATCTTTAACTGTTAGAGAATTAAACACTTCCGAAATTACAAGTTGGGATTTGCTGGTTAAATCTTCTCAATTTGGTTGTTTTATGCAAACTTCCATTTGGGCTGATTTTAAGGAATTAGAAGGTTATAAAACATTTCGCTATGGATTATTCAGTAATGATGAATTGGTGGGTGGGTGCATTTATTATTTATATCCCCATACCAATAAAGCCAATTTATTATTTACTCCTGGTGGTCCTATTTTACCAGAAAATAATCCAGAAATAGGTATGCAGTTATTGTTAGAGAGAGGGGAAATTTTAGCACGAGAACAGGGTGCTATCGCTCTCCGAATTGAACCATTATGGCAGGAAAAACCAGATTATATCAAAAATTTTGTTCGCGCACCTGCTGACTTATTACCCTGTGAAACTTTATTAATTGATTTGCGCCCAAATACAGATGAAATTTTCGCATCTATGAAACCAAAAGGGCGTTACAATATTCGCTTAAGTCAACGTTATGGCGTAAAAATTCAATTTAGTAATGATTCCCCAAATATTCCTTTATTCTATGATTTGTTTTGGGAAACTGTAGAACGTCAAGAGTTTTTTGGTGAACCCTACGGTTTTTTTATTAATCTCTGTCAAACTTTATTTAAAGAGAATATGGCAGAAATTGGTTTAGCTACTTGGAATGGAGAAATATTAGCTGCCATTTTATTAGTCTATTGTGGTCAGACTGCAACTTATTTATATGGTGGTAGTAGCTTATTACATAGACAAGTTATGGCAAATTATGGCTTACATTGGCAAGCTATCCAAAGGGCAAAACTGCGCGGTTGTCAAGTTTATGATTTCTATGGTTTTACTCGTGACACTAATCACGGTTATGCAAAATTTTCTCAGTTTAAAAGTCAGTTTGGTGGTACACATATCAAAACTATTGGCGCTCATGATTACTTTTTCTATGACCAATTAGCAGATACATTAATTAGTTTATTCCAAAATTTATCAGGTGGTGAAAATGAATGAAATTATTATGAATTTTTTCAATCAATCAGGTATTATTATTATAGAATTATTAGTTGGGTTTGGACTGTTTTGGGTAGGTCAATTAGCTTATCAAAAGTTGTTTCGTACACGCTTAGAATTAAATTTAGAATTGTTTGTGAAAGATAATCCTGCTGTGGCTATTGCTTTAGTAGGTTATTATTTTGGTATTGTCATTGCTTTGGGTGGGGTTTTAGGACAAAGTGCTGTTAATTGGCAAGATAAAATTATTAATTTAGCTGCCTATGGTGCAACTGTAATTATATTTATGTTAGCTGGTGCATGGGTAGGAGATAAATTTATTTTACGTCAGTTTAATTGTGAACGGGAAATAATTCAAGATAGAAATTTGGGTGCAGCTAATGTGGAAGCAGGAAATCACATTGCTAATGGCTTAATTTTAAATTCGGCTTTAGGTGGTGAAAGTGGTGGTTGGTGGGTATCTTTGGTTTGTTGGTTAATAGGTTTAGTAACACTGGTTTTAGTCAGTTCTATTTATCCCCGTGTGACTAAATATAATGTATTTGCAGAAATAGAAAAACGCAATAACCCCGCCGCTGGTGTGGCTTTAGCAGGTTTATTGATTGCTACTGGTAATATTGTGAGAGTGGCTTTTTACCCGGAGTTTACCAATTGGCTGGTTAGTTTTACTCAATATGGTTTAACTCTATTATTTTGCTTGCTTTCTTTAGTCGGAATTCGTTGGTTAGCTGATTTAATTTTAGTTCCTGGTGTGAAAATTTCTGATGAAATTGTGAATCAAGAAATACCTAATGTTGGTGCTGGTTTAATTGAAGCTTTTGCTTATATTGCTGCTTCTTTTTTAATTGCTTGGTGTTTTTAAAGCCTGTTTATTAACCACTAATAGATAAATAATGCCAATTATTGAGATATTCACAACTACTAATTTCTTGTGTGAGTATCTGTGTCAAAAGTCGCGCTTTGGCTAAATTATCTTTTTGATAATCACAGATATGAATATCAATTGTTACTTTACTTTCCTCTGTCCAAAAGTGTAATGCTATATGAGATTCTGCTAATAAAATAACTGCTGATATTCCCTGTGGTTGAAATGCAAAACTCAGTTCACCTACTACGGTTAGTTCAGCAGAATTAGCTGCATTTTTTAAAACTTCGATAAAATCTGTTTTCTGCCAATTAAACACAGTCTGCGAAACTGGTAAAATTGCAGAAAAATGATGAGACTTAATCACTATTTCCTCACTCTCACCTGTCACCTATTTAACAGGCTTGATGGTATATTTTGATGCAAAATCTGCCACTTCCCCAGCACTCACCATAGCTCTGTATAGCAAAGCACTAACTTCTGCCCTAGTAGCAACCTTTTTGCTATTCAGCAATTTTATATTGGGGTAGTTGACAATTACACCATTTTGTGTTAAAGCGGCTATGAATTCTCGATGTTCACTTCTAATGCTAGAGGCATCGCTATAAATGGATAAGATATCTTTTGTTGAACCGCTGAATTTATAATTCAATCCTTTTGCTAAAGTAATTAAAATGTCTAGGCGGGTAAGTCTTTGTGAGGGGTTGAAGTTTTTGCTGTTGAGGACGGTGAAAAAACCCATTTCGTAAGTTTCGCGGATGGCATCATAAGCCCAATAATCTTGAGGAACATCTCGAAATGCAATTGCATTTCGCACTTTACTTTTGATAAAAGTCTTTTGTAATAATGCTGCTAATTGGGCGCGAGTAACTGGGGCGTTAGGGCGAAATGTACCATCGGGATAACCATCAATTATTTCCATCGCCGCTAATTCTGCGATATAATCTTTAGCCCAGTAATTTTTGGAAATATCAGAAAATGAAACTCGGATATTTTTAGCGACTCCTACTTCCCGATATTTTCCCAACAACTGGCTCAGTTGATATGTGGCGTTGTTACCAAGTTGTGTGAATGGAACTAAACTGCCGGGAGTAGCGGTTAAGGCTTTTGCAGAGTTAGGATCAAAGACGTTAATAGATTTACCGACTAAGGCAAATTCACCTTCACTAAAGGATAGAGGATACACGCCAGTGCTGGCAACGTTAGCAAAACCCGCTGCTTGGTACTGGGTGATATTGATGTTTTCTGAACTGGTCAGGAAGGTAGCTTTTTGGTTGCTCAGTTCTGTAAAGTAGTCGTAGGTGCTGGGGCTATCTCTGTCAACGATGCTATCTTCATTGTTATCAGTTCCATAAAAGACTCGCACTATTTGAGATGCGGTCACGTCTGTTGGTAAAATTAGGTTTACTGCTGTATGACCGGGTAAACAAGCAAATTCGGTATAGCCCATCAAACGGTTTTTAGGATCATACAATCTGACGACGATGCGATCGCCCAATTTAAATCCGTTGACGAATTTGGCTTTTTGCTTAATTTTATATTTAAAATCCCCTAAAAATCTTTCTTGGTAATATTTATCACCGTGTTTTCCTCTGAGAGAAATACGGGCAATTACTTCGGAAAGTTTACCACCTGGTTGCCAAATATATAAACTAAATCCTGATTTTTCCCGCTTTACCGTAGCAGTGGTTACAGTTTCTTGTTCGGTAGTTGTTGTACTATCTGTATCTAGCTTTTCACTAGGATTTGTTTGTGCTAAAAGCTGCTGATGACCTGGTTTTGATGCGACTGTAGTAGATAAAGCTGATGCTGCCAAAGTGCAAGGCGTTGGCAACAATGCTATTAAAGAGGCTGTGGCAATAACGGCGTTTCTAAAACAGGCTGATTTACTTAAAGACATAGTATTTTATCTGACAGCATACAAATTCACCTAGAATGTTCAGTAGTTAACAAAGGTCTTTGTTATTTAACTGATGTTTTTTTTGTGTCAGGTGAAACTTACAGGTGATAGTTTACGCCAAAATATGACTATTTTTATCATATTTTGTCTAGAATGCCAGGAGTATTACTATAAGGAAATAATACTTTAGGAATCTTAACTAATGACGATCACAACCCAAAATTTACAAACATTAGAAAAACAGGTTTGGACTTGGCAGGATTACAAAATTCAATATACTGTCATGGGTACAGGTCAGCCTTTGGTATTAATTCACGGCTTTGGGGCTTCTATTGGTCATTGGCGGAAAAATATCCCCGTTTTGGCTAATGCTGGTTATCGGGTGTTTGCTTTGGATCTATTGGGTTTTGGTGGTTCAGATAAAGCGACTATCAATTATAGCATGGAAGTGTGGGCAGAATTATTAAAAGATTTTCATCATGCACACATTCACACACCAGCGATATTTATTGGTAATTCCATTGGCGCACTTTTGAGTTTAATCATTTTAGCGGAATATCCTGAAATTGCGGCTGGGGGAGTATTGATTAATTCTGCGGGTGGTTTGAGTCACCGTCCCCATGAATTGAACCCGGTTTTACGAGTTGTGATGGCCACTTTTAACAAGTTGGTAGCTAACCCCATTACAGGTAAATTCGTTTTTAACCGCATTCGCCAAAAATCACAAATTCGTCGCACATTGTATCAAGTATATTGCGATCGCCAAGCGGTAACAGATGAACTTGTCGATTTACTTTATACACCATCTTGTGATCCAGGCGCACAAGCAGTTTTTGCTTCTATCCTCACCGCACCTCCCGGACCGACTCCAGAGGAGTTATTGGTTAAGGTAGAATATCCTTTACTGGTAATTTGGGGTGCTAATGATCCTTGGACACCAATTACTGGGGCTAAGATTTATGAGGAAGCCTGTGAAAATGGCAAAGATATCAAAATTGTTCCTATTCCTCATGCTGGTCATTGTCCCCATGATGAAGTTCCAGAAGTTGTCAACGCTCAGATTATAGATTGGTTAGCACAAAAAGTCTTGTAGTCGGTAGGGTAAAACAAAGAAAATATCGGTAATTGGTGATTAGTAATTGGTAATTAGTAATTAGTGAACAGTATTACTAATTACCTCATTACTATACTGGGAACAATATCTTTTTACCCTTTGTCTTGACAAAAACTTTTGTGTGTTTTCTTCTATGATAAAGTTTGATGTAAATCATGGACATGAAAGGACTAATTACTACAATCAGTATCCAGATTTTTCCACCGTTGGCTATCAAGTAATTCAAGAATTAGGACGTAACTCAGAAGGAGGACGTATTACTTACTTAGCTAACAATATTAACTCTCAGCAAAAAGTAGTAATCAAAGAATTCTGCTGTGCAAATACGACCACTGACTGGTATGGGGTCAAAGCTTATGAACGAGAAAGGGAAATGTTACAAAGATTGAATCATCCCCGCATCCCTCATTATCTTGATTCTTTTGAAAAACCAGGATTTTTCTATCTAGTTCAGGAATATAAAAATGCCCAATCATTAGGTTATAAACGTTGTTTTCATCCTGAAGAAATTAAGAAAATTGCTTTATCAATTTTAGAAATTTTGGTATATTTACAACAGGAATGTAATCCCATTATTCATCGAGATATTAAACCAGAAAACATTTTAGTAGATGAGCAATTAAAGGCTTATTTGGTTGATTTTGGTTTAGCAAGACTCCAGGATGCAAAAGTAGATTTGAGTACATTAGTTGCAGGTACTCCCGGTTTTATACCACCAGAAGAACAATTTGGTCATGGGTTAACAGAAGCTTCAGATTTATATAGTTTAGGTGCAACATTAATTTGCTTATTGACTAATACCTCTGCTACAGATATCAGTAAATTAATTGATGATAATTATCGGTTTAATTTTCAACAAATGCTACCTTGGATTAGTCCGAGTTTTCGGTCTTGGTTAAAAAAAATGGTAGAACCTAATCGCAAACAACGCTACAGCAATGCAGCGGAGGCTTTAGCAGCACTTGAACCAATTCGGGTAATGGGTTCTAGTACAAAAATAGATGATTTATTTACAGCAATACACCAGAAAAAAACTATAGCTATCCTGGGGTTAGGTGCTATGGGAATATTATTTGGTTTGGGAACAAATTTGATGATTTCTCAACCTGGTGATGCCATTAATTCCAATGCTCAATTTAAGCCGACTATCGGACAGAATATTCTTAAATTACCTTAAATATAGTCATCCGCTTTGATTCCTGAATTTACTCGTAGAGGTAGGGAACAGGGAACTCTTAACAGGGAACAGAAAAGAAGGAATATAAGGTGTACTGAGTTTGTTCAAAAATC
>RDYJ01000164.1 GCA_004293145.1 Nostocales cyanobacterium | reverse complement strand
ATGATTCATTAGTTAGAACATAATTTTGATCATTTCAGCCTTTGGATCTAAATAAATTGATTGAAATTAATTGAAGTTACTGCTGATATTTGATTTATAAAAGTCGAATTATTTGGGTTACAATAATCAATGAAATTCCCAACTTCTTTAAGAAGTTAGGAATCTTTCTGTTTACGACTGATTTAGAATTGCTGTAGGACTTCTATTTGATTTTTGAAAAAATTCCGTCCGCAGGAAGTTCCATTCTTCTCTATTCCCTATTCCCCGCCCTCAAGAGTCATTTCAAGAATCAGACCGGACTCCTATATATTGAATTAGCCTATCTATAACTAATCCCGGATTTCTCACCAAAATCCTCAAACCCTTATAAAATCTGGATTCTGGGTTTTCACACTGCATCAAAAATCAGCCCCGTGAAAAATGCCCGAAACAGTTTCTCTATAAGGATTATATAGATTGCGATCGCATTGTTTGTGAGAAATGCGGGTAATGCTAATAACCATCGGAATCATCAACACCTGGGTAGCTATCAGAGCAAGAATAGGGTGTATATTCCTTGTAAGATTTGTCTCCTCCACAGCATTTTTTGGGTTTATAACAAGGGGAATAACCGCAATTCCCCCCGGATATAACTTCCTGTTGCTCTGCGGATAAATTTACAAATAAATCAACTGTGATATTTTGCTGGGACATAACTATTTGCCTCACTTACTTCACTGATTAGAATTGTTTACTTTTTGATGAAGACGAAGGAGGAAAGAGAAAGATCAGGGTTATCTCTAGTAGTTCTCTTGCTAGCATCTAGAAGTTTAATTTAATATTTTAAGAGAACATCTGAGACTAGCAACACTCACTCAAAACTAATTAGTTTGAGCTAGTGATATAAGCTTTCTCTTTCCTCTAGTAAATGCCAGATGGAAATTAGATTGAAATTAAATGGCTACCCAATTTTTGGGTTTTGTCCACTTAAAATCCCCTCCGCCGTCTTCTCTCGACATCGATATCTACATCAACATCGACATCTCCTCCGCCACGACCACCACGACCGCCACGACCGCCACGACCTCTACCACGTGGAACATAGGTCTCGTAGTCATAGCAGATTACTGGATACCTTTGTCCTCCCGACAGAAGCTGTTGTTGCTCTGTAGGTAACTCCACAAGTAAATCAGATGTCATGTTTTCATTTGACATGATTGTTAGCCTCAATTTATGAATAGGTTTTAATCAACCTATGTTCTTTTTATAATTGCAATTTTTTATAATTAAAATATCCTCTGGTAGTAAATGTATGGGAAATTTTTATATCTGGCGATGTATGTCATATATCGGCAATTAATCTGAGGAATAGCAAGAGGATCTCAACCCAAATTAACCAAGCCTTATGATTGATAATTGCTCAATCTTATAGCTTATTTAATCTGAATCAGCTAAACAGGTCAGGCAAGATACCTAACCCACAATATATATAATAAATATATAAGATGTGTAATACCTCTCCTGGCAAATTTATTTAATTAGGAAAATAATTTCCCCAGAAAAGTATTAAGTAAGTTATTCCATCCCTGTATACCTGAATTAATATCTGGAATAAAAAAGGTCATGGATGAACCTATTGTAATTTGAGATAAGCGATATTTTGTACTTTGTTTATCAGAATCACCTCCTATATTTAAGTTTCTATCTGCCTCAGTTTCAATGTTAGTTTTCTGAAAAAACAAATCAGTTTTACCGAGCATATCCTGAGATTGTCCAGCAGCTAGAGCTTCTTGCTCTGCTTCAGATAAGTTACAGAACCAGTCTTCATAGTTAGTGGTAAAGTTTTCAGACACGCTGTTTACTCCTCACACTAGGGAAAAATTTATATGGTTAAGAATTTTAAATGCTCTCCTTTTTGAGACAGAAAAGTTTCTAGACTACCTTGGAGTTTTACTTGACCTTTATCCATTAACACTATCCAATCTGCTCGATTAACTACACTGGGACGATGGGTGATCAAAATTGTGGTTTGTCCTTTGCGAGATTCCAACAACCGATCTAGGACGTGAGTTTCGCTGACTGGATCTAGACCTGCGGTGGCTTCATCTAAAATTAAAATAGGTGGATTGGTGAGTATTCCGCGTGCGATCGCTAATCTTTGTCTTTGTCCACCAGAAAGATTTGCACCAAATTCTCCTAACACAGTTTGATACTTATTAGGTAATTGACTAATAAAACCATCTGCATCAGCAATTTCACAAGCTTGAACAATTTGATCAAAAGGAATAGAAGGTGTTCCTAAACGAAAGTTTTCTAGAATTGAACGACTCCAAAAATGTGGTTCTTGGGGTACATAAACCACTTGTTGTCGCAAACAATCAAGGGAAAGGTCATGGATATTAAAAACCCCAATACGTATATTACCTGAAGTTGGCTCATATAAACCTGCAATTAGTTTTGCTAAGGTACTTTTACCACAACCTGATTGACCAATTAAAGCAATCACCTTTCCACCGGGCAGTTTAAGAGAAAAATCCTCTAATAAATCAACTCTTCCTGCATGGTGAAATGTGAGATGAGAAAAATGAATATCCACATCACTAGAAATTTGGGCAATCGGCTTTTGGCTACCTCCTACTACTTCCGGTGTGGCATCAATAACTTCTAGCAAACGAGAAATTGCAGTTTGAGAACGGAAATATTCATCTACTAATCCCACCAAAAAACCAATTAAAGCTAAAACATTGACTTGTAAGGCATTAAAAGCCAGCATTTGACCAATAGTTAATTGGTTGTTTATGACTAACATACTGCCTATCCCCAATAAAATTACACCACCAAGAGTAGAAAGGAGTTTAGAAACAGTACCGTTAATAATTCCGATTTGAATTGTACTGAAAGTGAGATTAGCCAGACGACCAAAACGGCTTTGAAATTCATCCCAAAATTGAGGAGCGGCATTGGTGGTTTTGATAACCTGAGCGCCTTTAAAAGTTTCTACTAATACACCTTGATTTTCTGCACCTAAAACTAAGAGACTGCGGGTTTTTTGTTGAAGGATTGGCAAAAATGGTAGAGTTGATAACGTCATTAAAGCCCCAAATATAATCACAGCTATTGTTAATTGCCAGCTATAAAATAGCATCACGCAAAAAGAAATAATGGCAATGAAAATCTGGCTAGGTAAAAGCACTACTACCTGAGAAATTAACTGATTTATTTCACCAATATCACCCAAGCGGCTGGTGATTTCTCCGCTACGTCGAGATTCGTAATAACTCAAAGGTAATTGCAGTATTCTCCGTCCAAAATCTAAGACTAATCCCAATTGTAATCGTTGACCAAAATGGGCAATCATAGTAGCTTGTATGACTTGCAAACTACTACTAAATATGGTCATGACGATAACAGCAGAGACTACAACTGTGAGTAACTGAATATCTCCTCTCACCAAGACATCATCAGTGAGTATTTGAATTAAAACAGGAGTTCCCAGAGCTAAGATACCCAGGATAATATTGATTATTAAAACCTGAGTGAGCAATCCCCGATAGGGCAGAATCCGCATAAAAAAGCGTAACAAACCACTGTGGGGTTTTTCTTGGGGTTGTTGAGAAAAACGCTCTGCATCTGGCTCTAATAAGAGCATAACTCCGTTCCAAGCTGCTAATAATTCTTCGCGTTTGATATAGCGAATACCTACAGCCGGATCAGCAATAACATAGTTTTTACCCTGGGTGCCATATAAAATAACCCAGTGATAACCGCGCCAATGAATAATTGCTGGGAGTTGGATTTCCGTAATTCTATCTACAAGTTCTGGTGAGGCTTTAACGGCTCTAGCATTGAATCCTAAATTATCAGATCCACGTTTTAAACCTAATAAAGTTGTTCCTAGTTGTCCTGTTCCTACGGCTTCTCGGCTTTTATTTAGAGTTAAGAAGCGTCCGTAATATTTGCAAATGGAAGCTAGACAAGCCGCACCACAATCTTCTTCACTTGCCTGTAAAATACATTGGTATTTATTTCTATTTCTGAATATGTTAAACATACAATACACAAGTTTAAGTTCAAAGTTTGAAAACAGAAAAATGGCGTAAATAAACTAATGTCCAATAACTAATTACAAATCAGTAATTAATCTAGCTTTTCTGAGAATAAAATTAAGTACGGTTTCTTCGCGGGAAATAATATCAGTTCTACCTTGCATTCCTGGTTGTAGCTGACATTGCCGATTGCCTGTACCTACATATAATGTTTCTGGTTCAATAGTTACTTCGTAACCATTAACCTGCGGAAAATTTGCATCTGTATTATTTTGAAGTTGGGTTTGTGAAACTGGTAAAACATCAGGAGCAACGTTTTTGACAATGCCCTTGAGAGTGCCGTAATCTGGATAAGGACAAGCAGAAACTTGCATTTGGACTTTTTGACCTGGTTCTACTTTGTTAATCTCTTGAGCAGGTACATAAGCCTTGATTTGTAAAGCAGCATTAAGGGGAGCAATCTGAGCAATAGCTTCACTGGGTTGTACTACCTGTCCAGGGTTACGAAGTTTTAATTGTAGTAATGTGCCAGTAATAGGTGCGCGAATCACACTCTGATTCAAATCAGTTTCTGTTTGTAGTAAGTCTTGACGAGTGCGAATAAGTTGCTTTTGAATTTCTAGACGTTGTTGTAATAGAGTCTGGAGTTCTTTTTTCAAAGCGGCTAAAGTAGCTTCTCCCCTAGCTTGTTCTTGTTTAATTCGTTCCGATGCGATGATGACAGCAGAATTATTAGGATTGATAGCTGTTCTAGCTTTATATAGATTGGTTTTAGCAACTTCTAGGGCTTGTTGTTTTTCCTCCAAAAGAGTTTTAGCATTGTTTTTAGCTTGTTCTAACTTAGCTTGGGCAGATTTTACGGCTTGTTGTTTTTCTTCCAACATACTGCGAGGGATTGCCCCAGAATCAGCGACTGCTTGCAATCTATCTCTTTGCAATTTGGCAAGATTGAGAGCTGTCTGAGCTTCTTCTATAGTTGTTTGTAATACTCCTTCTTGTTGCAAACGTTCAAGCTGTGATTTTGAAAATCTTGAAGCCAATTCTGCTTGCAGCATTTCTGCATCAGCTTTGATTTGTTGGTCTTCAAAGTTGCGTTGAGTACCACCTAACTCAGCTTGTGCAGCTAAAATTGTCCGGTTATTTAAATTTGCCTGTGCCAGAATTTGAGTATTGATTTCACCTAGTTGAGCATCAATTTGTACAAGTTGTAATTGACCTTGTTGAATACTACTTTGGAGTTGATTTTTTTGCGTTTGCAGACGAGAATCATCAACATAAGCGATCGCATCCCCCTGAGTTACTACCTGACTGTTTTTCACTACAATTTTTAGCACCTGGCCGGAAATCGCCGATTCCACTAGCCGTAGTTCTCCCACTGGTCTAATACTGGCAGGAACTTTCACTGTCACTTTGTAATTGAGTACAGTTGTTAAACCTACACCCACCACAAAAATAGTTAGCATGACCCCCAAACCAATGCTAGTCCATTTGTGAATTTGGGGTAGAAACTCATTAACTTCAACTGAATGCAGATGTTCAGAACCAGGATCATTAGACCTGGATCCATTCCAAACATAGTCTTCATGGCGGTGTAAAGAGTCCACAGTGTTGCACCTTTTCGATTGAAACATCAACAAACATGAGAGTTATCTCATATCGCCTTTAATATCTAAGCGACTTAGATATAGCAACTGTCAAGATGATTAGAAGATCAACAGATGATCAAACTTAGACACAAAAAGGCTTTCAAATCTGTCACTTGCTATCACTCCACATAACTTGATTGGAAATCCTAGATCACGAAAAAATAACTGTCTGAGGTAATATGTCTTCAGATAGTAGTAAAAAATTGTTTTCTTTGTTCTATTTGGAAAAACATTATCAACGAATAGGATAACAACAGACCTTTATTCAACTCAACAGAGCCGGAATAAAATATGTTGCTGATCATAGTAAACATCAAGGTTAATCATCCTCTATAATCATGAGTGGGGGATAAGAAAAGCAACCGCTGACCATAGCAAAAACTTTTCTTTACATCTCTGACGTGGGCAACGCTGAGAAAAAAACCGAGGAGAACGCTCAAACTCCCTCAAAGACCTCACTTACGTTGAGCGAGTAGTAAGAATCTCCTCTCCCCCCTTCCTAATTACAAACACCAGTTTCCAGATATCTACTTGCAGATTGAGTTTTAAATTACTGATTTAGCCAATAAAACTGAAATGATAACTTCTAGGATTAAGGAGAGCGGCGTTAAAAATAGTCGTGATCACAAGGCGGCTATGGTGGAGGGAAGAGGTTTTTCGGCAACTTTACGTTTCCTGAGATACTTCTGTTTTTTTTGCGCCTTTCTACTTACCTTAAAACATTCTGGGAGGACTGTTGACTGATATAGGGTTGTTGGGGAATAGATTGTTAACAGATCCAAAGGGAGCAGGAGCAACTCTGGGAGCATCAGATGACAATATAGTTTTTGCGCCACTATTGACATCAGCAAAATCAGTATTAGTTTGAGAAACTTTACCTAGTGGACTATTGCGGTTAGTCTCTGTTGTATTTTCGGTTTTTTGAGCAAAATTGTTATTGCTAATCTGAGGTTGATTACCACCAGTTAATAATTCTTGTTGCCGATCAGATAGCTCAATAACCCATTCCGATGTAATCATTGAACATGACATGATTGTTAGCCTCGCTTAACTCAAATTCTCAAGCCATCTCAACCACCTAATCTTCTCAAACCTGCCAAACTCGTTCTCGGTAGTGCTGGTAAGCCTGTGAGAACTGGTGCAGAACCCAAAGCTGGAAAATTAGGCATACATGGCGCACCCAATCCTAATAAATCTTGCGCTGCGGTATTTACCTCTGAACTTTGACCTGATGAATTTGCAAAGCTACCGTTTGGTCCAGAAGATACAGACCCCTGTAAAACCACTAATCTGTTAGCAAAATTACTGCCAGATAACTCAAAGTCTGCACCGCCAGCTATAATCTCCTGTTGCTGCTCAGATAAATCTACAAACAAATTGGATACAATGGTATAATATCTCATGATTGTTAGCCTGACTTACGTAATATCCAAAATAAAAGAGTCTTTGTAGTCTTTGTTGAGGGAACTCCAAAAAATAAACTATCCAATTTTTGTGATCAAAAAGACTTTTCCTGCCCCTGCCCTCAAAGTGATGAGATATTTTTATTTTTAGTGAGGGGTATCAGTAAAAACCAGGGTATGTGGTTCTATGATTACCCCCACGTACCATTCTCAAATCTAGATGATTTTGTTAATCACCTCCGGGAATGGTTAAAAGGTTCGCTTCAGCACAAAACTATAGTCGCCTTAGCCACCAAGATCAGCAGTACCACCAAGATCAGCAGTACCAGTAGCCAAGGGGATAGGTGTTGCTTGTCCATTGATAATGGGTGCAGCACCCAAAGCAGCAACTTCAGGCACCAGGGGCGCACCCAATCCTAAGAAGTCTTGCGCTGCGGTGTTGACAGCAGAACTTGTACCGATGGAGTTACCAGTGCTACCATTAGGACCAGAAGCTGTAGTACCTTGCAGGTTAGCTAAT
>RDYJ01000264.1 GCA_004293145.1 Nostocales cyanobacterium | reverse complement strand
GAACGGGCTGAACTACGGTAGCTTGGATGGTTTGGACATTTCTGCCAATTTGGATATAGGCTTGGGGGGCAGCCTGAGGAGCGATCGAGAAGGTAGCAGTGGCCGCCACGATGATTTTCTGGGAATCTAGGACTTACGCATTGACAGAATAACACAATAGTGTATTGATAGATAAAGGAATATCAGAAACAGGTACAAAGCGATCAGAAAAACAACTAAAACCTCTACAGCGCAATGCAATAAGGAGATATACAGTTTATTTTTACTGTCAGAGCCAAAGTTTGGAGGTTGCAATAGGCTAGCAGAGACATTGGGGGATGTGTCCCATGATAGCATCAATAGATTTTTGCTCAGAGAAGCATATGAACCGAGAGATTTATTTGAGATAATCCAGAAGTTTGTCAACTTAAAAGACGGAATATTAAGTATTGACGATACTGTCATAGAGAAGCCCTATAGTCAGCCAAAACATGCCGAACTAATTAGCTATTTTTGGTCAGGAAAGTACCATAAACCAATCATTGGCATAAACTTAATTACCTTATATTACAGTGATATTCATGGTAATTCAGTACCAATAAATTACAGAATATACAATAAAAGAGAGGGAAAGACAAAAAACGATTATTTCAGAGAAATGGTGATAGAGACCATAGAATGGGGAGTAAAAGCAAGTATAGTAACAGGAGATAGTTGGTATTCAGGAGTAGAGAACTTGAAATTTCTAAGAAAACAGAAACTGGGTTTTCTATTCGGGGTTGAGAAAAACAGAGTAGTTTCAAATGAGCCGAATAAGTATAGTCAGGTAAGTACTCTAGAGGTTGCTGAGGAAGGATTAGTGACTCACTTGAAAGAATTTGGATTTATAAAGCTGTTTAGGAAAGACTTTAAGAAAGAAGACTCTAGGCACTATATTTTATATCTCCCAGATGAGGAAAAGCTAGAGAGAATCCCTAGGAGTGAATTCATAAGAATTCATGATATTCATTGGGGCATTGAAACTTTTCATAGAGCCATAAAGCAAGTGTGTGGAATTTGTCGGTTTATGGTAAGAAATACTCAAGCAATCAAGACTCATATATTTTGTTCACTTCAAGCCTTTGTTAAGTTGGAGTTAATGCGCTCTGAAAACATAATTAATAATTGGTATCAGGTTCAAAGGAATCTGTTCACTTTAGTTGTCCGTGAGCATATTTTGGCGAATCTTCGCAGTGATGACATGATATGCAATGCATAGGTACTCTTTTCTGTCAATGCGTAAGTCCTAGTTTCATAGG
>RDYJ01000056.1 GCA_004293145.1 Nostocales cyanobacterium | reverse complement strand
TAGTTGCCTATTTTTAAAAATTAGGTATTCCCTATTACCGCTTGAGTATGAAAACAGAAATAGCTAGACAGAGTAGCTAGGACATCAATGAATCATGAAACTTTTACCCCAATAGGGTTTTACTCCTGACTCCTGACTCCTGACTCCTGCTATATAAATAATTGCTACAAGCTATATCCATATATGATCCAATTACAACCACATCCAGATGCAGAAAATATAACTGTTAGCTGTGCAGTTGTCACCGTCAGCGATACCCGCACACCAGAAACAGATAAAAGCGGAAAATTAATCCAGGAATTATTATTATCTGCTCATCATCTAATTGCAGATTATCAAATTATCAAAGATGAACCAGAACAAATTCAAGCATATATAGAAAGTATCAGTCAAACTCAGAATGTAGATGCTATTATTTTTAATGGTGGTACAGGAATTGCACCCAGAGATACTACTTATGATGCGATCGCCAACTTATTAGAAAAGACTTTACCAGGATTTGGCGAAATATTCCGCTTTTTAAGTTATCAAGAAATTGGTTCAAGAGCGATCGCTTCTCGTGCTGTCGCTGGTATTTATGAAAACAAAATCATCTTCTCTCTTCCCGGTTCTAGTAACGCTGTGCGTTTGGGAATGGAAAAACTGATCTTACCAGAAATTATCCATCTTGTTACTCAAATACAAAATCCATAATCAACAGATCCCCGATTTCTTCGAGAAACCGGGGATCTATATCCTCTATTAAATTTTTTAAAAAACTGACTGCTGACCGCTGACTGCTAGATATTAAAAATCTCAAAATTTAATAAATGTCAAGCAGATCGTAGCCAAAATTGCGGCAATGAGATAAAAAACCGTAACCACTTGCAATTCTGACCAGCCAGTTAATTCTAAATGATGGTGTAAAGGAGCCATTTTAAATAACCGCTTACCTTTACCATCTGGTCCTTTTGTAGCTTTGTAATAACTCACTTGCGCCATCACAGACAGGGTTTCTACAAAAAAGATCCCACTGAGAATGAACAAGGCCACCAAGGTGTTAGTCAGTAGTGCAACAGCAGCCAACGCACCACCCAAAGCTAAAGAACCAGTATCACCCATGAAAACACTAGCTGGGTTGCGGTTATGGGCTAAAAATCCGATGCAACTACCACTCACAGCCGCACAGAAAATCATCAAATCAGGTGAAGTAGTCCCAATTAAAGCACCTAAGGCAAAAATAGCGATCGCTACCGTTCCCCCCGCTAACCCATCAATCCCATCCGTTAAATTAGTCGCGTTACTTTCCGCCACTAGCACAAAACCAGCCAAAGGCCAAAAAAGTAATCCTAAAGGTAGGGAAAAACTGACCCAAGGTAAGGCGATATTTGTTATACTAAAATCTCTATTCCACATCATCCACACACAGAAACAAGCCGCAAACATAATCTGCAAAGCCAGTTTCATTTTCGGAGATATACCTTTATTTGATTTACGACGCAAAATTTGCCAATCGTCTATCCAACCAATTAAACCATAGCTGAGTGTTAAAACAGAAACCGCAACTACATCTTCAGCAAAGTTAGACAAAATACAAGCAACCACCACAGCTACAGGGATGAAAAAAACACCACCCATAGTCGGAGTACCAGCTTTTTTCAGATGTGCTTGTGGTCCATCTTCTCGAATAATTTGCCCCGTTTTCAATGCTTGTAGCAACGGTATAACCCAGTAGCCAGCAGCAGCAGCACCCACAGCACACAGCAAAAACGGCATGGTGAGCGAGCTATTTTGCCAGGATAACCTATGTCCCAGCCAATCTAAAATTAATGCAGCTGTTGTCAGCGACATGGCTAACACAGAGGCCAGCCGAATTCCAGAAATGTTCAATCCTTGATTAGGAGATAATTTAGCGTCCACAGGAAATTTTCCTTCACTCCACACTTAAAAAAATTAAACCAGAAACTGTTGATGATCAAACCAAGTCTCCAAAATCCTCAAGGCTAATCCTCATCCAAGCTGATATCACTATCATCATAGTCAAGATCGCCAATTCCATCCTCTCCTCCCAAAAAATCAGATATTTCTGCTTCTGGTGTCGAATAAGTCGAATCGTTCAAGTCACGCGCTATGAGACGGCCGCTAAACTGCAACCAGTCCAACATCGAGGACTCTTGCTTCAAGGGAATTACAGTAGCCCGCTGGTTACGGGGATGCTCCTGGAGGGGAGAATTTAACATATCAATGACGACAGGAAGAGGTTTATGTAACTGGACATTAAGAGTCTATCATTTGATACGGGATAATTTAGTTAATGATTCAACTCTTTGATTAATCAATCCGGTACTAGACCAAAAAATTTATTTGATAGCCCTATGCTACACAGCAAAGCTTTTTTGGTGGATTGTATACCCCACATACATAGAAGATTAAACGTTAATTAGCCTCTGTTTCATCCTGTTTTCATGGTTATATTTTGAGGGAAAAAGCGATGATCACAAAATCTGCTCTCTTGGATGTTATTGCTGGTACAAATCGGGGTTTGTTAGCAACTGCAACCCAAAAACAATCTATCCTAGCAGCGATCGCTAGTTTAGAAGACTTTAACCCTACCCCACGCCCTTTAGAAGCCAGCCATCTACTAGAAGGTGATTGGCGACTACTTTACACCACCAGTAAGCCTTTATTAAACCTGGATCGTTTTCCCTTTTACAAACTGGGTCAAATTTACCAGTCTATTCGCGTCGAAACTAACAGCGTTTATAACATAGCCGAAATTTATGGACTACCTTCTTTAGAAGGATTAGTTAGCGTCGCTGCTAAATTTGAGCCAGTAACCCAAGGTCGAGTCCAAGTCAAGTTTCAGCGCTTTGTTATTGGCTTCCAAAAATTAATAAATTACAAATCACCTGCCAATTTGATTCAACAAATTGAATCGGGAAAAAAATTTACAGCTTTTGATTTTTCCATCAACAACGATCAACAACAGGGATGGTTAGATATCACTTATATAGACAATGACCTGCGTATTGGCAGAGGTAACGAGGGGAGTGTCTTTGTTTTAAGCAAAACTTAAAAATCATAAAAAATTTATTTGCAAGAAGGATTTGCGAACGACAATATTCTATAACAGGTACTTTGTCAAGTAGGTTCTGATCCTTTTATCCGCTAATTAATTGGTAATTGGTAATTCTTCCCCAATCCCCAATCCCCAATCCCCAGACTAATGACAAATAACTTAACAAACACTCTAGCAACGACCTTCTAGTTGTAGAGTGAATCCCCAATAGAAAGATAGAGTGCGATCGCTACTTGATTAAGGCAGCTTCCAACTTATCCAGCCTGTACTCTTGAATTTGGTTAGATGCTGCCACCTCCTGACGTAAAATTTTCATCTCACTGGTAATATCAGACAACCTTCCACCAACGGTAAAGCCACCAGATACTAGAAAGAGTCCTGCCTGGGTGACGATAGTTAGAATAGTGATCAACATCGCCACCCTTTCAGTCGTTAGGGTGTTTTTTTCTGTGTTCATAAAATAAATTTCTGGAAAAGTTTAGTTAGAGCTTGCTGATTTCAGCCAATGAACTCCCAGATTTTAAAGGTACAGTCTTCAAAATACTTAGGAACATCAAAAGAAACTTGATAACCAGATGGGAAATCTCGCATTTTAATAATTGTCGGAGTAAACAATTTAATAAATCTTGATTCGCCTAATGCCAGCCCAGACATACCTAATGGCGCTCCAAAATACTGCTGCAAGTAACCAGCTTTATACCAACCAAGCTCAGAATTAGCATTTATTGTTACTAGCACTCCGACGGTATCACTTAAAAAAATATGCGCCGGTTCAAAGCTAGATATTTTTTCTACTATCAAGCCGTCGGACATAGTAGCATTTTTAGTGGAATTCATTACTGAACTCCACTTGGAAGGGTCAGTAAACATTATGCTGAAACTTTGGCCATAGTGATGTATTTGCTACCATAACCCTGTTCTAAAACGACTACACCTTTAGCGCCCAACAGTCTACTTATTTCAGTAGGTGTATTAAAAAGATTGGTGAAACGTAGAATCAAGGTGTCTACTGAGGGCGTTGCATCCATATCAGGTGCTGCACTTGCTCCAAAAGGCAGGACGTGAGTATACTTACCAGCCGTCTTATCAGCGAAACGAATCCAGCGACCATGCGCGGCAGTCTCCGGAACAACTTCTGGGGTGGCATTTCCGAAAAACCACCGCACGCGGAAAATTACCCGCTTGTTGCCTTTGCCAATATTAATTTGAGCTTTGCCAGTTGGTAAAGTCGCGACTAAGCCGATTTTAGCTAGTCCACCATAAAGGTCAAGTGAATCTTTCGGAATTCTAAAACGACAAGCAGCATCATTATCTAATGGGTCTACATAAAACCCGTAACTGAAGTCTGTCTCAGGTCTAGCTTTGTAAGGCTTAGGACTAGCTTCTCTTGCAGCCTTCCTGGCTGCCTCTTGCGATTTTTTCTTAGCGGCTAACTCGGTTAATTCTGCCGCGCTTTTGCGTCTTCCCATATCTTGAATTTTGATGTAATTGCCTACAACACCGACTTTAAGGCAGTTTTGCACAGTATTTTTTAGCCGGACATATTAATATGTCCCGTCAGAATTCAAGATATTTTATCCTCAGCTAAAGTAATGTATCGGCCTGTAGTGTCATGAAGAAAAACAGGATTGGGTTCTCCAGGTATAGTTGCATAAGCGTAGCGATACCGCACATTAACCACTCGACGATATGAACGTTTTTTTCGAGTTTTTCCCAATATTATCTGAGTTCCGGCATTCGTCCCAGATGTCGAATCTTTCTTAGGATCATGAACTGTAATTAGATCATCATTAAAAACAATATCACCGACTCTGCACATTCTTTTATAGATATCTATTGCATCAGAGGCTGAATTGCAAAGTATCTTAGACCCATTAGGAAACCCATTTTCAGGGTCTTTGTAAGTAACTAAAAGATTACCTTTTGTTAAAACAATTCCTTTTTTAGCATCTACAAAATCTGATTTTATTTGTGTACCTATTTGCAATAATTTAGTTTTTAAATTAGATGATGTATTTTTATATTCCATCAACCTGAAGCTGCATTCTAAATCGGCGCGATTAGCACCAGATGGTACAGCTTCCATATCTTGACTAAAATAAAAATTAATCCTTGGGTGTCCAGCTACTGGAGGTTCTTGATTTTCACGACTCCCATAGAACAATGCTAACCCATTCCTGATATAACCTAACTGCAAATACAACAGAATAGCTCTCATCATGGTCATTCCTGATGTATCATTATCCTGATGAGTGCAAGCAACTCTAACCCCGCTTCTGTCAGGAGTCAAGCTAGGTTCCCAATTATCGCCTAAATCACTAAAAAAAGATGCGACTTCTCTATTAGCAACCTTTCTAAAAACATCTTGTAGATGCTCAAAAGCATTAAAATTATCTGGTAAAGACATAGTTTTTAATCGGCATTATTAAATAAATCTTCAAAACTGGGATTGGTTACATTACTGGCTTCTTTAGCTTCTGTTTCTTTAGCTTTTAAATCATCAGGTTCGGGAACAGGTGTAGCCTTGTTTTTATCTTTATCATCCTCTTTAATTGCTTTCACAAAATCAGTTGAGGCTGTTGTCAATTCAGTAGTCGCGTTAACCACATCTAGCGGAACTTGAGTAACCATTTGCACCGTACTAGCAGCTTGTTGTAATTTTTCTAAGGTTTCAGTAACTCTATTAAATTTAGGCTGTGGATTCATCCAGCCATAGGCATTTTCCAGAACTACGCCACCTTTCCTTAAAGCATTACCAATCTTCCCGGTATAAGCCGCTATCATTTCAGCAGCTTGCAAAACAGTTTGAGTTAATCCCATGAAACTATTCAAAACATTAGTTGTAGCCTGATAAATGCGGTTAGCTTTAGCCCAAGCATTAGATAAGTTGGTATAGTTTTCAGCCCCAACAATTCCTTTAACAACATTAGCAACTGTGCTATTTATCGCTTCACCAATATCAAAACCTTTCCCGGCATCATCCTTGGGAACTATCAAGGTTATGACATTAGTTAATGCTCCTACCAGAGTCTGAACAATATCATTAGAAAGCATCGCAGCATTATGGATAGTTGCACCAAAAGTCAATATATTTAATGCTCTATCTAGTTGCAACCACTTAAAACCATTGACAAGCTTTCCAGAAATACCACCGGGAATAAAATCTCCTAAGCGTCGCAATACTTCTGCTAATGCACCAGTTTGAATAGCATCATTCCCATCACGGATTTTCTGACCAATATCTTTTTTAATATCATTCGCTGCATTATTAGCCGCATTATTAAAGCCATTAATTGATGGCAATTGACACTTAGGATTACATACGCTTTCTTTAACAACATTTCCTATCTGTGGTGTAGTAGGAATTTTAGGAGTAATTAAGTTAGTGGTTTGTCCTGGTATTCTACCAACAATAATAGGGATGCCCGCAATAGTAGGAATGATAGAATCAATCTTTTTTTCAACCCTTTGATCCACTGCTATTCGCTCCTTAATCTTAGTATCTATTTTTTCAATGTCCCTAGTTTTTTGATTTAAATCTTGCTTGATTTTTATTAGCTCGCCGTTAATTGGACTTAAACCTTTGGTTACTTCATTGCTAACTGATTGATTAATTGAAGCACCTATTTTTTTCTCATTATCATTAAGCCTTTTATCAATTTTATCAATTTCTTTTTGGCGTGCATTATCTTGATCTTCTTTAATTTTTTTCAGTGATTCACTCTGGCTTACCTCCATGTTTCGTAGTGCTTCACTAAAGGTCACACCATTAGCATCGTTAGCTGCTTTCCATGCTGCTTGTTGATTTTGGGTATCTCGTTGAAATCTTTCCTCTAGTTTCTTCATCGCCCCCGGCAAACCTTGTGAAGCCTCAAAATCAAGCTTGGTTCTTTCCTTAAAAAGTTCAAGGTCTTCTAACATTTTCTTGAAGGCATTGTTGGTTTTAGCTATCTCCCATAGGTTATCATTCCATCTCTTATCCTGTTCTTTCTTTAGCTTTTCAAGGTCATATTTATTAACCGCTCCTAAATCCTTTTGAGGTGTGGCTTCAATGTTATTACCAGGCGACAATCGACGAATTTCCTCTAGTGACCTGGCAAGAACTTCTGAATATATTTGTTCTCTTATTTTATTAACGTCTACTGGTGTTTCTTTTGGTGTATTTTTAATCTCTGAAACTTGACCTTTTAATAAGTCAATTGTTTTTTGAATGGCAATAGCATCATTATTAGTTTTATCTGTTTTCTTGTTGCTGTCGGCAACTTGCTTGTTATATTCAGAAACTTGTTTTGATAAATCTTTGAAATTAGTATTTATCAGCTTATTAAATTCAGCCTTGGCATTATTAACTATAGTTTTCGCAGAAGCTTCTACGCTTGCTATTTGCTTTTGCAGAATTCCCCTACCTGCACGGACTTCATATAAAGCGTCATTACCAAGTTGACGAGCCTCTCTAGCTTGCTGTTGATTAGCATTAATTTTAGATTCTAAAATATTTCTGCCAGCACGAACTTCATATAAAGCATCATTGGCAAGTTTCCGTACTTCTGGAAGCTTTTGCTCTTGAGCATAAATCCTGTCTCGGTTTCGCTGGTCTTGTAATCGCAATGCCTCTATTTTTTCGTTGGCTGTATCAATCCTTGATTTATTAGTTTGAATTAGACCTAATGCTTTTGATAGGTCATTGGACAAAATATCATTTGTTTTTTCTTGTGCTGCTTGAGTTAACTCATCAAGTTTTATTTTCATAGCTAAAATAACAGCTACCCCACCAATACCTATAAGTGCAGATGCGGTAGAACCAATTTTTCTTGCTTTTTCAATATTACTACCACCGCCGGGAACTTTATCTACAATTGCATCATTAACATCTTTGATTTCCTTGACTTCTTTTATTCTGTTCCCTAAATCTCTATATAAGTCTGGATTCCTTCTAAATTCAGCCGCAATCTTAGATAAATCCGAGAAGAATTTAGGATTGAGGGATATTTTAGAAATTCTAACGATACTCCAGTTAACTCCACTAAGCATCGTTCCTGACCCTGGAATGGGTGGAATAGGCATTTATTCAAGTCCTTTGAATATTTTAAAAATCTGTTCAAATTTGTTTCCCATTACTCGAAATTTCAAGCCGGCATCAATTAAATCTTCATCTAATTTATTTATGTATCTTTCAATTTCCGCGACTCGTTGAGCCAAATCGTTTATTTGTCTAGATGACTGTTCTTGCTGAACTTTACCCTGTGAGCAGCAATCACAATTGCTTTTACAGTTCAACGCCTGAGTCAAGTCGCCTATTACATTACCAGCACTCATATTGTTTTAATTTTGATGATTAAGTCCTTGAGATGAACTCAAGACTTATTGATTAACTGCAACTTTTTGATTTATTCTGACTAGCCAGCCCTTGAATTTGCGCCCATTCGGAATTACTGATACAAACTCCACCACATCCTGTACCGCACATTTGCTGGCATTCTTCTAGCGATTGGTAAAGACCAGGGGTTTTGTAGGTGGTTTTGTTTGTGCAAGCGCCATTGATGCAATCGAAAGCGGGAGAATCGGAGCATTGACAATTACCTATTTTTATAATCGTGGACGAACCTGCCAGATAATCGCCGCCGGCTAACAGGCCTGCGTATCCATAATTTCCGGCACAATCACACCAATCAAAAGCGTCGTATTGTCCGTTATTTCCACTATTCCACCTGGATAAGCAAGTTACAGAAATCGTAAAACTACTAATTCCCCCCGCAACCTTTGTGCCTGAAATACGATACACGCCGCATTCATAACTTGGGGGAGGAACGTGGGCTGGAAGACAATTGCAATTTGGCATTCTTAATAATTATCCGGGTCTATAGTTGCCAGTTGATCAAGTTGAGCCAAGTTAAAAGTAAATTGGTCTACCCTATAAGATGTGTTATTTGTGCCACGGCTGGTAAAGTAGGGAGAACCTGAAGCTACAAAAACGCTCTGGTCTGTATCAGCGTCGAAGCCAGTTTGTGTTAGTGCAGTTTTAGCATTGAGGACAACGGCCACTAAATGTCCTTCGGCTTTAGCAGTTGATGGCGTTGCTAAACCAGCACTAACTAAAGCTGAATCGGGAATAAATAAGCCAGCACTGGGAGCAGCAGCACCACTAGCTAATCTAGTTGCACCTGTTCCGAAAATTTGAGCTATTGTAGGTTCTGCCATTGGTGTAAGGTAAGTTATTAATAGTTTCTAAATTAATTAATAAATCAGTATCAATATTATGTAAATATTCCACTTTTACATAAAATTGGAACATCAAAAAAATAGCTGTAAGTATTGCCATACAAAGACAATAGGCTATTATTAAAAGTAGGTGAAAACCAAAATATTCCACTTTCACCTATGTACTTGGTAAAAGTGGAATAAAAAATAAATGAAAAATTCTCGAAATGGTCAAGCTGCAATTTTGACTGATGCTGAGTATTCAAAAATCAGACGTAATATCAAAACTGCTAAGTATAAACTTTTATTGGATTTGGCGTGGTACACAGGTGAGCGGTGGGGCGCTCTGGTGCAGATGCAAGTTAATGATGTGTACCACCCAGATGGCACGCCGCGAACGATGATCACTTTTAGAGCCGCTATTCGAAAAAAGAGACCAGACGGATCATCTGACACTCGACAGACTCCCACTCACCCAAATTTATTAGAGGCGCTGCGCTCGTACAAGTTTGATAAAAACTCAGTTTGGTTATTTCCTTGTCGTGGCGGTGATGATCATATCTGTTGGCGCAACGCCTACGAAATATTGATGGCAGCAGTTGATCGCGCCGGATTAGCAGCTAAAGGAATCAGCACTCATTCCACCCGCCGGAGTTTTATCACCAAACTCCACAATCAAGGGGTCGCGACGGCCACTATCAAGAAAATCACTGGGCATCGAGATTACAAAGCTTTAGACAGATATATAGATATCAATGCTGATGAAGTAAAAGGAGCGATTTTCGCATTATGAGTAATAATATTCCCCAAAATATAAAGACCAGGCTCGCAGAACTGGCAACTTTTCCAGAAAAATATGATCTGCAAGAATTAGCAGGAGAGCTAGAAAAACTGGCAGCGAAGTCACTGGAGGGAAAAGGAGAAGCCCCAACGCTGGAAGAATCACTTAAAGAAGTAAGATTTTACAGAGTGCAAACGCCTGTCCATGAGTTTACAATCATGTCCACCAATCAAGGGATTGTTGATCTAATAAATCTTGGTTATCGCGTGATTCCCTAAATCTGATATACTTGTACTATTGAATGCACCCTCTAAACCCAAACCCATTAGACCATTAAAATCCCCTATGCGAGTTAGGGGATTTTTTTTACCTACGTGGCTTGTTTGATTAATGCCTCAATCTGGGATGGTGATATATTTTGTGCGATCGCAATTTCTACTTTCTCTTTCATCTGCTGCGATTTTGGGGAAGTGATGCCACCGCCGGGTATGTGGATGTGCTTGATTCGCTTCTGGTAGTAACAATAGCGGTAGTACCAGAATTTAACCTCACCACGCTTAACATAGTAACTTTCAACCCATTGGTTAATCGCCTTTTCCAGAACACTATCAGCTTGTTCTGGAAGACTTGCGACAACTGCACAATTTTCACTACTAACAGGTTCTGGTTCTTGCTGTACAACAGTTTCACTGACACACGGTTTTTTTTCTGGAAGAGGCGATAAATCAGAAAGGTAAATTCTCTCTTGAAAAATGTCACCAGCGTAGCAAATATCAGCTTTCTTGGCAGATTTATAAATTTTGATGATTTTGGCTTTTAATTGCCTGCCCTCATGCCAGTAAATTCCACCCTCTTCAAAATCAAAC
This sequence comes from Nostocales cyanobacterium, assembly GCA_004293145.1. Taxonomy (GTDB): domain Bacteria; phylum Cyanobacteriota; class Cyanobacteriia; order Cyanobacteriales; family Nostocaceae; genus RDYJ01. The sequence goes on along the minus strand of RDYJ01000056.1, from coordinate 14,896 downwards.
AAAACTGGTTTAGCTGTCAACTCTTCCAGAACACCACTATCTAACTCTGGAAAATTGCGATCGCCATTGGCATACTCAACAAAAAGCAGTTCGGCATGAGTTGGGGATGGGTAAGTGTCGCCAAGCCAGTACCTAAATTCTTTCTTGCCCCGTCTGATATCAACGGAAAAGTCTATCAAGTATCCATTGTCTGAATGCTCTTTTATGCAAAATCTAGCCTTACAACCGTTATATTCTCGCTGCCAAATAGAATCTATCCGTGGCGTAACCTGTTCTGGGAAAGTTTCCTCCCACTTGATCCATGCTCTTAGGTAATCAGCCCGTGTTGCAAAATCATCTGGATCTGGTGGTTCTTCACTGCTGTCATAGAAAAGGGTGGCTTGACCGTTTTCCTCAACTTTTCCAGAACTACTATCCAAAATAATCTCATCCCAGTACGGGTCAATTGGTCGATTGGGTGGTGAGTCGTATTGGTCTAGATCAAATAATGTGGTCATGATTCCCCCGCTCCTGGACTGGGAGGAATCATGTAAAAGGGACAGGGAGAATAATATCCGTTGGCCAGATGGAGGTAAAACTTACCGCCACAGTAAATAGCGATAGGAAAACTACCAGCAATTAATTCACGCTCTTCTATAGAGCCTGTGCTGTCATATAAATGTACTTTCATGGTAAACACTTGGTAAAGAATTGATAATTACTAATCAGTTATTAGTAATTGGGGAATGGGAAATTGGTAATTACTAATTAGTTATTAGTAATTGGGGAATGGGAAATTGATCAACGACCAAGTATTTGCCGCCAATAATCCCGCGCCTTCTCATTTACAGTTCGAGAATCTTGATCACTCGGATCTTGATTAGCTATTAGAGGCTGATTCAGCTTTGGCAATGGTTTAATACTTTCATCGATTGCTTGATTAAATTTCATTGATTGGTGACAACTTGGTGATGGATTCAACTGTGGTAAAGCTACCTCAGCCCCTGCCTCTACCAAAATTTCTACTCGTTCCATGAGGGAATGGACATTCTCATGGGTAGCAGAAGGCATTGAAATAAAGCAACTGGGTAACATCGCTTTAATTTCAGCCGATGTTTGCTGGTTTAAGTTACTGGTTACAGTTTCCATGTATTGCAGAAATTGAGGAAATATAGCCACTGTTGTTCGTGAGCGGTTTTTATAAAATTCGCTGTAAGCATTCCCTATGGCATCGTTAGCCCAATGTCCCCCCTGTGGCTCATACTTGGTTTTCGCCCACCAACGCAGAAAAACAGGATATGGGTGTCCTGGGGAAATTTCCCAAACTTCACAATTCTCTGAGGAGGCAGGGGACGGCGCGGAACGTTTGTCCTCATGAGTTATTTCTGGTTCTTGAACAATTTCTTGTTTGGGTTCTGATTCTTCTTGGGTAACTTCCTGGTTGATTTCTGAAAAAGTTTCCTCTTCTTGGTTGCTGATTTCAATCTCTTTATTTTTCTCCCCATTTGGATAGAAATAAAGATTTGAACTTTCTGTATTGAACTTATGGTGTTGTTCAACAGTGAACTCTGAATGACAATTTTTTGACTCTGGAGATTCGGTTGTTGACTTGCGGTGGCATAGTATTTGTTTGAGCTTGTCTAAGTTCAATTTGTACTGCCAAGTTTTATCTTGTCTGTTCCCAGGGTTCTGTCTTCTTTGAATGAGTTCTAGGTTTTCCAGAATTTCTATGGCTCTAGTGATCACTGGCTTAGAATACTCATTCATTAAGTCTTCACGGATTTGTCTCAGTGGTTGGTATACCCATTCTGTGCGGTGGTATTTGACCTTCCAATGTGTCCATTTTTTGAAATAATCTATTAGTTTGGCTGCACAGTAATCTCCTGTGATTTCCAAATAATCGCGTCTTAAAACTGTGATTTGTGTTTGTGTCATAATGTATGATACAAACCACCCTCCCCGGTGGCTTTGCAATATTAACGCCATCTATCGCGGTCTAAGTCATGAATTGCTTTCTTGATCAGCCATTGGTCTGATTTGCCTGGATGTTTCAGTTTCAGACTGTTGACTAATCGTTCAGATGCGGAAACATCAAACTGCAATCGAACCAATAATTGATGCCATAGACCCGCTGTAAATGGATTGAATTGGTACTTTTTGAAGATTTCTGGCTTGCGTCTATTTCTTCTGTTTAGAAATATCATGTCAAATCCCATCGATCTGCGTTTTCTGTTTGGTGAGAACCTTTTCCTCCTGTAAGTGATAATTGCTTTGTCAATGAGCAAAAATATTACTTTTAGTCCCATCGCCAAGAAAGCTATCTGTCCGAGTATTAGAATTAGAACAATCATGATGAATTAAGCTACATATTTAATTCATCATGTAACTCTTCAGACTTTTATCTCAGTGATTTAGGTCAATTACCACCTAGCGCGTAGGTGGTTGGGATGCTGGCACTGGATTTTAGGTTTTGGATTTTAGTCTTCAGCTTTAGAACCAGGGGGACCAAAATCGTCTGGTAGTTCGTCGAGACTGATTTTCAATTCACGGCATATACTCTTTATCTGTGGAACAGTGAGCCTAGCTTCAGTTCTTCCAGAAATCCATCGGTAATATGTGGCGCGTGGTATGCCACACTTCATAGCGAATTCATCCTGATTTAGCGCCGTACGTTCGATTCTAAGAGCGTCCAATGGTGAATCACTCTCCTGTTTATTTTTTGCTTTTACCATAATAACCCATAAAGCTTCAAAATGATGATTCAAAATGATTGACAATACATTCAATTTGAGGCATCATAATGAAGTACGAAAGACAACAGTAATCCAACCGAGTTGGAAACCCGGTAGATGGTAAGCACTTGGTTGGATGAATGAAGTCTCGCACGTCCGATAAACACCTGAAACTGGGATGATGCTGTATCATCCCTTTCCCGCCCCCTCTCCACATTTGCCTTCGCGCCCGTGGGGATACACCATACTCAAGTTGGGGCAACACCTCCTTAACTGCAATCACCGAAGACCATGCACTGATCACGAGTTGATAGTGCGGTGATTTACCTCATGTCTGCGTTGTGTTTCCGACCTGATGACTAATGACTAATGACTAATGACTAATTATGCCTAGACGAAAATCATAAACTGCACGTTATCTTTCCATATTCCATGAGTCACAGCCTAGCCTTCTAGGCTTTACCTAACATCAAACAGAGAGTTTGGAGGTGATGCTAGACGAGAATCATTATTTATCTAATGTGGATATTACTGTTTATGGACTTACTTTGTTAAATTATTGCCGTTAGTTCTCCCACTGGCGGCTTACTTTCCAACAATAATAGTGAGGAAATAATTGATGGCTACAACATATAAACAGCAGCTTTCACCCTGGGAAGTTCGCCGCTTAAGTATCAGTAGACGTGGAACTTTAAACCACAGTAGATGGGAATTTGTAACCGCTTTCCGTAGCAGAACAGACGCGGAACAATATGCCAAGATTTTGCGCTTATCATCCATAAATCAAATAGAAGTAGTTTTCAATGGATAATTTCAACAAAACTCAACTTTTAGCTTTAGCAGATTTCATCATCGGTCTAGAGCGTGGTATACGGCTCACTCCAGATGAGCAACAAGCAGAGCTTCTAGGGGCATACATCACCGATATTTTGCTTCTTTCCTCACTAGAACGAATTACCAGATTATCATTTGTAATTCAAGAAATTAAAGGTGAGATTGAGATTGATCAACTAGCTAATTTTGATAATGATCCAGGTGAAGGTGGTAATTTATGAAGTTCGTTCAATTACCCAGCGGTGATCATATCAATTTAGCATTAGCACACACCGTAGAGTTTGGCACTTTTAAAGATGGCAATGACGTAAGCCACCAAAGATGCAAGATTATCTGGGGTGAGGGAGATTCTGTTATCTACTGCGATAATGTGGCAATGTTTATCAAAGATTACCTTGATCAACATAACGGCTTATTCTTGATACACGAGCAAGACCACGCTGTACAATCCCTTGCTTTGGGCTTGGCTATTGAAATAATTCAGTCCCTATCTGGAGAATCTCAACAAGAAATTTCAGATCACATAATTGAAATAAGCACCAAGCGAGTCAATCAATTATCCCCAGAACAAATCCAGCGGATAAGAAAATCCTATGAGGATAATTTTGGAACTGGAAAAGGTGCTGTTTCCGAATTAATAAAACTCAATGAAAATACCCAAACCTCACCTGCTACCCTATGACGATGATTATGTACTAATTAGTAAAGTTAGACTTTTATCTGGTAATCATGCCGGCTCAAGTATGGCTTTACTTATCTCTGGTCTGTGTAACATCTCCCAGCGGGCCATCCTCACAAAATTCACCAGAGAAGCTGTAAATCAGATTGAATCCTGGTCCGATTCAAAAATCAACTCTCACATCCAAACAATTCTGGAAAGTTACAATCAACAACCTAACCAAAATGAGAATTAAACAAGTTGAAGCCCGTTTTGAGCATAGAATTTACAATACCTCATCAGAGGAAATAAAATTCACCGTTGAAGTCACAGACGATGAAGATATCGATATTGAAAAAGTCTTCGATGTCCTAAGACTAAAATCACAAAAATGTTTGGGCAAAAATTACGACGATCACGTAGAACAACGCTATCGGCTAAGGCAAGATGTTCGTGCTTTAGAAGCAAAACTTGCTGAAGCTCAAACAGCCTGGAACGAAACCGCCGAATTTTTACGCAAACAGGGACTCAACCCAGACGCGCCATCATTCCCATTACGACCGCTTCTAGCATCTGCTGATGTGGCTGAAGCAGAATTTGATGATGATGATGTGATGTAAAACCGCCTGATGATGGCTACCTGACCCGGTAGCCGAAACACACCCCTTGGTGTGTCGCGGATTGGGTCCAAACCAATCAGCAAAAAGCACCAGTAACTTAGGGCTTTGAGAGTGAATTAAGCTTAGTGCTTTCTTGTCTTCGTAAGCTCGGTTAATTGGTGTTTTAAAAATGTGTGTCACCAGTGCTGTAAACACTGGAATTGCTTTGAGACTGAATCAGGCTCGTTGGCCTTTGGGTGATTCATAAGCGCGTAAGACACAATTCACCACACCTAAAAATTAAAAAACCGATGACTAGAGTTATAGGGTTGGATGTTTCCAAGTCTAGCGTTTCGTGTTGCTTACTTTCTGAAAAGCCACACAATCCCAGAGAATTTTACTATGAATGTCGGTTCTATAAATTTGAATGCAACCCAACGGGACTGACTGGACTGAGAAATTTAAAAGCAGACGTTGCTTTGCTAGAACCAACTGGGGTTAATTATTCTAGATTTTGGGTTGAACACTTGACCCGTGCCGGGGTTGAGGTGCGGTTCGTTGGGCATAAACAGTTGAGGAACTACCGCGAAAATCACCTTGGGCTACCTGACAAGGATGATGATGCTGATAGTTTAGCACTGGCCTGTTATCAATTCGACTATGGGACTGACTTGAGTCGGTTTGTCCAGGTGCGTGATCGCATTGTTTCCAGAATTAGGGAACTGGTATTGAGAAGCAATCATCTTTCCAGAATTAGGTCTCCCATAATCAATCGTGTACGTCAGGATTTGGCATGGCAATTTCCAGAAATTGCATTAGTTCATTCAGTTTCCAAAGTTCCTGGACAAGTGCCGTTAATGTGGGGATGGTTAGCTGGGGAGAGAGAGTCAAAAAAATATGATCGGCTGTATAAAGAATCCGCCGGACTGGGTTTAACTGATTCAGTGAAATTTCACGCGCAGCGCATTTGCAGCATTCACAGGGAAAAGGAAACTATTACCAGTGAACTGCTTGAACTGCTTAACAATGAACGGTTTAAGTCATACCGTGAAGTTTTCCAGAAATTCAATTTTGGCGATCGCCTTCAAGCTGTCATCATCTCCCAAATCTTCCCCCTCGAAAATTTCTTAGGTGAGGATGGTAAACCGATTATCAAAATCAGGAAGGGTAGAAAATCTGGTAATCCCACCAAGCGCCACTTATCACTGCGGCGCTTTCAGAAAGCCTTAGGGGTTGCACCCTCTCAGGAATCATCCGGTGATATTTCTAAATCTAAAGTTAGTGGCGGGTCGGCTATATGCCGTCGTTCTTTATGGCAATGGGTTTTTAGTGCAGTCGAACCCGCCCGGCGGAGAACTAACCCACTATTGAAAGAGTTGGGGATGTTTCTTGATCAGGAGAAAGCAGCCGGTAAGCCGGTGAAACTGGTAAGGATGAGAGTAGCTGTGAAAGCCGTTAAGATTTTATTCAGAAGCTTGACCACACACGATAGAGTTGTAGACTGAAGACAATTAGCCCTAATTTATTCTCAATTGATCATTCAAAGGGAAAATAATCATGGTTCAACGTGGCTCTAAAGTACGCATTCTCCGCCCCGAGTCCTACTGGTTTCAAGATGTAGGAACAGTCGCTACTGTCGATCAAAGCGGTATCAAGTACCCTGTAATTGTCCGTTTTTCTAACGTCAATTACTCCGGGATCAATACCAATAACTTCGCTGTAGATGAATTAATCGAAGTCGAAGCACCCAAAGCTAAGGCAGCTGCTAAAAAGTAAGCAACATCACCGTTTTGAGTGCTGTGTAATCAGTGGAGAGTATAAAAATAGGAAAAAGCAGTAAACTGTTAAATGCTGATTCCACATCCTTAATTTATTGTTGAGGTATTACTCTCAACTCAACACCCAGCACTCATTACTCTGTAAATGCCTGAACTGCCTGAAGTTGAAACAGTCCGACGAGGTTTAAATCAATTAACCCTCAGTCAAGAAATTACGGGGGGAGATGTGCTGCTACAACGCACCATCGCCTACCCCTTTTCTATTGATGAATTTATAGAAAACCTGAACGGAACTGCCATAAAATCTTGGCATCGTCGTGGTAAATATCTTTTAGCTGAACTCTCCCCATCTTCCTGGTTGGGTGTTCATCTGCGAATGACCGGTCAATTATTATGGTTAGACAAAAACGAACCCTTACACAAACACACAAGGGTAAGATTATTTTTTGGGGAACAACAAGAACTACGCTTTGTTGACCAGCGCACTTTCGGGCAAATGTGGTATGTTCCTGGTAATACGCCCGTGGAAACTATTATCACAGGTTTAGCAAAACTAGCAGTAGACCCTTTTTCACCAGATTTCACCGTTGAGTATTTAGCAAATAAACTGCAAAAATCCCGTCGTCCCATTAAAACAGCCCTGTTAGATCAGTCGATGGTTGCAGGATTGGGTAATATTTATGCTGATGAGGCTTTGTTTAAAAGCGGTATTTTACCCACAACCCTCTGTACAGATTTACACAACAAACAAATCGAACCTTTAAGAACAGCCATAATTCAAGTTTTATCCGCAAGTATCGCCGCTGGTGGCACAACTTTTAGTAATTTTCTTAATGTTAAAGGCATTAACGGTAATTATGGCGGTGAAGCTTGGGTTTATAACCGCACTGGAGAACCTTGTAAAGTTTGTGGAAATATCATTATGCGTATTAAGTTAGGCGGGCGTTCTACTCATTTTTGTTCTCAGTGTCAAAGTTAAGCAGGGGTCAGGGAACAGGAAGCTATTAGCAAGCCTTTGTTCTGACATTTTATCCCTCATTAACCTGAAATCATATCTAAGTATCTAAGTAGGCGTTTTTTATTTCTCCGGTTCGCCGCTAAAAAAGAATATTAGGCTTGACAAGTCATTTTTATTTTGTTATGATTAAATTGATAAGGAAGAACTATCCAGCTATAAAATATAAATTTTCTCCAAAACCGCTTGCTCAATAGTAGGCGGCTATTTGATTGAAGGAAAAAAATTTTCACTTTGCCTCTTGGTGCAAGATAGAATCCTGAATAAAAGTGTTGATCAATTTTTGAGGGGAACTTATGGCAGTTAAAAAAGGAAATATGGTTCGCGCTATCCGCGAAAAGTTAGAAAATAGTGTAGAAGCTAAAGCTAGTGATTCTCGCTTTCCTGCCTATTTGTTTGAAAGTCAAGGAGAAGTGGTAGATATCAAGGGTGATTACGCTTTGGTTAAGTTTGGAAAAGTGCCAACACCAAATATTTGGTTAAAGTTGGAACAATTGGAAGAATTTGCCTAACAAATACAGTTCATTTCAGTTCGGAGTTGCGCTTTAGCTCGAAAATCAACAGCCGGGTGGGTTATGTTTTTACTAATCCACCCGACAATAATTGCATAATCGTAATTATAGAGAAATTAAAATTATGTCTAATTCACTTTCTTCACCCACTTCATGTAAATCTCCCCGTGTGACTGTTGTGGGTGCAGGTAGGGTTGGTAGCACTTTAGCCCAACGCATTGCAGAGAAAAATATCGCTGATGTGGTGTTATTGGATATTGTCGAGGGAATGCCTCAAGGTTTAGCTTTAGATTTGTTAGAAGCACGGGGATTAGAATTACATAATCGACAAATTATCGGTACTAATAATTATGCGGATACGGCTAATTCGGCAATTGTCGTCATTACCGCTGGTTTTCCCCGCAAACCGGGCATGAGTCGGGATGATTTGCTGCAAATTAATGCCAAAATTGTGGTTGATGCTGCCAAAAATGCGATCGCCCATTCTCCTCATGCTATTTTTATGGTTGTCACCAATCCTTTAGATGTGATGACCTATTTAACTTGGCAAGCTACAGGTTTACCTAGAAATCTAGTGATGGGAATGGCTGGAGTCTTAGACTCTGCTAGGTTTGAGACTTTCATCGCTTTAGAATTAGGGGTTTTACCTGCGGATGTCAACGCGATGGTTTTAGGCAGCCACGGCGATTTGATGGTTCCTTTAGCCCGTTATGCCACAGTCAATGGTATTCCCATTTCAGAATTATTAGATGCAGCCACAATTGAACGTTTAGTCGCAAAAACCCGCAACAGTGGTGCAGAAATTGTGGAATTAATGCACACAGGTGGCGCTTTTTTTGCTCCTGCTTCGGCCACTTCTGTGATGGTAGAATCAATCATATTAAATCAGTCCCGCTTTTTGCCAGTTGCTGCTTATCTCCAAGGTGAATATGGTTTAAATGATGTCGTGATTGGTGTTCCTTGTCGTTTAGGATGTGGTGGAATTGAGAAGATTTTAGAATTAACTCTCAATGATCAAGAAAAGACCGCTTTGCAAACTTCAGCCAATTCTGTCCGCCAAAATATCCAACAAGCCCAGGAAATTTTGTCTGCAACAGTGTAACTGGTAATTGTGGAGAAATGTTACCAATTTTTTCCTTCCCGCCGCGCCATTTTTTTTCTGGGGGTGTTGACTTTTCGCCGGGGTCGCGGTACTATTCTAATATAATGGAGTGTTTGTAAAATTTTTAAAGCAAGCTACACCCGATTATTTATGCTGCATAAAGCCAGCATACCACCAAAAAATAAAAAGTGCAACCCTCTATCAGCGCGAAATTATAATTACAGGACTTACGCAAAATACCTCTCAAACTCTCTTTCCTATGCCTATAGCTCCTACGTCGCTACGCAAGCTATCGGCACGCTACGCGAACGTGCCTTCGTGGTTCGTTTTCAGTTGCTTGTGCGTAAGTCCTAAATTACTTATAACTACTAAGTTTTTACCTGTAGGTTTTATGAATTTAAAAAAATCACGAATCCAAATTTTAGTTATGTATGGAGTTTTGGCAGTGATCGCACTCCTGACTCTTTTTCCCCTACTATGGCTAATTAGTACAGCTTTGAAATCACCGACAGAAAGTATTTTACAGTCACCACCACAGTTATGGCCAAGTCAACCGACTTTAGATAATTTCTCTCGTGTTTGGCAATCTCTACCTTTTGGGCAATATTTATATAACAGTATTCTAGTTTCTTTATTGACTGTAGGATTGAATTTACTATTTTGTGCTTTAGCTGCTTATCCTTTAGCAAGATTATCATTTGTAGGCAGAAACGGAATCTTTATTGCTATCGTTTCCACAATTATGATTCCCTTTCAAATCGTGATGATTCCCTTATATATTTTGACAGTACAGCTAGGCTTAACTAATAGTTATTTAGGGATGATTTTTCCCAGTTTAGCTTCAGCTTTTGGGATTTTTTTATTACGACAAGCTTTTATCGGAGTCCCTAAAGAAATAGAAGAAGCCGCCCGCATGGATGGCAGTTCTGAGTTAGGATTGTGGTGGTTTGTGATGTTGCCCGCTATTCGTCCAGCACTTATAACCCTAGCTATTTTTGTGTTTATTGGTGCTTGGAGTGACTTTTTATGGCCTTTAATTGTCATCCAAGATGAGAGTTTATATACTTTGCCTCTAGGCGTTTCTAAATTAGCAGGTACTTTTTCCCTAGATTGGCGATTAGTCGCAGCTGGTTCAGTAATTTCTATTGCACCAGTTTTACTGTTATTTTTGTTTTTACAACGCTTTATTGTCCCTACAGATACTGGTAGTGGTGTTAAAGGTTAAAAAGTCATTAGTCATTAGTCATTAGTCATTAGTTTCTTTCTTCCCTATTCCCTATTAATAAGCGCCTTTTCTATCCAATACGACCCAAATGGTTTTAAAAATTAACATCAAATCATAAGTAATAGACCATTTACGCTGATAGTCTAAATCCATGCTCACAATAGTTTCAAAATCCTTAATATTGGAACGTCCATGAGTCTGCCATTCTCCAGTAATACCTGGTTTGACTCGCAACCTTTCCCAGTGATGCGGTGCATAGTTGATTACTTCGTCAGGAGTGGGAGGACGAGTACCAACTATACTCATGTCTCCCATTAAAACGTTCCAAAATTGGGGTAGTTCATCTAAACTACTGCGCCGCAAGAACTTACCCAGAGGAGTAATACGAGGATCATCAGTAGATTTAAAGATGTTACCTTTGGCTTGGTTTTTTACCAGCGATTTAAGTTTATCGGCATTAACCACCATAGAACGAAATTTCCAGATCCGAAATGTGCGTCCATTTAAACCACAGCGGATTTGAGAATAAAATATTGGACCTGGATCAGAGAATAAAGTAATAATTGCTACAGGAACTACCACCAGAGATGTAATGATTAACCCAATTATTGCTCCAAGTATGTCAATTAATCTTTTTGTATTATTGGCGACTGAAGGGTGGATGCACTGAGTTGATAAATCAATCAGATGAAAATGATTGACAACTCCTACATTAGCTACAGTGTAATTTTTTGTTTGAGTATTCAGAGTAGATAATGACATATTCAACTGTTTACATCTATCTAAAGATAGAAAATAGTTTGAGTTGTATTAAATATAGATACAATAGAATTGTATGTAATTTTCTAGGTATGAAAACGCAAAATCTCAGAAGTTTATAGAATCTTTTAATTAAGGGATGCAATTATAAATTTTTGATGTTTTTTTATCAAGAAGCTACAAAATCACTGTGCAAAATTACAGTTAAAAATATACGCCCACTCTTGAGCAAATAGTGTTTCTCGTTTAGAGTAGGCGTGATCATCAAGGTTCAGTGAAGATATCTATAAATCTTTTAGAGAACCGCTAATATCTTCCCAACGGAAGATGTTTTTTGATTTTATTAATGTTGAGGGTTTACGGCTAAGGCAAAATTAACCGCATAGGGTTCTTCCAGTGATTGCTGCGTACTGGCTTTGATAGCATCCAGATAGCGACGTAAAAACTGAAGTTGTTGAGCATTGGGACGATAAGTAAGATTGCCTTGTTTCTGAAACAGTGGTGCGGATGCGATCGCCTGATAATCAGGATTTTCCTGAGAGTTTTTCGCCAACCACATCGAGTTTAAAGATGTTGGGTTTCCATCTGGGACAGATATAGCATCAAAGAAATCTGAATGTTCTGAAGGAATTAAACCCGCTGGTAATTCACCTTCCAAGAAAGCCAACAACCGTTGTTGACAAATGCGGGTATTAATACCACGACTTTCAAATAATTGCAGCACTTCACCAAAAGAGAGGGAACGCATAGTTTCACCACCCAAACTATCAGGTAGAATATTCAGCAATTCAGAAAACAAGAAGTAATCTGTATACTGTTGTCTGGATGTTTCTAAAACCTGGGGATGCAGAGGTAACATAGCCAAACCATAAGCTACCCGACTGCAATGAGGAGCGCCATTTTCACCCAAATATAAATCCTGAATAATTTTGGCGTTAGGGAGTTTTTGTCTTAACCAACGGTTGATTGTACCGACGGAAGCCACCCCACCAGAGATAATTGCTTGATTAATAGCCTCCGTGGGGACACCACGAGCGACTAATAATTTATTCAGTTCCCGGTTGAGACGACGGACATAAGGAACAAAAACCTGGCTTTCTAAATCTCGTCGTTGTAATACCCAGCATTGATCAGCTAATTCCAAAGTGAAAGATTCTTGATGTTGCAAAATTAACTTCAAAGCCAACGCCGCATCTAACAATCCTTGTCCTAACAAAGAACTTTCTAACCTTTGCTGCAAGCGGATACGGGCTGGTAGATCCGGTTCCCCAACTCGTGGTAGTTCTAAGGCTTCCAAACTCAAACTAGACCACTGTATTTGGTCTAAACCAGGAATTGAAGATTGCCAATGCCAAGAATTACTGGCAGTCTTACCATTAGCTTTTAACCTGCCACGGGGTTGATGAGATTTTGGTGGTAGCAATAACTGACAAATAATATCCTGCTCAATTGCCTTACCAGCATAGGCAAAACTATGGAGCATGAAATCTCTATAAGTTAATTGGCTCAGGTCTGTCGGTAAATCAACCAGTGCCATTTCTGTGGCAGTTGCACCAATATTCAGCGCCAATGTGTTGCCCTGTAGAGGACTTTCGCTAGTTTTTAAAGGACGCAAACCTTGATTTTCATGCAACTGCACAAAGTTCAAATTCCCCAGATCAAGTTCTGGTAGCAAACTAGCGATCGCTTCCTCCACAAAAAATATATGTTGGGGATGGGACACAAGCTGACTAGTGAGTATGGCTTCCCGGACATTGAAGCGATATTGTTCTGACCAAGTAGATGGACAGGTACAAATAACACCAGCAATATTATTGATAATGTCAAAGAACTCTTGGGTATCTATCCCCACCCCATGAGCAATTAAAGCCGGAGTTGTACTTATTTGCTCTGACTTGAGAGTTAACAGTAATTTAGAAAGCGATCGCACCACCCAAATTAATGGACCTGCTGAAAATTCATTTAACTGCAAAACCGGTTCCCATTTCTGCTGTCTACTTTTGTAAGGAATCGCTATCTGTAAGAAAGGCTTTAAATGGGCAGAGTAAAGATTTTGTCTCGGTGCAGGTGTGGAGCGAGATTGATTCTGTGCCACTGTCGCAGGTATTTTCTGCTCATTTTCCGTGCTTTCAGTTTCTGATTGAGGTATGGAAGCCGTAGGTAGATAAACTTCGGCAGGTAAACGAAATGATTTTTCAAAAGCAGCATCACCTGCTTGATTTTCTGTTGACCAGTAAATCGGATACACAACCAAACGGGAACGATCCAATAAAGCCGCAGAAATACCAGTTGTACCTAAATCAATTCCTAAATACCAAACTGAGTCTGGGTCTTTAACACTCAACGGAGAATTATCACTTAAATTATCATCTAAATTTTTATCGGCAAGCACAACAGTTTCTGGTACTGATTTTGTGCCTTCCTTTTTTTTTTCGGTTTGAGGTATATCCAGATCCAAAACAGCAGCTAATGGTATATTCTCTGTGGCTGCGCTGCTAGGAGATGCGGGTAAAAACATTTCTAGATCGAGAATATCCTCACTATCAGATACTGTATCTGGGAAAATTTCTAAATTTGTGGACTGTACCAATTCAGAATTTAACCGCCAATCAAAATTTTCTAAATCTCGATCCAATTGTTGCAACTGGGCTTCATCTAGAACAATATTCGGTACACCTTGCATCGGCATTTCTGTATTTTCTAAAGACAGTAGATTTTCTTGTGGTGAAGCCTGAATGTAATTAGCTACAAGTAAATCCTGATCCTCTGTAGATTCTTCCACATAAGACGTGACAATGGGAGTCTCTAGGGTTGATATTTCTGGCTCATCCTCAACAAATAAAACTTCTTCAACTTGTTTTTCTCTGCTAACATCAACCAATAAATCAGTCAAGACGGTGATGGTATCACTACTATCTGGGTGAGAGTCAATTAATGTAGAAATACTGGCAAATTCAGCTTCTGATTGGGTATCCTCTGGTAATAATGATTTTTCCCACAACTCAGCAGGTTGCTCTGTCGTTTCAACAACCACAGCCGTAATTTCTGATAAAGTATTATCACTCTGCACTACCTGATCTGCAAGATTTAAATCCTCTTCTTCTCTGGGATCTGATGACACCAGCAAATCTTCATTTTGTGGCTCTGGCATGACTGTTGACGCTGGCATACTTTCGTCAATTCCATCAGTAGATAAGTCACTTGTTACCACGGGTAAAGAATCAGTTTCCCCGGAGTTAATCACATCTGCACCACCAAACAAACTGGCATACAGTTCATCAACTTCATCAGCACTCTCCGTCAGTAATTCCTCGGCATCTGTCATTGCCACTGAAAGTTCTCTAGCCCTTAATTGTGAAAGCACTGCCTCCCAATTCTCTACAATGGGATTTCCTTCTGTGTCACTATCAGGATCTAAATCTAAGATTAATCTTTCTCCACTTCTAGATATCAATTCATCAGCAGTGCTAAAACTCTCAGTCATTGAAGTTGGTGGTTCATCAGCAGTAATTTCTGATAGCACTGTATCCAGGTTCTCCAAAATTGGAGTTTCTTGGATATCCACACCAATATCTGAAATTAATTCCTCAGCAGTAATTTCTGATAGCACTGTATCCAGATTCTCCAAAATTGGAGTTTCTTGGATATCCACACCAATATCTGAAATTAATTCCTCAGCAGTAATTTCTGGTAGCACTGTATC
>RDYJ01000263.1 GCA_004293145.1 Nostocales cyanobacterium | reverse complement strand
GTGAAGGGAATGTAGAATCTGTTTTTCAACAGTATGTTTTAGCAGCTAAAGCGGCTCAATCTGTAGGTTTGGGAGTGAATGCCGGACACGATCTAAATTGGCAAAATTTAGCTAAGTTTTGCTCTATTCCTGATATACTAGAAGTCTCGATCGGTCACGCTTTAATTGCGGAAGCGTTAGAAATGGGCTTGTCGAACACAGTAGAAGCTTACCTAAAGATTCTGTCGGGTTCCTAGTACAAATAAACCTCGCTGTAAAAGCCCGGTTTTGCACAAAAATCGCAACTAAACCCGCCTGGAGAAACGCTACTCGCCTCTAAGCGCTCTCTACAAAATAGAGTTTGTGCGATCGCCCGCAACAGCTAACAGTAGAAACCGTCACCCCCTGCGGGTGATAGCGGTTTTCTAGTAGCAAGCTAAATCCCGGAGCGAAGATACCGGGTTTTTTGGGCGTTGGCATTTTTTGGGGCCAACTCCCCGATAAAAGCTTTAATTTTCCTTGACCAAATTACTAATATTAATGGGCAGAATTGGCAATTACAAAATAGTGATTTTACCGAAGTTAATCCCTATCAAATAGCAGAACATCAACTGCGAGCAATTATATCCTATAGTGATCGAGAACCAGCATTATGGAGAAAAATTAACGGTCGAGTTCTCATTGCATTACCACAAATTACATCACAACAATGGCAAGAAAAAGGTTTTGATCAATTACCAGATATTCCGTCAATTATTTTTCAAGATCAATTGGGAAAAGTTGGTTTAATAGAAACAATTAACCAGGCTAATATTATCATTCCCGGTGAAAATATCGAAGATAAAGATTGGGAATTATTACTTTCAGTAGTTGGCGGTACTCCCGTATTACGTAAACCTCCCCGTGAGCGAGTTTCCACCACAGGAAAAACCCGTTCTAGTGTCATTGATAGTTTACGAGAAAAACTCTATGAAATAGATTTACAACAGGAACATATAGGTAAAGAAATTCCCCCAGGTCCCCAACGTATTCGCGGTATTGCAGGTTCAGGAAAAACGGTTTTACTTTGCCAAAAAGCCGCCAGTATGCACTTAAAACATCCAGATTGGGATATTGCCTTAGTATTTTTTACCCGTTCCTTATATGATTTAATGATTAGTTTATTGGATCAATGGATACGGCGTTTTAGTTGTGGAGAAATGCACTATGATCCCAAAACAAATTTTAAATTACAGGTACTTCATGCTTGGGGTGCAAAAGAACAACCGGGTTTATATAGTACCATTTGTGAATATCACGGAAAGAGA
>RDYJ01000163.1 GCA_004293145.1 Nostocales cyanobacterium | reverse complement strand
CGGGGAAGAATACATGGCAGAAAATCTCACATCTATCATCAAAATAGATTGTTCATTTTTATCTTTAGCCACAATTGCAGGATCAAAATCAATTGCGGTAGGTGGTTCGATTTTTAACATGATATTTAGCTCTCCAATTAACCAGAGTTTATATTTTTTATTGTAAATGAATGCTGATGCTATATTCATAGAATTATTTATTTTATGACTCTATTTTTTTCTTTTAGTTTATAAATTTGTTGTTCAGCAAACCTACGCCAGCATTAAAAAAATCTAGCTTGACCTAAAAAATCACCAGAATTGTGCTACCCTAGAACAGTTGTCTAAAATCCGCACATCCGGGAATTCGGGTGTTTCCGTTATGGAAATGCACCTGGGTGGAGGTTTAACCCGAATAGGAGTAAGAAAATATGCCAGTCGTTTCTTTGGCTCAGATGATGGAGTCAGGTGTTCACTTTGGGCATCAAACCCGACGTTGGAACCCAAAGATGTCTCCCTACATCTACACTTCCCGCAATGGTGTACATATCATTGATTTGGTGCAGACCGCCCAGTTGATGGATGATGCTTACAACTATATGCGGACTCAAGCAGAACAAGGAAAAAAATTCTTGTTTGTTGGTACAAAGCGCCAAGCCGCAGGGATTATTGCTCAAGAAGCTACCCGTTGTGGTTCTCACTACATTAACCAACGTTGGTTGGGTGGAATGCTCACCAACTGGGCTACTATCAAAACCAGAGCAGACCGTCTGAAAGATTTAGAACGTCGGGAAGAAAACGGCGCACTAGATTTATTACCCAAGAAAGAAGCGTCAATGCTGCGTCGGGAAATGACCAAGCTGCAAAAATACTTGGGCGGGATTAAAAATATGCGGAAAGTCCCCGATGTGGTAATCATTGTTGATCAGAAGCGGGAATATAACGCAGTTCAAGAATGTGAAAAATTGGGTATTCCTATTGTCTCCATGCTGGATACAAATTGTGACCCAGATGTAGTAGATATTCCCATTCCTGCCAACGATGACGCAATCAGATCAATTAAGCTGATTGTTGGCAAATTAGCAGATGCTATTTATGAAGGCCGTCATGGTCAGCTAGAAGCAGAAGGGGATTACGAAGATTACGAGGGCGCTGAGGAAGATTACGACTACGATGAAAGTGAGTACACTGATTCGTTCATTCCTGACGACGAAGAAGAATCATAAACACTGATTGATTTACTAGGGGTTGAGTAATGCGCTTAACCCTGAAAGTCATCACACCTGGAACTCCTGTAGTGACAATTACTGGTTAAAGTAATTGAGTATTGAAACTTGAAACGGAATTGAGGCAACATGGCGGAAATATCTGCAAAACTCGTCCAAGAGCTACGCCAAAAAACCGGTGCGGGCATGATGGACTGCAAAAAGGCGCTGAAAGAAACTGAAGGCAATATTGAAGAAGCCATCGACTGGCTACGCAAAAAAGGTATTGCTACTGCGGGTAAAAAAAGCGATCGCATCGCTGCCGAAGGTCTAGTAGACACCTACATTCAGCCCGGTGGCCAAGTAGGTGTACTGATAGAAGTCAACTGTCAAACCGATTTTGTTGCCCGTAACGAGGCTTTTAAATCTTTAGTTAAAAACCTGGCACAACAAGCAGCAACGGCTAATAGTGTTGAGTCTTTGTTGGCTCAACCCTATATTGAAAATGCCGATGTTACTGTAGACGAAGCCATTAAGCAAGTCATCGCTACCCTGGGTGAAAATATTCAGGTGCGTCGCATTGTCAATTTTTCTGTTGCTGCCACACCAGGGGTAGTAGACAGCTACATTCACACTGGTGGACGAGTTGGTGTATTGGTTGAACTCAATACTCAAACTGGTGCAGCTGCGGTTCATGAAGAATTCCAAAACTTGGCTAGAAATGCAGCGATGCAAGTTGCAGCTTGTCCCAATGTCGAGTATGTCAGTGTAGACCAAATTCCGGCCGAAGTTGTCAAAAAAGAAAAAGACATCGAAATGGGCAAGGATGACTTGGGGAACAAACCTGAGAACATCAAAGAAAAGATTGTTCAAGGTCGGATTGACAAACGTCTAAAAGAAATGACTTTGTTAGATCAGCCTTACATCCGTGATCAAAGTATTTCTGTAGAAGAGTTGGTGAAGCAAGTTCAAAAGACAGTAGGTGAAGAGATCCAAGTACATCGCTTTGTGCGCTATGTGCTAGGTGAAGGCATTGAAAAACAAGAGATTAGCTTTGCTGAAGAAGTAGCTGCTCAAATAGGCGCTAAGTAATTTAGCGATGAGTGAGTAGACAGTGGACATTTATCAGATTTTATGGTACTTTAGCTACTAATGAGTCTGATAACTGATAACTTTAAAATCACAGGTCTAGCAAATTTTGCTGGCCTGTATTTTATTGGCAGTTACAATTGGATTAATCCAAAACTCTAGATCATCTGGATAATTATTTTCACTGCAAATTGTAAATTTGTAGCAAAATAAAATTCAGGTGGAGAAAAGGGGAAAATATGGCTAGAGCAATTGAGCGCATAGAACGAGATATTACAGCAATAAAACAGGCGATTACAGCGATCGCTATAGAACTCCACAGTAATTATGCCAGTTATTTAACTATCCTGGGAGAAGCTTTACAGAAACAGTTAATCTTAGCAGCTTATCACCTTTGTACTCAGGGATATGCCGATAAGTTTCTCAACCTGTCATTGAATCAGCGGCAACAATTACAACAAGGGATTCGCAAATTAGGTCAAAAAGGTGCTAATCAGCTGCTTGTTTATATTCAAGGTGGAGACACTGAGAAAGATGAGGAAATTGAAGAAGTAGAGCAACATGAGGAAATAGAAGAGAGTGAAAACCCTCTGTCATCAAAACTCGAAAGCCAGAAATATTTAGATACTACCAACCCCATAGAACTAGCAGAATGGCATCAGGATTTGGAGGAAGGAATTCAAGATACACTCAAAAAAGTTTCTCAAGATGCTAATTCTTTATTACAAAAGGTGGGAATTTTACCCAAAAAATTGCCAGAACCAATTTTAGCAGCTGCGGCTGCTGCTGCTTCAGAAGCTGCGGCTGAAGTGATACCAGGTCCACCCAATTTATTAAACTTAGTAATTGAAATCAGTAATGATCAGGAATCAGAAAATTCTAGCTTGACACAGCTGATGACCCTGAACCTGCGACTAGGAGACATTGAATTTGCAGATACCACACTTTTATCAGGACGGAAGCAAATTCGTAGTATTTTATTGCAACTAAATAAAGTGGGACGAGAGTATCAAAAAAAGCAGCGAGAACTCAAAGTTGCAGAAGCAGAGGCTGCGTGGCGTGCTAGTTGGTTTGAAGACTAATTGTCGGTGATACGTGACAAGGAAAAGGTTTTTACCAATGACTAATGACCAATGAATAATGACATACCCGATTGGATAAGATTGCATAAAGCTTTGGCAGTAGAGGCCGAATCTGGGTTTACAGATTTGGTGGGTAAGCAATACCGCTTCAGTGAATTTCTCAGTTTGACTTTTGGGAAATTCCCCCAAGCTTTGCCACCAAAAGAACGCTCGCGCTGGCACGAAATAGCAATGCAATTTGCCAGTTATCCCAATCTGGAAGTGGAAGCAAGGCAACACTTAGTAGCAGAAGTCAGAAGATACCTCTACCAATTACAGCAAGAACTAGAGGAGGGGGAGCAGGGGAGAATATATCCAAGTAAAACTATCAATCTCACAACCCCAATTGTTGCCGAAGTAAGTAAAAAACTAGCTCCTAAAATTGACCAAAAACTCAGTGATTTGCCAGAGATTGGCGTTAAAAAAGCTGAAAATTTGGCACGGTTGGATTTACTGACTGTGCGTGATTTGCTGTTTTATTATCCTCGTGATCATATTGATTATGCACGTCAAGTCAATATTAAAGAATTACAGGGAGGTGAAACAGTAACTATCATTGCAACCGTGAAGCGTTGTAATTGTTTCAATAGTCCTAAAAATAAGAAATTATCAATTTTAGAACTGTTGCTGAATGATAATACAGGGCAAATTAAAGTTAGTCGTTTTTATGCTGGGGCGCGTTTTAGTAGTCGCGCTTGGCAGGAAAGTTTAAAACGTCGCTATGCTGTAGGTAGTGTGTTGGCGGCTTGTGGGTTGGTAAAAGGTGGTAAATATGGTTTAACTTTGGATAATCCAGAATTGGAAGTGTTAGCAAATCCAGGAGATGCAATTGATTCCCTGACTATTGGCCGGGTTGTGCCAATTTATGCTTTAACTGAGGGAGTGGTAGCAAATACGGTCAGACAATCTGTAATTGCGGCTTTACCTGCGGCGGCGCATTTGAAAGATCCTTTACCCAGTGGGTTGCGGAAAAAATATGATTTAATGGAATTGAAGGATGCGATCGCCAATATTCATTTTCCTAAAGATAGTGATACTTTAAAATCTGCCCGTCGGCGTTTGGTATTTGATGAATTTTTCTATTTGCAAGTTGGTTTATTACAACGTCAGAAAAAAGCTAAAGCAATTCAAACCAGCGCCGTTCTTGCACCGAAGGGCAAATTATTAGAACAATTTAACGAAATCCTGCCTTTTAAATTTACAGGCGCTCAACAAAGAGTTATTAACGATATTCTTAATGATTTACAAAAACCTACACCCATGAATCGTTTAGTTCAAGGTGATGTGGGTTCAGGTAAAACTGTGGTAGCTGTAGTGGCGATTTTAGCTGCAATTCAATCCGGTTATCAAGCAGCTTTGATGGCTCCCACGGAAGTATTAGCAGAACAACATTATCGCAAGTTAGTTAGTTGGTTTAACCTGCTACATTTGCCAGTTGAACTATTAACAGGTTCGACGAAAATAGCCAAAAGGCGAGAAATTCATGCTCAGTTAGAAACAGGTGAATTACCTTTATTAGTAGGAACTCACGCCTTAATTCAAGATAAAGTCAATTTTCAAAGTTTAGGTTTAGTTGTTATTGATGAACAGCACCGTTTTGGTGTGCAACAAAGAGCAAAGTTACAACAAAAAGGCGAACAACCTCATGTTTTAACTATGACTGCAACTCCTATTCCTCGAACTTTAGCTTTAACAGTACATGGTGATTTAGATGTGAGTCAAATTGATGAATTACCACCAGGAAGACAACAAATTCAAACCACTTTATTGACTGGTCAACAACGACCAAAAGCTTATGATTTAATGCGGCGAGAAGTTGCCCAAGGTAGACAAATATATGTGGTTTTACCGTTGGTAGAAGAGTCAGAAAAGTTAGATTTGCGTTCCGCTGTTGATGAACATCAAAAATTACAAGAAAGCGTTTTTCCTGATTTTCAAGTTGGCTTATTGCATGGACGTATGAGTTCAGCAGAAAAGGATGAAGCAATTACCAAATTTCGGGATAATGAAACGCAGATTTTAGTTTCTACTACTGTAGTGGAAGTGGGTGTAGATGTGCCTAATGCCACGGTGATGTTAATTGAACACGCGGAAAGATTTGGTTTATCGCAATTACATCAATTACGTGGGCGTGTAGGTCGGGGTGCAGCACAGTCTTATTGTTTATTAATGAGTAGTTCTAGAAGTGCGGATGCTCAACAACGGTTGAAGGTGTTGGAACAGTCCCAGGATGGGTTTTTTATCTCGGAAATGGATATGCGTTTTCGTGGTCCTGGGGAAGTGATGGGAACTCGTCAATCAGGGGTAGCAGATTTTACTTTAGCGAGTTTGGTGGAAGATGAGGACATTTTGCTGTTAGCGCGACAAGCAGCAGAGAAGGTAATTGATACGGATGCAAGTTTAGCGCGTTGGCCGTTAATGAAGGATGAGTTGCAGTATAGGTATGCGCGGTTAATGGGTGGAGCGATTTTGACGTAACAATATTTATGATATTGGCTTTTTTTTGGACTAGATATCGCCTTTCAGTTAGGTTGATTTTATGTATTTAGGCGATAATCGTCTCAGGTCTAATCATTGAGGAGGTGCAATTGTGGTTATTGCTCAAACTAACCCGCCAAACCTGGACTCAGATGCAACAAAAACTCACTTCACTCCAGATGAGTATCGAGCGATGGAGGAAACAGCAGAAGAACGCCATGAATATTGTAATGGAGAGATTATTGTTATGCCTGGAGGTTCAGAAGTTCATAGTGCGATCGCTAGTAATATATTAATTTATTTGGGTTTTTTACTCAGAGATACTGATTTTCGTTTTTATGGTAGTGATTTGCGGGTTTGGATTCCTGATTTTAATCATGGAACTTATACAGATGTTATGGTGATTAATGGTGAACCGGAATTTAATAATAATCGCACTGATGAAATTCTCAATCCTTTACTAATTATTGAAGTTCTTTCACCTTCTACTGAAGGTTATGATAGAGGAGAGAAATTCAGAAAATATCGCTCTCTTTCTAGCTTTTGTGAGTATGTGATTGTTAGTCAAACTGAACCTTATATTGAGCATTATTATAAACAGGAAGAGCAAAATAATAATCTTTGGCAATTGCAAGTTTATGATCAGATTGATATGTCAGTTTTTCTGCACAGTTTAAATGTAGAACTTCCTATGAATGAAATTTATAGGCGGATTAAATTTTAAAACAATCTTCTTACAATTGCTCGTTTGAATAATGAAAGTCTGTATAATAGCTAGACATAGACGTTATATGGAAAAATTCTGCATAAATACTAATTTTTAACCATGCTGCAACGAGTAATTCTCAACGGTTTCAAGTCCATTAAAACTATGGATCTTGAATTGCGTCCTTTAAATATATTAATTGGAGCTAATGGAGCAGGTAAAAGTAATCTCATTTCCTTTTTTAAGATGTTAAATGAGATGATGGCTGGACGGCTTCAACAATATATTGGCATATCCGGTTACGCTCAATCTCTGTTACACTTTGGAGCTAAGATAACACCGCAAATAGAGGCGCGACTAAAGTTCAAGTTTCGTGATGGACACTATATATATAATCTGCGATTGTTTCATGCAGCAGGGGATACGCTGATTTTTGCCGAAGAGACATTGACCTTAGAAGACATGATTAGTTGGGGAAATGGGGAATTGTTCCCAACAGAGGACTCATTAGGTGCAGGACATCAGGAGACGAAAATCAACGAAGCATCGGAGGGAGGTATGCAAACATCTCAGGTGATAAAATTTTTGCTTAACCGATGCCGTGTGTACCACTTTCATGATACATCTTCTACTGCCGCAGTTCGTCAATCCTGTTATGTTGGTGATAATCATTCGCTCATGCCTGATGCTGGAAATCTAGCCGCATTACTTCTTAGATTCCGCGAAGATCATAATATAGCCTATCAGCGTATTGTGAAAACAATTCGTTTGATTGCCCCATTTTTTGATGATTTTGACCTTGTACCTAGAGGTAATAATGTTATTCTCAACTGGCGGGAAAAAGGCTCAGATCAAGTTTTCGGATCTCATCAATTTTCGGATGGTACATTGCGTGCTATTTGTTTAATTACTTTGTTGTTGCAACCAGAAGATGAACTACCAAAATTAATTATTGTTGATGAACCGGAATTGGGTTTACATCCTTATGCGTTAAATATTATAGCGGCGATTTTTGGTAAGGCTTCCTATCATACACAAATTTTAATTAGTACCCAATCTACTTCTTTTTTAGATAACTTTAATCCTGAAGATGTAATTACAGTAGATAGAGT
>RDYJ01000055.1 GCA_004293145.1 Nostocales cyanobacterium | reverse complement strand
CTAAAACTCATCTAATTTAAATATTAGGGCGGGCAGGGATGCCCACCCCACAAGAGTTAGACTTATTTAAGTTATACAGTTTAAATGCGGAACAGCTTAGTATTTCTTAGCTATGGCAGGTGAAAACAGGTGACAGTGCTAAAACCCTTTTGGTGTCTAAGTTGTAGCATCGGTTCATGTCATAACTGCCTTGTTCATTGCTATACTATAGCAATCATATTACAGCAGAATATGGCTTACGCCACGCTACGCTATCAGGAGTCAGTAGAGACGTTCCGCCGGAACGTCTCTACAGGAGTCAGGAGTGAAACTGGCTTTGTGTATAGGTTTCAATTTTTATACTGTACCTCATCGATCTGCAATCTGCTGTATATAAAGTATATGCATATTAATCAGTTATCAATTTTTACTGATACTAGCCAAATTGAAATATCGTCTGATATAGATCATCCAAAAGCAAAACCTTATATAGAAATTAAGTATAATATCCCCATTGATTTACCAAATGGATCTTATATTTCACTTCACAGAAATTCACCATTAAAAGTTTATTCACTAGGGTTTCAACCTGCAAAAACAATTCCTGAGATTCCTGCTTGGTTTTTACAAAAATATACTTCTCAAAGTTCAGTTATTCTTGAACCTTTTGCAGGTTCAGGAACAAGTATTATCGAAGCTTTGAAAGTAGGTAGAAAAGTTTTTTGGTCAGATAATAATCCTTTGAGTCAATTAATTTGTAGAGTTAAAACTACTCGTTTACCACTAATTGATATTTTAGCTGCATCTCAGAAAATAGTTGCAGAAGCACACATTGAAAAAACTGTAACTAATAGTGTTAATTTTAGCAATAAAGATTTTTGGTTTCAACAAGAAGTACAAGCAGGGTTAGAAATTATTAAAAGGAAAATATTTTTATCAAAACTATCCTACCAAACAGTTTTATTATTGGCTTTTGCATCCACTGTGAGAAAATGTTCTGATATGAATGATGGCCTGATTTTGGCTGCAAAGCGTTCAAATATTAAAGAAGTACCTCAAAGAAATCGTCAGGATGTGTTTAAGTATTTTCAATTTTATGTTGATAAAATTATTGAAGCTCTTTCTGAATGGTATCAGTTTGATTGGGATATTGATGATGTTCGAGAAGTACCTTCACAAGATGCACGTAATTTAGATGGAAATTGGTTATGTGATGCTGTAGTCACATCTCCTCCTTATATTAATGCCATTGATTATATTTGGGCTAGTAAATTTGAGTTACATTGGTTAGATTTTGTGAGGAATAATCAGCAAAGACTGGATTTAAGTTCTCAAGAAATTGGTACGGAAAGGATTCCTAGTTCTGAATATAAACAACTGGGAAAAACTGGTAATCATACTCTTGATAACTTAATTATAGAGATATTTAATGGAGATAAATATAAAGCTAGTAAAGGACAAAATCATTTAAGAGCAAGAGTTGTATATAAATATTTTATGGATATGCAGCAACATTTTTATAGTTGTTATCATAAATTAAAAACTGGTGGTTATTACTGTTTTGCAGTAGGAGATGTTAGTAAAATTTGTGGTGTTGAGATTCCTGTAGCTGATTCATTAAATGATATTGCTACTAAGTTAGGATTTCAAGAGGTTTTTAGGTTTCATCTATTATTAAAAAATCGTAAGTTGAATATTCCTAGAAATGTTAATTGGGCAGGAACTATTAAACATGATACAATAATAGTTATGCAAAAATCTTAATTATAAGAGAATTTGAAAAAACATCAAATGGGAGCATCCCAAATGTGTAAGTTTATTTTTTTTGAAATCCTACAATTGATCCAAGGGTCGATCTGAATAAACCGCAAAGAACGCAAAGGACAAAAAGTTAAGAGGGTTTTAGAGAGTTTTTAGTATTGCTGCGCTTATTTTTTTCATTGGGATGCTCCCCATCAAATAAGATTACGACTAATTGTATTATGATTGAAAGTGAATTTTGTAAATCAGAGTTCATCATGGTTCAGCTTTAAAATTAGTTTTCAAACTCATCTTTCTTAAAGTTCATAACTCATAATATAATCATCCATGACAAATCCACCGCCAAAATCTATTACCTTACTCTCAATAATCCTAAAACCAAATCGAGTATAAGCTTTAATCGCTTTTTCATTCCTTTTATTAACATTGAGGATAATTTTTGGCAAATTCATCTCTTTTGCTTTTTGACAAACATGAGATAACATCATTTGCCCATACCCAAAACCATGCAGTAAAGGTGATAAATAACATTTATGTAATTTCAAACAATTAATATGATCTTTTATTTCCGCACCATAAGATAAATAACCAACCATTCGATTATCTTTAACAACCTGATCGTAAAATATTCCTAACTGATAAATTTCCTTTTCAATTACTCCCTTTCCATACATTTTATCCAACATATATTCTATTTGTTCAATACTGATAATGTGGGAATAGTGAGCATACCAAATTTCTTGACTAACTTTTCTCAGTTCATCAAAATCAGTATCTAATAATTTTTCAATCTTAATTATCATACCTTGCCAATTTTTAATTGTGATTACCCTGATATCTATTGTAGAAATTTTGGCAAAAACATTCTGAATCTTGACTTTTGTAGAGACGTTCGGAACGTCTCTACTCCTGAATTATTACTTTCAAATATCAGTCCCTATGCTTTGTGCGTAAATAATCTCAACATTGCCACCAAAATCCAACTTATCTAAGGATTCTGTGAAAAACACAAAACCCTTATACGCCGTCACATACTTATATATTTTTGTAAAAAAACCTTCACTGGTGACAATGACAAGGGGTTCTTCACTCTTAGAAATAATCGCCAAAAAATCATCTAACTTAACACAAACACCAGTTCCCCGATGAGTGAAAATTTTTCCAGAAATAGCAGCAGGTTGAACAGTCGCGTCACCACTGTAATAAGTCATTGGGCGCTATTTTTACTTAATATTATTGACCCGCTGATTTTAAACTTTTGTCTCTACTACCTGCTGTGAGGTTTGTAACGTTTGTGGTAAACCCCAATCTGGGCGCAATTTAGCCGCTTGACGCAAATAAATGTGATGAACGGGGGCTGAAGTAGGCAAATAGGCATGAATCAAAAAACGGATGCAACGCTGTAAGCTTCCCTCAACGTACATCTGTTGAACATCCAACATAGCCACACTATCCCATAAAGGACGACTGCGGGCGATCGCGGCTGGAAAAATAGCATCTAAGTCACGTGTGACAGAAAAAGTAACACTTAAAATATCTGTTGGTTGCAGCTGATTTCGTTCTTCTAGTTCATCAATTAATTCTGTCACTGCTTCTCTAATTGCTTCTACGCTATTTTCTGCAACGGTTGTTGCACCACGAATTGCCCTCATTTGCCATTCCACTGCCAAAGTCCTCCTTTTTTATTCTTGTCATTAGTCATTAGTCATTAGTCAACAAAGATTGCTAACTACTGACTATTGACAATCAATCTACGGTCTATATAACCACAAGGGTAAACCACTTGTAGACATTTCAAATTCCAACCAATCAATTCCAGACCTAATTCCTGATTTTGTTTGGCGACTTCCTGGTAAAACCCGACTCAAGAATGGTTTCCGTTCTTCTAGCGTATAGCAAGGAGTTTTTTCTGGATCAAGTCCTACTAATTCCGCAGTCCAGCGCCGTGCATCTTCTTCTGTTCCCAGACGGTCTACAACCCCTAATGTTAAGGCTTGTTCTCCGGTGAAAATGCGTCCATCAGCAAAGGTTTTTACCGTGTCTACCTCCAAAGAACGAGCCTCAGCAACTGTTTGTACAAATTGCTGATAGCTGACATCTATCAACTCTTGCAGGATATTTTCTTCTGGTTCTGTCAGTTCCCTGTCAAAAGACAAAATATCTTTGTAAGGACCAGATTTGATCACTTTAAAGGAAACACCAACTTTTTCTAGGAGGCGTTCCAGGTTATTTCCCCGCAAAATTACACCGATGCTACCTGTGATGGTGCCTGGGTTAGCCATAATGTGTTCGGCTCCCATACCAATATAAACACCTCCAGAAGCCGATATATTGCCAAAACTAGCCACAATTTTGGTCTTTTTGCCTAACCGTCTCAGGGCGCTGTAGATTTCTTGGGAATCTCCCACTGTACCTCCAGGGCTGTCAATACGTAGCAGTAAAGCCGGAAATTTTTTCTCTTCTACAGTCTTGAGAGCTTCCAATACGTGTTTGCGGGTTGCACCGGCGATCGCACCAGTGATTTCAATCCGAGCAATTTGTTTACAAAACTTGGGTCTAAACGGCCAGATCATGAGTAATCTCATCACTTATTAATAAATTTAATATATAGCAGTCGCCAAGGTAATGAGGACAATCGTGAACTACCCATGCTCATCTGACGGTACCGGGCTGCCAACTTCACAAAGGAATGCTGCTTCTTGGACTTACGCCCTTGAATTGGTCTTGCTTCCTCTCTATTGGCGTTAGCCGCAAAGCAAATATGCTGCTATTTATAATCTTAAGGAAATTTTTAGATTTTGTGTATAGTTTTATTTGCTATATTTCTTCATGAAGGAGTATGTATTTAAATTTATAACTCTTCAAAGCTTTGGTCGTAATTGTGTAGTGATTGTGAAAAACCATCATCTCCAAAACACAATCTACACTCGGCTCGGTCAAATAACTACAATTTACAGCACAAGGTATAGTCATTAGTTACAAGAAACTAAAGGCTAATCAGTTTGATTTACACTTATTCACACTAAACTTTAGCCATACCAACTGCCAGTTGAGCGAGGGATAGCAGCAATTTTACGTTTGAGAAGATTAATTTAGCTGTCACTTGTCATTAATTGACGCGCAGACGTGATCAATCTTGATCAGTTACTTAGGAATCAATGCGAAGGATTTGATACCGATAATAAGCATAGATATCAAAAAGACCACCCACAAAACCACAAGTAAGACTGATGATAAACAACCCATTGATGGGGCTACCAGTTCCGAACGTGGCCAGAAAATATAGAATCTGAGTAGGGATGTCCTCAGTTAATCCTTGTAACCCAGGGACAAAACCAGAAAGGCACAAACAGACTAACACACCACCGACTAAGAACATAGGAGCAATAAAACTGAAAACGGTAGTGAGTAGTAGAGAACGGAGAAAATTAGTAAATATGCTCATTATCAGGCACTCTCCAGGAATAATGTAGAAGTTGGCAAAACAAATGCACCTCAATTTCTACAATAAGTGCGATCGCTGCTGAAAAGTCAATTTGTCAAAAATCTTAAGTTTTCATTAAAACGCCACAACAGTAGTCCCATCAAATGCAGGGTCTATTTTTACGGCTGTTAAACTGCGAAACCCTTGATATATAAATATTTTTTGTTTTTAATTCAATCTAAATGAGTTGTATTACGTTTAAAAAAAGAGCTTAATTTTCTGAGAGAGTCTTTACACTAAGTTAACGTTTGAGCAAAAAAATATAGCAGGTGACAGGTGAGTGTATGAAAAGTCTTTTGGTATTTAGGTTCTATCATCCGTTGATGTCCTCAGCACCTTGGTAATTGCTATATCAGTCATCAGCTAAGACGCAAGCCGAACCAAAAATGAAGAAAACTCACAACAGATGACAAAAAAGCAACGACTTTCGCTATTCTGAAAGCAGTTACCGAGTTAGATAAAAAACATTGAGCCAGACTATATCCAAAAACGGTTTAGGTGTATGGAGCCAGCGATTGCTGGCAGCGATTTTTTTAGGTGGACAAGTAATAGTTCACCTCATGAAAGGCAAAATCCATCGCCGCAACACCATAGAACAACTGGCCGCAGTCGGACCAGATTCCCTGTTTATCGCCTTATTGACGGCAGTTTTTGTGGGTGCAGTATTTACAATTCAGGTAGCGCGGGAGTTTATCAACTTTGGCGCAGGAAACCTAGTTGGGGGAGTATTAGCAGTAGCCTTAACCAGAGAACTCACACCTGTGCTGACAGCAGTCATTTTAGCCGGACGGGTTGGTTCTGCCTTTGCGGCTGAAATCGGCACAATGCGCGTCACAGAACAAATTGATGCTCTGTTGATGTTAAAAACAGACCCTATTGATTATTTAGTTATTCCCCGCATCCTAGCTTGTTTATTAATGCTGCCCATCCTCACCCTGCTATCCTTAATTACCGGAATGGCTGGGGGAATGATAATTGCCATTAACATTTACAATCTCTCAGATTCAGTATTTTTAGACTCAGCCCGTAACTTTATCGACATCTGGGATATATTTAGCGCCATGATTAAAGCCAGTTGCTTTGGGGTTTTAATCGCCATCATTGGTTGCAGCTGGGGTTTAACTACAACAGGAGGAGCTAAAGGTGTGGGACAATCAACCACAACTGCTGTTGTTACCGCCTTGCTAATTATCTTTATTAGCAATTTCTTTCTATCATGGTTAATGTTCCAGGGAACTGGTGGTGGATTATCTCCAGGACTGTGAAGAAGGCAAGAGGGGCAGGGGAGCAGGGGAGCAGGGGAGCAGGGGAGCAAGGGGAGATAACTAATGACAACTAACAACTGACAAGGAGAAAAAATTGTGACCACTTCATTTGTGCCTAACATCTTATCCACAGTGGAACTCAAGCCAAGTTACAATATCCCTATTGTGTTGGTGCTTGTTTCCATTCCCCTACTGCTGATGAAATTGTGGATAGGAGGAGTGTTGACACTGTTGGGATTATTTCTAATGTTGCAAGCCGTAACATTGCGGGTTCAATTTACAGCCACCGATTTTGATATTTACCGAGGAGAAAAGTTAATTCGGCGTTTTCCTTACCAAGAATGGCAAAACTGGCGAATTTTCTGGAATAGGTTTCCCATCTTGTTTTACTTTAAAGAAATCAACAGTATTCACTTTTTACCGATTTTGTTTGACCCCAAGACCTTAAAATCTTGCTTAGAAGAGCGTTGTCCCAGAATTTAGCTCTACATCTGTCATCTGTCAGCTTTTTTAAGTTTACGATCAAACTCACTATTTGATAATGTATTGATTTATCAGACATTCTGCCCCTGCCTCCTGCCTCCTGAAAGTGCTTTTGATTTAGTCGCGTTATAGAATGACACTATTGTTTATGAACCCAGAGGAATCTCAAACTCCAAAACCAATTGATGAATGGTGGGAAGAAACACCCGCACAAACTCCTATAGTTGAAACATCGGCAAATCTATCCAGTGATTCAGTATTAGAGACAGAAGCACCAACTCCATTGAATCAAACACAAGCAGATGATGTTGATTTTGAGTTACCTATCGCCAAGATAAAAGGACAAGAACCTCAAATAGAACCAACAGAGGAGTTTAACGGCGAGCTAATAGACTTAGTGACACAAAAAAATGCAGAAACTGGGGTGATGGAGTCAGAATCAACCCTTAATTCGCTATATGCAGTAGCAGAGCAACGAGTAGCTCAGTTGCAGGAAACTGAAGCAGCACTGAAAGTAGAAATATCCCAACTGCAAATTACTTACAAAAACCTTCAGGGACAAGTTAGCGAAACTCAAACAACACTCTCGAAAATGGTGCAAGAGTCCCTTGCACTGTTAGAACAACGTAAACAGACATTGCAAATTTCTGTAGAACAACTGGAACGACGACAAGAACGCATTCGGAATGAAATGCGAACAACTTTTGCCGGCACATCTCAAGATTTGGCGATTCGGGTACAGGGGTTTAAAGATTATCTCACAGGTAGTTTACAGGATTTGGCAGCCGCAGCAGAGCAATTGCAACTTGTTCCAGCTGTGAAGGAACGAGAAAGAGAAAAACCAGCGGGAAAGGAAGCCAAACCTGTTGAAGAGCAGCCTCAAACTTTGCAACTGGCACAACAACAGTTTCAAGATACAACAAAACAAATTCGCCGTTTAATTGATCAATATCGCAACCAGCCAGATTATTATGGTCCTGCATGGCAGCTAAGGCGTACTTTTGAACCTGTTCACGCAGAAAGAGTCTCTAATTGGTTTTTTACTTTGGGGGGACGGGGTGCGTTGCGGACGATGGGTAGCAGGTTGCAGAATATTTTGATTGCTTCTTCGGCAATTTCGATTTTACATAAATTATATGGTGAGCGTTTACGTACTCTGATTTTAGCTAATAGTCCAGAACGTTTGGGCGAATGGCGACGTGGTTTACAAGACTGTTTAGGTATCGGTCGTCCTGATTTTGGACCCGACAGAGGTGTGGTATTATTTGAAGCACCTACGGCTTTAGCCCAAAAAGCCGACAGATTAGTTAAATCTAATCAAATGCCTTTAATTATCATTGATGATTCTGAGGAGCAAATTAGCTTAGGCTTATTACAATTTCCTTTGTGGTTAGCTTTTGCACCAGATCCGAAAATGATGCGCGATCGAAATTTTGATGATGATTTTTAATTAGTCATTGGTCATTGGTTATTAGTCATTGCTTCTTGGTTATTCTCCACACTTCTTGCCTTCTGACTCCTAACTCCTGTACAGACGTTCCGCCTTCCACGTCTCTACTGACTCCTAACTCCTGAACTCCTGAACTTCTAAAATTATGGCTATTTGGTTAACTTTGTGTTGGGTAGTGGTTTTATTAGCTTACCTATTGGGTTCTTTTCCTACTGGGTATCTTGTCGGTAAGTTGTTAAAAGGTATTGATATTCGAGAAGTTGGTTCTGGTTCAACAGGTGCAACAAATGTCCTGAGAACTTTGGGTCAGGGGCCAGGGGCTTTTGTGTTATTGGTTGATTGTTTAAAGGGAGTTTTAGCAATAAATCTAGTTTATGTTTTGTTTAATCTTGCTTCTAATTACAATTTGATATCGCTGAATTTAGATGTGCAATTATGGCAATGTTTGTTAGTAACTTTAGTTGGTTTAGCAGCAATTTTAGGACATAGTAAATCAATCTTTTTGGGTTTTACTGGTGGTAAGTCTGTGGCAACCAGTTTGGGTATTTTGTTAGCCATGAGTTGGCAGGTTGGTTTGGCTACTTTTGGTGTTTTTGCTTTGGTTTTTGCTATATCAAGAATTGTTTCTTTAAGTTCAATTTCTGGTGCTGTTGCTGTTTCTATTTTCATGGTTGTTTTTCACCAACCTTTAGTATATATTCTGTTTACTCTTGCTGGGGGTTTATATGTAATTATTCGTCATCGCAGTAATATTGAAAGGTTGCTTGCGGGTACAGAACCAAAAATTGGGCAGAAGGTGGAGACAGAATCTGAACAAACGGCATAAAAGGTGAAGGAATAAGCTAAAACGCACCTATTTGATATGATTCGATTTGAGATTTTGGATTTTAAATTTTGGATTGAACCCAAGAATAAATCCCAGGGCTTCTTACCATCCAGGAACTATCGGTGAACATGAACATAGTTGTTATTTTTTTAATTCCCCAATTGTTTCCGTGCTGCTGCTAAAAGTAACCGTTGTTCAGCACGAGCAATCGCTTGATAAGTCCTCTCCACAGCTTCCGGTTCTACAGAAATAGAAGTAATACCCCATGTCACCAACTTATCAATAATTTCTGGATATAAAGCAGGTGCTTGACCACAAATAGAACAAGGAATACCCCCATCTTTAGCCATCTTAATTAATTGAGATATTGCACCCATCACTGCTGGATGACGTTCATCAAATATACTTGCTAATTCTCCCTGTTCCCGATCCGCACCTAAAATTAATTGCGTCAAATCATTAGTACCAATAGAAATCCCCTGTACTCCCGCTTTAATATATTCTGGTAATAAAAACAGCACACTTGGGACTTCTGCCATGATCCATAATTGAAAATGATGATTTTCAGTTAAACCAAACTGTTCAACTTTACGACGACAAAATACAAATTCTTCCACAGTTCGCACAAAAGGCAACATTAAATAAATATTAGTGTCACCATTTTTTTGTAACTCCGCTAAAGCCTTCAATTCTAATTCAAAAACAGCCGGATTTTGTAAATAACTCCAGGTACCATGTTCACCTAATATCGACTGTGATGAAGATTGTCTACCATCACTAAATGAAGGTAAATCTTGTGGTCGCCAATCTAAAGAACGATATAGAATAGGTCTGGGTGCAAAAGCCCTGGCAAATTTTTTAATCTGCTCAGATAGAGTATCTAATAACTCTGACTGTCTTCCACTCAGCACCCAAGCATGAGGATTTTGTCCCTCCAAAATATTTAACATCATCAATTCTGAACGTAACAATCCCACCCCATCCACAGGTAAACTCTGCACTTTTTCAATCAAATTAGGTTGACTGAGATTAACTAATAGTTGGGTAGCAATCATAGGTAGGGGTTGAGCATGACTAAACCCGTAATTAAGTTGTTGTGAATTATCATAAATTGGCTTATTTGTGTGCTGGTCTAATGCAATATTCTCCTCATCAGGCAAATTATCCCCCTCTCCTCTGCAACGATAAACCTCTCCCCTGTCACCATCAAGCAATAATCTTTCACCAGTCTGAATCAGCTTAGTAGCATTTGTGGCGCTAACTACAGCAGGAATACCCAATTCTCTAGCTAAAATTGCCGCATGGCTGGTTAATCCACCCCGCTCGGCAATAATACCCCCCACTTCATGTAGTAAAGGCAACCAATCAGGAGTGATAACTGGAGCGATTAAAATTACTCCCTTGGGGATTTTGTCTGGTTTGGGTTGTGAACTAACAATGACATACGCATTAGCCTTGACACGTCCCCTAGCCGCCCCTATACCTTTGAGGAAGTTCCAGCTAGGAGTGAGAGATGGAGGGGCGCTAACTTGAGTAATGTAAAGCTTTGGGGTGGAAATACCTTTAGTAATTGTCCATTTGATTGTTAATTTCTTACCTAGTTCATTCATTAATTGATGACCTAAAATAATTACTTCTTGTAAGTAATCTTCTGGTAAAGCATACTGTTTTTGTTGATGCTCACTTAATAGATACAAAAACAAACAATTATCATCTGTCATTGATGCAGACTTAAATTCTCCAGCATCTACAAATGTGGAATTATCAACAGAATAGGCGAGAATTTTATTCCCTAATTGTTGTTCTTGAATAACTCCAGTTTTGTCTTTAATGTAATAAACATCTGGTAAAACCTCACCTTTAGTAATTGCTACTCCTAATCCATAAGTAGCTTCAATTTCTGCGCCTGATATGTTGCCTTTAAATGAACCAGAGGCGATCGCATTTTCAACTGGTTGCACTAACACCGCTAAATTAATTTGTTGTAAATTAATGCCCGCACTCTGCCAATATATTAGACTTCTGGCACGAAACAACTGGCTCCAAGTTTGTTTTAATCCTTGAGCGATAGCTTCAGGATCATAAACACAAAATACTGACTCCAACAACCCAGAGATATTTCCCATCACCTGATTACCAGATGATATGCTCAGTGTCGGACGTAAAATTAAACATTTCCCTTCCCAGGTTTTCGCAGCTTGGAAAATCTTACTCACCCAATGCTGTGGGACACTACCAGAAATAATTTCCTCCCGTAAGCGGCCAGCCACCTGCTGGAGTTGTTGCCAATTACCCACATCCAAATGTAGGGAAGAATAGGGCAAGTCCGCAACTAATGACTCTGAACTATTGAGGGTTTCTAAAAATTCTCGCCAAACATCCGCCCCAACTACAAAACCAGGCGCTACTGGATAGCCCCTTTCCATAATTCTGCTCAAGTATAAGGCTTTATCCCCAACTTGGGCGCGGTCTTGTGGTTTAATCTGGTCAAGCCAGTAGAGTTTTTCCACTCAAGTCGTTAGGTGTCATTTGTGCAAGTGTTATGTTGTCTCAGTTGTCAGTTATCGACCCACTGACTTTATGTTGACATACTCCCCACCCTGAAAGGGCGGGCATTATTGACTTTTTGAAATCATATTACCAATTAAAGTAGAATTAAAATTGTTTCTCCCAAATTAGAATTAATTGGCAAACGCTTACTACATTGCCAGCAATGATTGGCTGAACATCTGCTTTCGCCTCTGTCTTGCATTGCTAATTGGTGGCATAGTTGGCTTAGAACGCCAAATCAGGCGCAAACCAGCCGGGTTAAGAACTCATATGTTGGTTAGTTTGGGTTCGGCTGTGTTTACTATTGTTGCCATCCAAGTCGGTGGAGAAAAAATCAATGCCGATGCTCTCTCTCGTGTCATTCAAGGAATTGCCTCTGGGGTGGGCTTTCTTGGTGCTGGCGAAATTTTGCGCGCATCTTCTCAAAAATCACAGTCAGTTGAAATTCATGGTCTGACTTCGGCCGCAGCTATTTGGGTAGCAGCTGCTTTAGGAATTGCTTCTGGGTGTGGTTTATGGCAACTAGGATTAATTGCTGCTGTGTTAACGGTTGTAGTTCTCCACGTATTTAAAAAAATTGAGAACCTTTATTAGTCATTAGTTATTATTGATTGATATTCTATCAAAGTAAACAATTTTAATAATTTGGCAAAAATTTCTTCATCTACTCTTGTTTGCAAAATTGATTTGACTAAATTAATAAATTCTAAATCAGATATATCATCATTATATATGATTTTACTAGCTGCATAAAAACTTACATCATCAATTCTTAGTTC
The DNA here is from genome assembly GCA_004293145.1 of Nostocales cyanobacterium. Classification (GTDB taxonomy): domain Bacteria; phylum Cyanobacteriota; class Cyanobacteriia; order Cyanobacteriales; family Nostocaceae; genus RDYJ01. Next base: position 13,641 of record RDYJ01000055.1, on the reverse strand, counting down.
ATTAGTAATGCCTGTTTGAAATTTAGTATTATTACTGTGCCAAGAGAGTGATTTCCCACGTAATGTAAATTGAAACCAGATAATTTCATCATTTTTTAATTCCAAGAAAATATCAAAATAAGGTTCTCCCCCTTGAAACCAAATTCTAACTGTATCTTCTTCCTGACATGGTTTCAACAGCTTTGGTTCAATTGCCCTCAATGATGCACCTAGTAAGGCAATTTCATTTTTAGCTAATAAATGACCTTTTTTATTCATATCTAAATTAGTTACCAGAATTTTTAAAAATAAGAATTATCCTCTTTATTGTGATATTTTTCCTGCTTTCACAAAGAGAATTTGTGAAGAATTTAACCATTGAGAGTCAAAAGAACCCAAATGAGTAGTAGTAATTAAAGTCTGAAAACGGTCTTGAATAGCATCAAGTAATTGATTTTGACGGGATAGGTCTAACTCAGCTAAGACATCATCCAACAAAAGCAATGGCGGCTCATTCACGACTTCTTCAATTAATTGTAATTCTGCTAATTTTAAAGCCAGCACCAGGGTACGTTGCTGACCTTGGGAACCATATTGACGAGCAGGAGTTTGGTTAATAATTAATTCTACTTCATCCCGGTGGGGACCAACAAGGGTAGTACCTCGGTGCAATTCGATAGCAGAACGCTGTTGGATTTTACCTAAAAAAGCTTGTGCTACTTCTTCTTTTTGGTCTTTTCCTATTGGAACATTAGGCGCATAGTTGATTTGTAAAATTTCTGTGCTACCGCTAATACTACCATGCCAAGTTGCCGCAATGGGTGCTAATCTTTGAATAGCCCTGTCACGTCTTCTAATTACTTTTGTTCCTGCGGTAACTAACTGTGCATCCCAAATAGCTAATTCTTCCTCCTGACTCCTGACTCCTGACTCCTGACTCCTTTTCAAAAAAGCATTACGTTGGCGTAAAACTTGATTATATTGGTGCAAAATGTGGGCATAAACTGGTTCGAGTTGAATTAAAAGTGTATCTAACCAATTACGGCGAACTTCAGGACTACCGCGCACTAATTCTAAATCTAAACTAGAAAATTCAACGGCATTGATAACACCGAGAAAATCCATTTGGCGGCGGACTATTTCGCCGTTGATAGCCACACTGCGGCGGCCATGTCGTCGTAAAGTCAATGTTAAGTTACTTGTCCCTGCGTCTCTTTCTAGGATGGCATTAATTTGGGCAATACTTTCTCCATCTTTAATTAAATCACGATCACGTGCCATCCGGTGCGATCGCAAAGTTGCTAACAACTCCACCCCCTCCAACAAATTCGATTTTCCCTGAGCATTATTACCCACCAAAATAGTTTTGGCAGCAGTAAAATCAATCTTTTGCTCTTGGTAATTGCGAAAATTTCGTAGGTGTAGAGTTTTCAGGTACATATACAACAATTAAAACTTCAAAAATTTTCTTGTAGGAATTTTTTCAATAATTAAAAATGAAAACAATCTGTAGGGGTTTAGCGGTGCTAAACCCCTAGTAAATTCTGAATTCTTAATCAAAAATTAAAATCCACAAAATTTGAATTTTGAATTTTGAATTTTGAATTGCTAGACACTCCTTTTGCCCATCAAACGGAAGAATATTTTTTCTCCTTCAATCCAGACAAACATCAACGCGCTGAAACCAATGCAAATTAGTAACTCATCTAGAGGTAGGTAATGAGTTCCAAAGAAAGCTTGTAGAGGTGGAACATATACTAGCATCAACTGTAAAATCGTAGTAGCGACTACAGCCCCCAATACAAAGAGATTAGAAAGAGGATTCATCTCTATTGTCAGTTGGTTGTTAGAACGAATAGCGATCGCATGACCCATTTGGGCGAGACATAAAGTAGTAAATACCATTGTCTTCCAACGTTCGGGATCTAAACCTTCTCCTGTGACTGTTTTGACATGGAAATACGCCCATTCCATCAGAATAATTGTAATGATGGCGAACACAATACCGATGCGAATCATGTAAGAACCCAAACCCCTGGCAAAAATACTTTCACGGGGGCTAAAAGGAGGACGCTGCATCACATCTGGTTCTGGAGGTTCTACAGCTAAAGCTAAAGCCGGCAAACCATCCGTTACCAAGTTCATCCAGAGAATTTGCAAAGGTGAAAGGGGAACACCACCCAACCCTAAAATTGGTGCAGCAGCGATGGTGAGAACTTCACCAATGTTACTACCCAAAATGTATTTGATAAATCGCCGAATGTTGGTATAAACAACTCTACCTTCTTTAGTAGCAGCCACAATGGTAGCAAAATTATCATCTAAAAGCACCATATCGCTGGCTTCCTTACTGACATCTGTACCAGTGATACCCATTGCGATACCGATATCAGCTTGTTTGAGGGCTGGAGCATCATTAACACCATCCCCAGTCATAGCCACAAATCGACCGCGACGTTGCAATGCTTGGACAATTCTCAGTTTATGTTCAGGAGAGACTCTGGCGTAAATGCTGACTAAATCAACTTGTTCCTCCAGTTCCTTGTCAGTCATCCGTTGTAATTCTTGACCAATGAGGACTCTGGCATCTGCATCAGCTATACCTAAGTCTACAGCGATCGCCCGTGCTGTCAATTGATGATCACCAGTAATCATGATCGGACGAATCCCCGCTTGACGACATTCTTGCACAGCTGCCCTGACTTCGGGGCGTGGTGCATCCAACATTCCCACCAATCCCAACCATACCAAATCTTGTTCTGAAGCATCTTCTGAAGCCTCTGGTGGAACTTCTGTGAGAGGTTTATAGGCAAAACCTAAAACCCGTAAACCTTGAGATGCCATCTGGTCATTAGCTGCCAAAATTTGAGCGCGTTGTTCTTCGTCGATAGGGGTTGAGTTATCACCCACATAAATTTGATGACAACGTGCCAAGGTTAATTCTGGTGAACCCTTGGTAAACATTAGATATTGTTCAGACTCTAAAAATCCCGCTATTACAGGGTCAACCCCACTCATAGCCGGATCACCTGTAGCAACTTCCTCCGCTTGACAAATGACACTCATGCGTTTCCGTTCTGAGGAAAAGGGAAACTCAGACACACGGGGTAATTTACTACTCCATTGGTCTTTTTCAATTGCTGCTTTACCCGCCAAAGTCATCAAAGCGCCTTCTGTGGGGTCGCCTAAAATTACCCATTCACCGGCTTCTTGTTGCAGTACCGAGTCATTACACACAGCACAAGCAACCAGCAAAGCAGATATTTCGGGATTTTCATTGAGGTCAACTTTCTTACCCTCTAACTGAAAATCTCCATTGGGAGCATAACCTTCACCCGTGACTCGGAAAGTTTTTTGATTGGTGTAAACTGACTGCACTACCATCTTATTTTGAGTCAGAGTCCCAGTTTTATCAGAACAGATGGTAGTTACAGAACCGAGAGTTTCCACAGCTGGGAGTTTACGAATCAAAGCATGATGGCGCACCATCCGCTGCGTTCCCAGAGCTAAAGTGACAGTAATTACAGCAGGTAAACCTTCAGGAACTACAGCCACCGCCATACTTAAAGAAACTTCCACCAGTTCTTGTAAATTTTTCCAGCCTATTCCCTTCACTAAATCATGGATAAGTCCACCACCCACAACTATGGCTACAAGAATTAAAGAACCAGATACCAGCACATTACCCAATTGAGTCATGCGTTGCTGTAGGGGTGTAGGTTCACTATCCACCGACTGCAACATAGTGGCAATTTTGCCCAGTTCCGTAGTCATGCCGGTATTGGTAACAAGAACCTTAGCCCGTCCTTGAACTACTTCCGTTCCTTGAAAAACTAAATTAATGCGATCGCCTAATGCCGTATCTTCTGGTAATGTGAGAATTGCTTGCTTATTTACAGCTTCGGCTTCACCCGTCAGTGCCGACTCCCGTATCTGTAGATTAGACTGTTCTATCAAACGTCCATCAGCAGCTATCTGCACACCAGCTTCCAGCAGCATCACATCCCCAGGGACTAATTCTTTCCCTGCTACATCCGCCAGTTTTCCGTTGCGGATGATGCGAACCAAGGGAGAAGATAGTTTTTTCAGTGCGGCTAGGGCTTTTTCCGCACGGCTTTCTTGCACATAGCCCAGTATGCCATTGAGGATAACAATCGCCATAATCGCAATTGTGTCTTTAAATGGAACTTCATCAACTTTTAATGTGCCTTGTCGCCAAGCCCAAAAATCTAAGAAACCAGAAATCAGGGCTACAGCAATCAGCATCAATAACATGATGTTAGTGAACTGATCCAGTAGAATCTCCCAAGGACTACGGCCACCATGTTCTTCTAGTTCGTTGGTTCCGTACTTTTGCAAACGTTGTTCAACTTCTTGAGATGTTAAGCCGCTGTCTGCATTACTATCAAGCAGGTTTAAAGCTTTATCAACCTCTAAACTATGCCAAACTGCGGCACCTTCAGGCAAAGAATGAGCAGACATTGTGTAGGTTACAGGAAATGGTTACAAAATTTGATCATAATTGAGTAATGCCTGGAATTCCATTAACCAAAGTTACATTGGGAACTGGGGACTTTTTGCTGGGAACTGGGAAGATGAATAACCTAATTAATTACTAATGACCACTGACCACTGACCACTGACCACTGACCACTGACCAATAAAATAATATGAGTTTTGCACTCCCTAGTTTGAATGTTAGCCAGATGTTTGGGCAAAAAATAATCCGACCGCTTACTGCTGCTACCTTGTATGGTATTGCTTTCATCAAAGATAAACTTATTGCTATTGACACAACAAAAGGGCATCTACTGGAAATTGATCCTACCTCTGATAACAGCAAAATTCTCAATCCTCATCAAGTCAAGGAATTCAGCGATGTTACTGGTTTAGCACTGTGGGAAGATACTCTCTGGGTCAGCCGTGGTAATGGTATTTATTTATCTAAGCTGGCATCTTTAGGACTAGAGCATTTTGTCACCTTACCTTATGCAGCTGACGGTATTGCTGTTTGGGAATCCACTATCTATGTTAGCTGCCAAAGGCTAGGCTATATCCTGATTTTTGACCGGGATACACGCAAAGAAATTACTCGCTTTTATGCCCCTGGTGTGGGAATAGAAAATTTGGCAGTTAGTCAGGAAACTCTTTGGGTTTGCGATCGCACTGAGCAAACAGTTTACTCTATGGATCGGGCTACTGGAGAAGTTCGTTTTAGTGTCCTCACTCCTTTTGCTTCTCCTACAGGTATTGCTATCCATAGTCAGGATGAAAAAGGAAAGGATCTACTTTATGTTGCCTACTCTACTGAAGAGCCTTATATTCGTGATAATCCCAATGCCGACCCTAACCATGAGCTAACCTATCGGGATATTACTTTTATTCACCCCCTCTACTATCATTACCAATCAGATCAACGCTACGCCCTATCTAATGGTTATTTGGTGGAAATGTCCTATTTAGAAGAACTTTCCCCCTTGGATGAGGTTTATTTACCTAATGTCGAATGGCGCATTGCCCTACCATCAGAAACAGAACGTCAGAAAGTCAAGCACGTTGAACCCATCGGTTTACCCTTCACTGAAGAAATTATTGATGGACAACGGATAGCTGTCTTTAAGTTTGATTCCCTCGTTCCTGGTGAACGGCATATCTTTGGCTGGAAAGCACTTCTGGAAGTTCGCGGCATTAAGTATCGCATCACACCTAAAGACGTAGAAGACCTAGCTGAACTGACACCAGAATTACAAACTCGCTATTTGGTGGATGATGATGATTTAGCAATGGAAACTACCATTGTCCGCCGTGCAGCCCGTGAAGCAGTGGGTTCAGAAACTAATATGTTGCGAAAAATGTACCAGATCCGCAACTACGTCTACGATGAGTTGTCCTATGGGATCAAACCCCATATAGATACGCCAGATATAGTTTTAGAACGAGGCGTTGGCTCTTGTGGAGAATATGTAGGCGTATTGTTGGCTTTGTGCCGTTTAAATGGTATTCCTTGCCGGACAGTAGGTAGATATAAATGCCCTGCTTATGGTGAACAACAGGGAGTGCCTCTACAACCAGACTTTAATCACGTGTGGCTAGAGTTTTACATCCCTAATTTTGGTTGGGTGCCAATGGAATCTAATCCCGATGATGTGGGCGATGCTGGACCATATCCCACACGCTTTTTTATGGGCTTATCCTGGTATCATATCGAAATCGGTAAGGGTGTTTCCTTTGAAACTTTAACGAGTAATGGCAGCAGGTTAACAAAAGAAGACATTTCCATTGGCGATTTGGCTATTAACCATATTCGCTTTACAATTCTTAAGGAATTACCGCCTATTTGATTTGGGAATTCCGAATTGGGTGTTTGTAGTTAGCAATGGGGTACCAGCTAGAAGCATTGTTAAATTGGCTGCAAATCCCCCCCATTGCCAAAGATTCTTTGGCTGTCTTAAACCAAGCTTTAAGCTGATGTAGCATAAATTTATGTTGCCTTTAATAAAAACATCAGTAATTCTTCGGGTTAACCTGTACAATGTTGATATTAACTTCTTGTACATGAATATGGAGAGATAAAGAGGAAGAGTTGGGAACTTTTGCCTAATCAGTATAAGCTCGGTTGACGTATACATATTTACGTATGAAAAATAACTTAATAGATCTGTTTGTAAACGGTAATCAATGGTGAAAAATTGGACAACATCAGAAGCGGAAAAAACTGTGGAACAAACACCCTCAGCCAAAGGACATAGTGGGAAAAGAGAATATATGCTCAATTACCACGACTGTTATCAAGAAGAACAATTGATTTATCAACATTTGCTTCATTTAGTACAAATGAACTCTCCAGAGCAAATGATCGAACGGTTTCGCTCTCTATTTATTGAACGTGCTAATTATCCTGAGCCAGAAATTACTTCGATTTTAGACAAAATTACAGGTTCTAAAACAGCACCAGAAGATTTTAAATTTTTCTTGAATCGGTGCTGTCACATTTTGATTAACCGTTGGTATATGCAACCCCAATTGCATTACGGTATTGTAGATTTAATTACTTTGTTCGATATAACGCCTAGTAATTTAGGAGCAGGTAATTTCCGCTTCCGAGAAATTAGACGTTTGCGTGAACTTTTGAAGATTTTTACTGAAAGCGAACAATATACAATATTGCGGCGGTTTCTGCAATTAGTGAATCAAACGCCTAAATTGAATAGCCGTAAAGATAATCAGCCTCTGATAAATTTGATTAGTCGCTATCCTTATTTATATGAACATTGTTTAATTAGTGAAGATTCTACTTACGAGCAACAAGAAACAGTCAGACACTTTCAGGCACAGGTACAAAAGAAATTTGAAATTGATCTGTCACAATACATAACTTACAAAGTGCGTCGAGTTCAGATTTTAAGAAAAGTTTCTCCAGCTGAAGCAAATCGGATTTTACGCCCTATCCATAATCCTACATTGTTGAGTGATAGTGATCTGTACAGTACAGTGAAACAATTTATTGGCAAACCAGAAGGCAACTATACTTATCAAGAAAGAGCGCAACAGTTCTTACAATCTAGTAAAACCGCCAAATTCCATAATTTTAAGGAAGAGTTGTATGTATATTTAATCTCTTCCGTTGACGGACAATATGGCAAACGCCAATTTAATCAAAGGTTATATACTCATTTACAAAATACATTGCCAGATGCCGATGATCAAAACATCAACGAATTCTTAATAGTCAGAACTTGTAGTAAGCTACTAGACTTTTTAGTTGTCAATAGTCAAGCATCACCGCAACATGCAACTTTTTTAGATTTGATTAGTAATCAAGGTTCTTTACCAACTATTGGCTTATTGCTGAAAGTAGTATTAATCTGTAGTAAAGTTAAACCATATTTAGAAAAAAGATTTGCAATTTTGTTTAACCACTATGAAACTGCTACCACTGATGGTATTGATTGGTTAGTGGGAACATTAGAACAATTAAATATTGCTATGAGTATTAACTTTGGTAATATTGATTTATCATTTTTTAAGAGATTTTGTTAAAAGCAGGAGATTAAGGAGTCAGTCGTTCCGGCGGAACGTCTGTACAGGAGTCAGGAGGTTATTCTTCCCAGTCTCCAGTCCCCATTACCTATTTTTAGTAATTGGCATTGAGTGTAATTTAGCCGAGTTAAAAGTAGAAAATTCACAGATTGAATTAAAGGGGCAAAATCGGCAATGATTACCGGGATTAGGTGGAAATATTTGACTAAAGTTAGTGCTTCGCGCGGCATATTTTTGTAAATCAAGTTGGTGTTTAGTCGCTACATTAGCCAACTCAAATTCTAGAGATGCTAACTCATGATTATTAATAGTAATTAACTCAGATTTTTGACCAACTTCCAAATTATAAAATGAAGCTACAGCCGTTTTACCGGGATAAAGATAACGTGCTGCTAATAGATAAACTAAAGCTTGTCGTTTATCAAAAGCAGACTTACCAGTTTTAAAATCTAAAATATGCAAAGTGCTATCAGACTCAATAAACACACAATCCATAGCTGCATATAATCGAAAACAATAATTAGCTTGTTCAATAAAAATGGGTTTGGGAAAACCTTCATCGCCAGGCGTTAACTGAATAATGCGTTTACCTAATAGTAAAGGTGATTTTTGATATTTTTGTAAAATTTGTATTACCCGTTGCTTAACTTGAAAAGTGAAGTTACTGAGTTTCAGTGACTGGGCGACCTTTTCCACCCCATCAGACTGAGTTAACCACTGTAAATGATGATGAAACTCATACACACCCTTTTGAGCTAGGATACCTATACGCTGCGGTGGTGTAGCTTGGGCTAATAAAGCTTTCACCTCTGGTTCGTGTTGCCTAGCTTTAATAAATCCCCTTCTCATTTGACAATGCCAATGTTCTTGTCCTCTCGCGGGGGCAATTAAGGACCAAAGGTGGTAACTTACAAAGGGTCTAGCGGGGGTTGACATTGCTCAGGTACAGTGAGAGAAATTACCTTGGGGATACTTGCGGCACAGTGGCTAAACAGTTGCTTTGCGGGATGCTTCCTAATGGTAATGATGATGCACGGGAGAGAGTGGCAAAATGAGTAACCCTGACAATTCTGGTAAAATAAAATTTGGTACTGATGGCTGGCGTGGCATTATTGCCGATGATTTTACTTTTCCCAATGTGCGGAAAGTAACCAGGGCAATAGCTAGTTATCTGGAAACTGCCTATACTAAGGACAGGCCAGTTTTAATCGCTTATGATACAAGGTTTTTAGCTGATGAATTTGCACGGACATCGGCTGCGGTTTTGGCTGATTTAGGGTGGAATGTGAAAATTACTGATCGGGATTGCCCGACACCAGTAATTGCCTACAATGCGAGACACTTGAATTCCGCAGGGGCATTGATGTTTACTGCTAGTCATAATCCTGCACCTTATTGTGGGATTAAATATATCCCAGACTACGCTGGTCCTGCCACTCCTGAAATTACTGATACTATTGTGGCCAATATAGAAACGGCATCCGATGAGTTACCGGGAAGTAACCCATCTGGGACTATTTCTACTTTTGATCCGAAGCCCGATTATTTGCATTTTATCTACACCTTGCTGGATGTGGAAAAAATCAAGAGTGCGAATTTAAAGGTTAAGTACGATGCTCTCTATTCTACATCTCGCGGCTATTTAGATGAGGTGCTGCAACATTGCGGAACTCAGTTAGAAAGTTTCCACACTTGGAGGGATGTACTTTTTGGCGGTGGTATGCCAGAACCCAAGGGTGAACAGTTGGTTGAGTTGGTGGCAGCTGTTCAGGCTGATAAAGCTGATTTGGGTTTAGCAACAGATGGAGATAGCGATCGCTTTGGTATTGTGGATGAACTAGGAAATGTTCTCACTCCCAATACAGTGCTGTTAGTTTTAGCAAGACATTTAATCAAAAATAAGGGTAAAACAGGCGCAATTGTGAGAACTGTAGCGACTACCCATTTGTTAGATAATTTTGCGGCTAAAAATGGGCTGCAAATTTATGAAACTGCGGTTGGTTTTAAATACATTGGTGAGAAAATGCGGGAAACCGCTGTTTTGATTGGTGGGGAAGAATCTGGTGGTTTGAGTATTATTGGCCATATTCCTGAAAAGGATGGGGTTCTAGCTGATATGCTGGTAGCTGAGGCGATCGCTTATGAAGGTAAACCTTTGAGTGTGTTGGTTCAGGAAGCTATTGCAGAAGCTGATGGTCCTTTGTACAACAACCGCTTGGATTTACATCTTACCGAATCTCACAAAAATGCTGTAATTGATGCTTACACCAAAAATCCTCCTTCCGCAGTAGCAGGAATTAAGGTGAAGGAAGTGGGAAGAAAGGATGGGATTAAGTTGTATTTAGAAGAGGGTAGCTGGGTCCTGCTGCGTCCTTCTGGTACAGAACCTTTGGTGAGGGTGTATATGGAAACTAACTCACCGGAAAAACTTGGTCAAATTGCAGCAACGATGGAAGCTGAAATTGCTAAGTTAGGATAGGTGACTGGGGAAAGAATTAAAAATTAAAAATTAAAAATTAAAAATTCTTTCTCCTCACTGCTGTAAGGGTTTAGCACTGCTAAACCCCTACTCCTGGGTATTCAGTTTTTAGATATAAAAATATAAAATTATGAAAAATTTTGTGAATTTATTTATATCTATAGTTATAGCTGGTTGGGTGTTAGCGATCGCTCTGATTTCGGTGCAGAATGCTACGCCTGTATCTTTACGGTTTTTGGTTTTTCAATCAATACAAATTCCTTTTGGTTTGGTGTTAGCTTTTTGGGTGGCTGTGGGTTTGATAGGTGTGGCTGTTTTGCAGCCTCTTTGGGGGTTGGGGGAGTCGAAATCTAGGGTTGATGAAGAAGCGGAGTTTTTTATTGATGATGAGGATTTTTAACCCGGATTTGTTGCGCCAAGGCGTAAAGTTATTCTTGTTCCTTGTCTCTAACAGGGAACAAGAATAAAAAGCATAATTTAAACTTCTGCCTTTTCCTGAGACTGATTCAAATCTACAACATCTTGCAATCTAGAAATCACAAAAGACTTCTCTAAATAAGAAAACAAACCGCCGGCTTTTGGTCCACGTTCCTTATTTAAAAACGATAGATACAAAGCCTTAAAAGCATTTGCTTGTTGAATCTGCAACTCCTTAGTAGTCGAGAAAATCAAAGTTTGCAGTTCCTCAGCTTCCCAGTTAGAAATATTCTGCAAATTCTCCATCAACTTCTGCAAATAAGCAACCTGTTCTTCAGTTAACTCATTTGCTTTTTCTGGTACTTGTTCCAGATAGAGAACTAACTTTTCTTCCTCATCTGCGTAGTCTTGCAACCATTTTTGAGCAGAGGCAATTCTTTGATTAACAATGTATTGATCATACTCAGTTAAAGGCTGTTGACTACGTTGTACAACCTCATCCTGAATATGCAAACGCGGCACTTGCAACAGAGAAATCAATGTACTAAAATCAAAAGGTTGGAAAGATTTTACTTCCTCACCCAATTGCGCGTAAAATAACGGCATCAATTCCTCAGTTAAATCAGCAGAATTAGCTTGATACTTAATAATTAAAGTATCATAATCCCTGAATAGACGGGTAACGGTTTCATAATTAGGCGCAAAATTAATTACCGTTCTGGGCTGAGTTCTTAACATTAAAAAGCGTAATAACTCCGGTGGTAATAAATCAGCAATTTCCCTGGCGCTAGAACCCACACCCTTAGAAGAACTCATTTTTGTCCCATTCACCAGAATAAATTCATAGGGAGAATGAAAAGGCGGTTGTTTATTTAAAACCTTGCGACAAATAGCATTAGCCACATCTCTAGAACCACCTTTTTGAGAGTGGTCTTTACCTGCCATTTCAATAGTTACACCCACAACATCCCACTTCGCAACCCATTCTACTTTCCAAGGTAATTTCCCATTACCATTAAAAGGAGAAACCCAACCAGAATGACCACAACCTTTTGTATAGTCAGTTGCATCTGGTTTACAAGTGTAAAAAACTTCTGAACCGTTATAATCTGTAGTTACAGTTGTGGCGATTTTACCGCAATTTTCACAAATAACTTGGAAAGGATACCAGTTATTGGGACGGTCTGCTTTACTTACTTCTTTATATGCTTCTCTGACAAGGTGAGCATTTTTTAAGAACGTATCGATATGGGAATTAAGTTGACCAGAACGATATAAATCACGTAAAAAATAAGTTTCTGGTTTAATTCCTAAATACTCGAAAATTTCAAAAAATTCGCCAATGAAATACTTAGCATAATCACTAGCATCGTCACCAGGAGAAGGGACATTACACAGAGGAAAACCAAGATAAGGAGCAAACTTTTCCTTGTCTAAGTATTTGGGAACCGTATCCAGTGCGTCATAGTCATCTACACCGTACAAGAATTTCACGGGCTTACCTGCGTGTTTCAAGGCACGATAAATAACATCATGGATAACCACACCCCGCAATGATCCGACGTGTACTCTCCCTGAAGGAGTTTTAGAATCATTAACTACCTGGTAGCCTTGTGCATCAGCAGCGATTTTATCAGCCCAAAACATTTGTCTTATGTCTTTTCACAATCTCTCTATTTTAACTCTATGGTTAATAATTGATAATTTTTTGGGTATGTTATCAACAAATTGGACGCTAAAGCGGAACTACAAACTTTCTATCCAAGTGATACATCTGAGCATCTGTTTTTATCTGTTTTTGCATAGTCTCAGGATGAGCATGAAAGCGTCTTCCATGACTTGGTAGCACCCACCCAAAGGAATAATTAGCTAATTTATACATTGATTGAATCTGTTCTGACCAGGAATACCAGCAGAAATCGCGAAAAGCTATTAGAGAAGTTGATCTAACCGAGAACCGAAAATCTCTTGACATCAAAACAGCGAAAAAACTCAAGGGAAGCGACCGAAGACAATTTATGGTAGAAATGGGAATGGTAGTTTACTTGGTGCTGTTGAAACTGCACTAAATTTCGCCCAAACTCAAAACATGGTTGGTGGAAATTTTTGCTCGACATAGCTATTGGATCGTCTTTTTTGTGGAGTTTTCTAATATGGATTTTATTAACACATTAGGATTAGCAGCAGGGACATTAACCACTATTGCTTTTTTACCCCAGGTTTTACAAACTTGGAAAACAAGATCAGCTAAAGATGTCTCTTTTGTAATGTTGATTACTTTTATGACAGGGTTGTTTCTGTGGTTTATTTATGGAATTATTCTTGGTGCTGTACCCATTATTTTGGCTAATGGAATAACTTTAGTTTTAAATTTCATTATTCTCAGGATGAAAATCAAATATAGGTAATTACAAATGTTCTGCTAAAGGAGAGTAGCGATCGCTCGACTAATTTTATTGCTGTTATACCCTTCCCTGGATAGTATTATGACTAACGATGTAAAGATTTATAATCAGTCCAGTTCTGAGATAGATTGGAAACATTTGGAAGCATCACAGCAGTTGCAGCTAGATAAGCAAAATTATGGTGCTGATTATATTCATCTTTATGTTAATGATATAGAAGGCGATTGGCTGGAAAATTGGGATTGGGAAGATGATTTAACAGATTATATTGATGCTTTTTATCATCATTGTGAACAGGGAAATTATCAATTTGCTTTTGAT
>RDYJ01000162.1 GCA_004293145.1 Nostocales cyanobacterium | reverse complement strand
TTCTTGGATATCCACACCAATATCTGAAATTAATTCCTCAGCAGTAATTTCTGGTAGCACTGTATCCAGATTCTCCAAAATTGGAGTTTCTTGGATATCATCTTCAGCACTAGAAGAAACCTGTTGTCGTTCTGTTGCAGTATCTACCCCAAACAGAAAAGGTAGAGTATCTGGGGATTGAGTTTGTAAATACTGATTCAAATTACCCAGAAAATTTATCATCAACTGTTCAGCTTGCATCCCCTGACTGTGCATTCTTGCCAGTCCTTGAGACAAAGACTGATGATAGGTGTTGATGTTGCGCTCTAATGCCCTAAAGATAACGTTAACAGTTCCATCTAGTGACAGCAAACGTTGATCCAACTCTCTGGCTAAACTGGCTAACCGTTCTACTGCCTGGGCTGATTCTAAAACAGGTTGAATCCCCGTGTTACCTGCTTCTTGATTTTGTTCACTGATCGTCAAACTGGAAGAATTAGTTGCGGTTCTTGTCAAATATGGAATTAAATTTGGCACTAACCGACTAGTTAACACCTGCAAAAATTCGGTAATTATTTGCTCTTGGTTTGCTAACTGCTGTGTTAACGAATAATTTTGCAGTCGCTTTTGCTCTAGCTGCCTAATTTCCTGAACCAGAGAAGCTCTTTCTTGCAACAATTCTGATAATTCTGTTTGCAATGGTTGAAACACACCCAAAATTTCATCTTTTAATTCTTCTGCGGTAAAGTTAATGTGTTCCTGTTGGGATTGATACGAATGTTGTGCAGCTTGGTTCTGCTCCTGTTCCACATATCGTGCCAACAAAGATGATAGTGGTGGTGTTTGTGATTGGTCAGAGATAGTTTCTTCTTGTTCTTCTGGTATCTCACTTTCGTCGAGTTTGACAAGAAAATCACGGACTCGCTGTAAAACATCTCTTTCTTCTTGTCCCTGACCAGACAGGATTTTTGATAAACGACTGCCGCTGTTGCCCAGTAAGCTGTCAATGTCTGCAATCAGTTTGTGGATTTCATCTGTACGGGAAGTCACGTTAAATTACCTTAGCTAAAAATGTACTGTGATGTTTATGGTATTTACAATTACCGAAGTTCTAAGTGCCAAAAGTTAGGCTCGGACTTCTGAGGGCAATTATGTTATGAATTACTCAGAGATGCAACTTGATCCAGATAGTTAGCTTACTTTTCCAGTAGTTCGCCGAATTTTGGCACAGGTTGGGTGTAAAATCAAAATTTTATGTGGTACTGGTGACAGGGAGGTAAGCCGGGTGTATTTAATCAGTAAATACTAAAACAAGGTAAAAATTGTTGAGAAAAATTATATTGTCGTTTTCTTGTGTAACATAATTTAGTTTCCTCTTTGAAAGCGGCTGTAATTTAATAGCTAAGGTTGAAAACACCGATCTTGCTTGTTCTGTTAATAACAGCTTTAATAAATACGTTCTCATGGAAGATCGATATAGCTTGCAGATATCCGCTCAAAACTGGATCACCTCAGCGCCCTTTTTCCAAGGGTTGCCTGAATCTATTGTTGAAAAAGCTCTGACTCATCTTGTTACCCGTACCCACCCTGCCAATCAAGTGATCCTGTTAGAAAATGACTGGGGTGGTTCTGTCTATTTTATTGTAGAAGGATGGGTGAAAATCCGTACTTACAATTTAGAAGGAAAAGAGGTGACACTTAATATCATTGGGCATGGGGAATTATTCGGTGAAATGGCGGCGTTAGATGAAGTTCCTCGTTCCACAGATGTAATTACTCTGACTCCAACTATGATCGGTAGTATGCCCGCTCAAGATTTTGTCAAGTTGTTGCAAACCGAACCCTTGGCAGGTCTAAGATTAGCGCAATTAATGGCGCGACGATTACGACAAGTCAATCGTCGTTTGCGTCTGCGAGAATCAGATAGTCAATCACGAGTGGCAGATACTTTACTATTTTTGGCAGAAGGACAGGGTAAGAGAGGAGAGACAGGTACAGAAATTCCTAATTTACCTCACCGGGAATTAAGCAGTTTAAGCGGACTCGCAAGGGAAACAGTTACAAGGGTACTAACAAGATTGGAAAAAAAAGGCTTAATCATGCGGGAACAAGATGTAATGTGTATACCCGATGTGACAGCTTTGGAAAAAATGATCATTTAACAGGGAATAGGGAATAGGAGTTTTTGAATTACGTATCCCTAACGGGATTTGGAAGCACTATTACGAATTACGAAGATGATATGAATATTTCAGATTCTCTGCCAGATGAACCAGAAGACAATTTATCACCTGAATCATTCACCCCTAGTCATCAGTCAAATCAACAACAGCAGTTAAAATATCCCCAACTTCAGGTTGAGGCACCTTTGAGAATGGTAGAAACCGCATTTTTAGCCAGTACCGCTAGTTTAATTTGGTTTATTAATTTCTATTTTCCTTTGGGTCCAGTTTTACGGATATTTTTTCCAGTACCTATTGCTTTAGTTTACTTACGTTGGGGTAAACGCGCTGCATGGATGGCTGCTGTTACTTCTGGGTTGCTGTTGGCGGTGCTGATGGGTCCTGTCCGCAGTATTTTGTTTGTGATGCCTTTTGGCTTGATGGGTGTACTGTTAGGGGCAACTTGGCATCGTCGTGTACCCTGGATGGCATCCATTACTTTAGGTATGCTTTTGGGTACTTTGGGTGTGTTTTTCCGTCTGTGGTTACTGTCGGTGTTATCTGGTGAAGATTTGTGGGTTTATGTGATTAACCAGGTGACGGAAATTATTGAATGGATTTTCTTGAAAATGCAAATATTGGCGACTCCCAGTGTGTTTGTTATTCAAGTAGGGGCAATGCTTTTAATTGCATTCAACAACTTGATTTATTTGTTTGTGGTACATCTGGCAGCATGGTTGCTTTTGAACCGTCTAGGAAATCCTATCCCTCGCCCTCCACACTGGGTACAAGTATTGATGGATTATGAAGGTTAGTGACTCTTTACTGCGAACTGGGGATTGGGGATTGGGGACCAGGAAGAGGAAACTGAGCTTTCTAGCAGGGAGCAAGGGGAAAATACCTTTCCTCTGTAACCTGTAACCTGTAATCTGTAACCTATAACCTGTAACCTGTAACCTATGATTAAAATTTATACACAGATTGAACAGGGTGAAGCATGGGTAAAACGTTATCGTGGCAGTTCACCTGTGTTTACTTGTGTTTTAGGTTTTACAGAAACTTGTTTAATTCCAGGTATTTCCGCAGCTGGTTTGACTCCAGAGGATAGGAAATATACTGCTTGTGCTGATGCGGAGTTTTTATATTATGGTGCAGCACATCAGCCCAAATATCCTCTCCCACCCTTGACTGCTGGGGCTTCTCCGGTGCTAATTTCTCGTGCTGTGGTGACAGGACTGAATATACCAGTTTTTTTATTTAATGCAGGTTTAGCCTCAATTCCATCTGTACCATTGATTGATTTGGGTGGGACGACGGCTAGGTGTTTAAGTACGGGTGCAGCTATGGACATAGCTACGGTAAAACATTTGCTGGAACAGGGTTTGCTTTGGGGTTCTCAACTTAGTGCTAACAGTTCACAGGGATATGTGATTTTAAGTGAGTGCGTTGTGGGCGGGACTACAACAGCTTTAGCAATTTTAACTGGTTTAGGTATTGATGCCATAGGTAAAGTTAACAGCAGTCATGCTGTTTGTAATCATGCCCAAAAGCTTGCTATCGTACAAACTGGTTTAGAAAGAGTTCACAAGTTGACAGAGCCGTTAGAACTTGTGGCAGCAGTAGGTGATCCCATGCAGGTGGTGGTGGCTGGGATGGCGATCGCTGCTAGTCGCCGTTGTGGAGTTTTGCTGGCTGGGGGAACACAAATGCTGGCGGTTTATGCTTTATTGCAAGCGATCGCCCAAGCTTACTCCCTATCTTGGCAACCAGAAGCAATAGTTGTTGGTACAACTCGTTGGGTAGCAGAAGACACAACTGGGGCTACCGTTGATTTAGCTCTGAGTTTGGGAAACAATAGCAAGAATGGGGTTCAAGACACTCCTCCTTTAATAGCAACACAGTTAAGTTTTGCCAATTCTCGTTATCCCCAATTACAAGCCTATGAGCATGGTTTCGTCAAAGAAGGTGTTGGTGCTGGAGCAGCGTGTATAGCTGCCGATCTGAGAGCAAACTGGCAACAAGAACAACTTTTAACAGCTATCGAATCACAATTTGCGGAATTAATGAATTCGTTGTCGCATTAATTGTTCTTCTAAAGCCGCAATGCGATTGTATGCTGCTGTTAATTGTGCTGTTAGTCGTTGGATTTGAATTTCTGGGGTTATTTGCTTATCTCCAGCTTGCAGATTCATCTCTGGGTAAATGCCATCAATTAACACATCTTTATGCTCTAAATCAGCAGCGAAACTCATCTGGGTTCTTAAATGAAAAGTTTCAGCTTCATGGTTGTCCAGATCATTCTCTTGTGGCTGTTTTGGCTCTAAAAAGCAATCGGATAAGCCCTGTGACAGTTTCCTGTCAAGGTTTTCAATCACTTGGTATAGAGCATCTACTTTATCGGTCAAAGTCAGTATCTGTTTTTGTAGTGACTCCATTTAATACCTTTATCACAAAATAGTGTTTCTATGTTATTCAATTTACTGCCAATGTTAAAAATACTTATGATTTATTTAATCTTTCCTATTCTTCTTTGGCTAATGCTAAATAAATCATTGATTATATATGTAACTAAACAAATAATAGAAGTATCACTCACATAAGTATTGAAAAAATGGAAGTATGGCAATTAGATTTGATTGACAGCAGAATTTAGGAGTCAGAAGTCAAGAGTGGTGTTTGATAGTCCAGCTTGGCGTTAGGGTACAAAACTGCCTACAGTGTTGTCATTTATCCCAATTTGTTATCATCAGTTTCTAAGGACCCAGGAGTGCGATGTTGTTATATCCTCAGCTAGTTTTGCTCTTCTACTGAAGATTATGTTTATAGTTCTACAGTTAAAAATCAATGAATAGACGATCTTTTTTATTAAGTACAAGCGGAATGTTGATTTCCCAATTTTTGCTTGGATGTGCTAATAATAAGCAGATACAATTCAATGTGCAGCTATTAAAAGGTTCTATACCTGGTTATGTGGTTAATCAGTTTCACAAAAGTTTGCAGTCCGAGGCAAATTTAAAGTTTGTCCCCATTAATCAGATTTATGATTTATTTAAACAGTTACAAACTTGGCAACAACCAGAAGCCAAAAATCAAGGTTTATTTAATGATTTAAATCCCTTCAACCAAAGTCAGAAAGTATCTAAATCTGACCTGGTAACATTGGGAGATTATTGGCTAAAAGCAGCGATTGAACAAAAACTGATTCAGCCGTTTGAACCAGAACAAATTAAAAAATTGTCTGCTTTAAATCAAAGATGGCAAGAATTAGTAAAACGGGATGATCAAGGCAATTTAAATCCTCAAGGTCAGGTTTGGGCTGCACCTTATCGCTGGGGTAATACAGTTATTGTTTATAATCAGGAAAAGCTGAAAAAATTTGATTGGCAACCGCAAAATTGGGATGATTTATGGCGGAGTGAGTTGCGATCACGAATTTCCTTACTCAATCACCCTAGAGAAGTAATTGGTTTGGTATTAAAGAAACTGGGAAAATCCTACAATACAGAAAATCCTGCCGAAGTTTCTTCCTTAAAAACAGAATTACAGTTATTAAATGAACAAGTAAAATTTTATGATTCTACCACCTATCTAGAACCGCTAATCATCGGCGATACTTGGTTAGCCGTGGGTTGGTCAAATGATGTTATTCCTGCACTAATTCGCTACCCAAAACTGAAGGCAGTAATTCCCCAATCAGGAACAGCACTCTGGGCAGACTTATGGGTAAGACCGACAGGAGTTGACAAAAATAATTTACTATCTAAATGGGTTAATTTTTGTTGGCAATCAGATATAGCCAAGCAAATTACTATTTTGACTAAAACCAATTCGCCAATTGCAACAAATACTGTTGAGTCTGATATCTTAGAACCATTAAGAAACTTATTACTAACTGATCAGAATTTATTTGATAAAAGTGAATTTTTGCTCCCATTATCACCAGCAGCAATAGAGCAGTATGAATCTTTATTTAGGGAAATGAAAAATCTAGGATAAACCCCTAAATACTTACTGTTAATTCCCATTTATCTCTGGAGTTTGACGCAACCCTAACTTACTCTGATTAATCATTTGAATATTACAGGAATCTGAATTTATATCCAGACTGCAAGTGTAAGTTGCTAACATTTCTTTTTGATAATTGAAAACTCGGATATTATAGCCAAAGTTCTTAGCCATACTGCCTAAGCGGTTGACAAATATGTAGCGTTCTAAATAGTCTAACAAACTCCAAATTTGCTGATTCACTATCAAATCTACACGAGCTGATAGTTTTCCAGAAGCTGGATATGCTATCCAGTTATCTAAAAGTTTATTTTCAGAGGTTTCTTTTGCCCACCATAAACTAGGGATAGTTAAACCTTGTAGGTTGATAGTGTTAGCTGTGATTACAGCACCTGTGGGTTTAGTCAATAAATTCAGTTCTAGTGGTGCATCAGCAGGACGGGGTATCTTTTCTGCTTGCGAAGGGAGGCTGGGTAAAACGGAACAAGTAGTCACGCTAAAACTGAGTATTAGCAGCAGATATTTTTGGGGAGTGATGAAATTGGATTTAGACATAAGTACATTGGCAAAATTCGTGTACTATTTATAGTATAGTGATTTAAATATCACATAGCATTTACTCCCGAACTTATCTCAGAAGTATGGGATATTGTTGTTGTTGGCAGTTTTAAAAAGCTGACGGCTGATTGTTATACTGCTAAACTGGTGTAGAATCCTAACAATCACTAATTATGCTTAAGCGTTCCAAGTTCGAGACAACTCAGTCTCAGATCATGCACCGTGCCGAGGAGCTTATTAGCGCCGCTTCAAATCGCTATCGGATTACAGTTCAAGTGGCAAACCGTGCCAAGCGTCGGCGTTATGAAGACTTTGAAAATAATGAAGATGGCATCATGAAACCCGTACTCAGAGCCATTATTGAGATGTCTGATGAACTAACTCAACCAGAAATTATCGGCGAATTATAATTTTTATGATGCTGGGAATTGGTGATTAGTTTCCAGTTCCTAGCTTTTTTATGGCTAATTTATGGCTAAACCAATGAACAAGAAAAAATTTTTATGTTTACGGTTCAACATAGGACTGATAGTTGCTTTAATTACAGTGAGTTTCATCGTTTTGGGTTTAGGAAACTCGAATTTTCATACCATCTCACCTGCTGTAGCACAGAGAATCAGCCCTAGCGATGTCTGGCAGCTAGTTGTTCAGAAGTTACCGGATTTACCAAAAGAAAACCAATATAGCAGTAAAGATACTGGGAGAATTGCGGAAAATAACACCCTAGCCAGTAGGTTGATTCGCTACCACATTTATATCAAAGGCAGATCACCCATATATCGCTTAGATTGGAAACTAACTCTAGCTGATTATTTGGGTGCAAATGAAACAATATATGAAGAATCCTATCCTGGTAATGATTCCTTGAAGCAAAATCCACTAGATGGCGATCGCACCGCCATCAGCAAACTCACCCGCAACCAACGCAATAACCTGGTACAAGTCCTGGTTGATATTTTTAACACTCCAAGGTGATGGGGATATGGGGAGAAAATTCTTTACCTACTCACCGAAGAGGCAGAGGGGAAGGGGGCTTTCTAGCAGGGGGAGCAAGCCTTTCCTCTCTGCGACAAGCGTTGCAGAGCATGGGTAAGAAGCCCCGCCC
>RDYJ01000260.1 GCA_004293145.1 Nostocales cyanobacterium | reverse complement strand
GTTTCTTTACGAATACGCTTGATGTGAAAAATAATGGGTCTTTCAAGAATCTAAATCCTCTTTCGTTACTTTGTTGCTCTTTGTATTCTTCTAATATTTGTTGGTTGGTTATTTCTTCTTTGTCTAAAATATTTGTAGCTAATATGAATCTCCCTGCTTTTATTTTCTCGGCTGATATTATTTCTGGTCTGGTTTCTATTTTGCCGATTATTTGATATTCTATCTTGTCTATTTTAGGGCTTGCTGAATAAGCCTAAAACCCTTACCTCAAAAGACTTTGACTCGCGTTCGGCGTTGACAATGTGTTAGACTATGAGCTAAAATTAGTCAAAAGCCATGCACAGCAGCACTTTCGTTCATGTACCGAAAAGTTGACTAGGGCCCCAACCCCACCTTCCAACTTTGACCTTCACGGACAGGGGCAATTATCAGAGAATAATCGTTGGGTAATCATGGCAAAAATAATTCCGTGGTCAGAATTTTTGTTGATGAATATGCCGAAAATTTTACAGTATCTAATTGAGCGCCTGCCAAATCATTTAGGATGGCATTGGGGGCATTAATAATTAAAGAAAGGCTAGGAACCAGCGACAAAGAAACGCTAGAACAAATAAGAGAAAACCCATACCTACAATACTTTATAGGCATGACAACCTATAGTGATGCTGCACCATTTGATTCATCCATGTTTGTTCATTTTAGGGAGAGAATAGGAGTCAACCTAGTCAATAAAAAGTCATCGGACATCAGCGAGCCGAAAAATCAAGGAAAATTAATATTAGACGCAACCTGTGCGCCAGCCGACCTTAAATATCCGACCGACTTAGGACTATTAAATCAAGCAAGAGAGCATACTGAAAAAATTATAGATGCTCTACACAATCAAATTCAGTCACCCGTAAAAAAAAAGCCGAGGACATATCGAAACAGAGCCAGAAAAGAATATCTAACCCTAGCAAAAAACCGCAAACCACGACGAAAAGAACGAACAAAAGCAATTAAAAAACAGCTCCAATATATCCACAGAAATTTGGCTAATATAGAGCGAATGGGTCAGCTACAGTTACTGACTAAATCTCATTATAAAATGCTGTTAGTAGTTGCAGAAGTCTACCGTCAACAATTGTCAATGTATGAAAAGAAAGAACATAGTATTCCCGACAGAATAGTAAGTTTAAAGCAACCACATATCCGCCCCAACGTCGCGAGGAAAAGCCGGGAAATCCGTTGAATTTGGGGCAAAACTGTCAGCCAGTTGTCGAAATGGGTACGTATTTTTAGACCGAATTAGTTGGGATAACTTCAACGAATCAGGA
>RDYJ01000161.1 GCA_004293145.1 Nostocales cyanobacterium | reverse complement strand
TAAAACTCATCTAATTTAAATATTAGGGCGGGCAGGGATGCCCACCCCACAAGAGTTAGACTTATTTAAGTTATACAGTTTAAATGCGGAACAGCTTATGTAGGTTGGGTTTCCCTTTGTACCCTACGGAATCTTGCTACAATCCAACCTACCAAAATCCTTAACCGAACAGTATTGAGTCCCCAGTTCCCAGTCCCTAATTACCTGGTATTAAACCCATAGCCGCAGGGGGTATTTCAGTCAGTAGACGAAATGGGAAGAGTGGAGTTGAAGAAATTTGAGCATAATCTGGAGTAAGAAAAGCAGAATATTTACTAGCTTCTGGAGTTGACTGTGCGGCCATTGCTAAAGTTATAGCCTTGACATATTTGCGAACATCCGCAGATTTTTTACCCACTACTTCCCGACTAGAAAAAGATAGCTTTGTTTTTCCTGCTGCACCATCTGTCAACTCAGAATCTACTACACTTAGATGTGTACCACCAACAGCAGCAGCTAACCATTTAGGAGAGGAAATTTTAGCAAAACTGGTAATTTGTTCGCTTAAAGCTGGGGTGATGTCATCCGCAGAACCAGTCAAAATCAGAGTCGGTACTTGTACCTTTGTTAAACCGGTTTCCCCAAACACAAAAGAAGTCGCCGGATTTAAAGCTACGATCTTTTTGATTCTCTGATCTCGTAATTGATAACTGTTTTCTGGTAATTCCTTGGCTACACATAGAAAACCTTGTACCAATGTCAATTTCGCCGCGTTTTGATCACAGCTTTGTTTAAGACTGGAAATGTCAAATTCACCACCTGCTAAGGATAAAGCCGTAGTCCCACCAAAAGAATAACCAACAACCATCACCTGATTGGTTGCTAATTTACCTTTTAATGGGTTATCAGTGGTTTGGTTGAGTTTTTCTAATTCATCTAGGACAAAACTAACATCTTGGGGACGTGCTAAAAATTCCTGGGGTTTTAAAGAATTTGCGCCTTTGTTAGCTGTGATATTACTCCCAGGATGTTCTAAAGCTGCGACTACATAACCATGAGAAGCGAGATGTTTGGCTAGATAGCGCAAATCGCTACGAGTTGAACCGTAACCATGAGAAAATACTATTACAGGTTTATCAGTATTGGTAGCAGTTGACCAATAAACATCAACAGGAATATTGCGTTGACGCTTTTCATCATTTAGATTTAGGTTTAATATTTCGACTTGGGCGCTTCCCGGTTTGGTAGGATCTAAAGCACGAATCTGTTGGGTTGTGCGAGGATCAATTCGCGGATTTATAGCCAGCATAAATTGCTGTGTCCGCCAAAAAGCCATATTCAAATTTCGCGCCACTTTTAAAGCTTGGGGTACGTTAATTTCTAAGTTTTGGCTAGGGTAAGCATCAATAAAACTGAGTGCAGATAAGCCTTGGGGTGAATTAGCAGCTAAAATTAAACCTGATCTAATTGCTTGAACTCCGGCTTGATCTTTGCGGTCTAAAACTGTAGAGATATCATTGAGAATTGTATTAGCAAGTTGAGTATTAAGTAACCGATTAAGAGTAACGACATTCACCGGTAATCTAGTTTTTAATCCTCGTACTAGAAAACTGCGTTGTTGTTCATTTAATCTTTTAGTGTAAGTTCCTAAACTAGCGGGTAATTCTCCAGTTTCCACAGTTTTTTTTAAATCTGCAAGAGAAGCAGACTCTTCCAAAGCACCATAGCGCACAACAAGCTTATCTGCGGCTTGAGCGGAAGTATTTGCTCCCAAAAACTGTGTGAGTGCGATGGTACTAAATACACTTGCAACTATCTTGAGATTTTTCCAGCTTTTTCTTGTGAACATTTTTCTACTACACCTCAACTTAGGGAATTGTAGCTGGTTTTGGTTTTTTTGACTACCATAACTCCGTGAACATACAGCAGAATAAAGATGAATAAACTATTCCCTATTACATATTCCCGATTTCCTAACTCAATAGATATGATCACTATCATCTCTGATGAGACTAGGAAAAAACTAATTTGATATAACGACCGGGTAAATATTCATCTCAGTTGAATATAGAAATGTTCAATATCACCGACTTTTTGAACCTCGGTGTATTTATTTTTCTAGCAATAATTTAGGTAATCTATGCGTCGTCCCCTCATCTATGGTTTAATTCTGCTGTTATCTTTCATATTTATTATTATTTGGTGGCCTGTTAATGATTCTAATTGCGATCTGATAAAATTACTAAGATTAAAAAAACAAAATTTCCAAGTGCAAGCAACTCATGTTGTTGTTAAACCTTGGCTGGGTGAACATCATGTATATGGGATATTTCAAGTTCCCCATGAATACAAAGAGAGCAGTTTTTTTATGTTATCAATTCCAGGCGAGCGCAAATACTGTTCTCGTCCGTTTGGATACCGCCAAAATTATGATGATGTTTTCGCCGCACCAGGAACACATTTAATTAGGAGGTATATCCGCAGTCGCATTGCTGTAAAAATGATCTTCCAAGGTTTATATTTCCAACTTAATAATCCCCAAAACTGGACTTTAACTTTTCCTAAACCCAAGGTTAATTAGGTGGCTGGTTGAGTTGTTAAAACACCAGATGTTTCTAACAAATTATTAGTAGCATTGACAATAATTTGCGCTGCACCTGTGAAAAATGAACTCTCGATATTTTTTGATAAATCACTAGGTTGATGATAATTAGGACTACGCAAATTAGCCGTATCTGTCACCAAAACAGCACCCACTCCTTGATACCAAAAGGGAGCATGATCACTTCTTAAAGTATCGGGTGTTAACAAACCTTTAAAGGGTATAGGTAATGTCAACACTACGGGGAAATTTGGATGTGTTTGGTTAAAAGCATTCAGTAAAGGTAAATGTTCCATATCCCCTACCACAGCTAAAAAATCACCTTTATCACTTGGTGGTGTTATGGGTAGTCCTGGGGGATATTGCTGACAGCCAGCGGTATAACAAGCATAACCAACCATATCCATAACAATTACACCCCGGAGATTTTTTAACCGTGCAGCTTGTTTCACAAAAGCCTGACTTCCTAAAAGTCCGGCTTCTTCCTTGTCAAAAAAAGCTAACTGCAATGTTTTCGGTGTGGGATAGTTAGCGAAAAGTCTGGCAATTTCTAATACTACAGATACACCAGAGGCATTATCATCAGCACCGGGAGATGAATCAACAGTATCATAATGGGCAGCGATGAGAATAGCCCCAGCGGTTTTGTCAGTTCCCGGTTTTTGAGTAAAAATATTTACGCCTGTGGGGAATTTTTCAATTTGGGGTTTCCATCCATATTTTTGTAATTGATTTGTGATATATGTACGAGAGAGCGATCGCTCTTTGGTGGTAAAACGCTGAAAATTTAACTTTTGAATATGTGCTAAAAGTTGATCAGCAGATACCAGTAGAGTAGAAGTCTTCTGAATATCAAGATTATGATTTTGCTGTTCTGGTTGCAGTTGGGGTTTTTCTTTGGGGATATTTTCAACGATGGGTAAAGTCTCAGGTTGCTGAAAAAAACCACTAATACCACTAATACCCATCACCGCTATTGCACTCAGCATGATCAATAATAGCCAAAGCCATTTTTTCATGTTCAATAACCCTGTCTTTCCGACTTCAACATAACGCAAACACCACGTTTTACAAGTTGTCTTTTGACAGAATTACCAATCTAAAGTACATTTGCCATCTAGAAAAGTTCTGATTTCTGCCTCAGAACTCATCACTCAGGACTCAGAACTTTACTTTTACTTATGTTAGATTTATTGCTGATTACCATCCTGGGGTTCCTGGGGAGTTTTGGACATTGCTTTGGGATGTGTGGACCCCTAGCAGTCGCGTTTTCCCTTTCCCATCAAGAAGAAACTCAGGGTTGGCAACAGCAATTAAAATTTCATACCCTGCTAAACTTAGGGCGGATGTTGAGCTATAGTCTAGTTGGTGCAAGTATTGGCGCTCTCGGTTCGGTATTAGTTGAAGGTGGACAATTGGCAGGTGTTGGTAGTGATTTACGCCGGTGGATAGCAATAATTACTGCCATGATGTTAATTTGGTTTGGTTTAGGACAAGTTAAGCCAGACTTATTACCGCATATTCCCTTATTACATCCTCTCTTAAAAGGTAGTTTACATAACCGGCTAAGTGCGGGAATGGTGAAACTATCCTTACATACAAAATGGTGGACACCAGCACTTTTAGGCATGACTTGGGGTTTAATGCCTTGTGGGTTTTTATACGCTGCTCAAATTAAAGCCGCAGCTACGGGTAATTTGTGGCAAGGTGCAATTACGATGTTAGCTTTTGGCTTGGGAACTCTACCGACGATGTTGGGAGTAGGTGTTTCTACTTCCTTAATAAGTAAAGATCGCCGTAGTCAATTATTTCGCTTGGGTGGTTGGGTGACACTGATCATTGGCGCAATTACCCTATTGCGAACTGGCGACACAATGGTAGACTACAGCGGACACGCCGCCCTAATTTGCTTAATTCTGTCCCTAGTTGCTCGTCCTATTAGTAGTTTGTTTCCATCACTGCTGCGCTACCGTCGCGCTTTAGGAATAGGGGCTTTTGTGCTGTCGGTAGTACATACCATCCATAATATAGAACACTCTCTAGAATGGAATTTTGCCGCTGTTTGGTTCTTACCGCTAGAATTTCAATGGGGAATGGGTGCAGGTGCTGTAGCTTTGGTGTTAATGAGTCCTGCGGCTTGCACAAGTTTCGATTTTCTGCAAAAGTCTTTAGGTAAGCTTTGGCGAAAAATTCATCTTTTGAGTGTTCCCGCTTTGCTGTTGACTACCATTCATACAGTATTGATTGGTTCTCATTACTTGGGTGCTTTAAGATTGACTTGGGGTAATAGATTAGCAGCTTTGTTATTAGTAATAATTACCCTTGGTGTTTTATTATTGCGATCGCGCTTTTTTTGGTCAATTTTAAAATTAGAAAAATTCTATGTTTCCCCAAAGAAGACAGGTGACAGGTGATAGGGGAGTAAAGGGCGCTTAATAACCCAATTACGAATTACGAATTATGAATTACAAATTATTACCACTTTTATTATTTATATCATTCACATCTCTTCCCATTGCTTCTGCCCATACGGTAAAAATAGCGGGTGATGTTGGTGGTACTATCCACATTGAACCCAATGATAATCCCCGTGCTGGTGAATCTGCGGAAACTTGGTTTGCTTTGACTCGTAAGGGTGGTAAAGTTTTACCCTTAAAAGAGTGTAATTGTCAGTTGGCTATTTATGCCGAACCTCATACACCAGGAGAACCGGCACTGCTTCAACCTGCCTTAAAACCTGTTAATGCTGAACGTTATCAAGGTATACCAGGAGCAGAAATTACTTTTCCCAAACCAGGAATTTATGAACTGCAACTGAGTGGTAAACCAACGACAGATGGGAGTTTTCGACCGTTTGAATTAAAGTTTCAAGTCACCGTGGCCGCAGGTAAAGCAGTAGCAGCAACACAAGCAGGAGAAAATGTGACTGAGATAAATCAACAGCAAGCTGCCGCGATAGGGTTGGCACAGCCTATAATTATTGTGGCAATTTTACTGTTATCTATAGGTATTGTCGTTTTCTTGATCAGGAATAGGTGATAGATGAAAGAGAAGAAAATTTTAGATTTTAGATTGAAGTTGCTCAAAACAATCCAAAATCCAAAATCCAAAATAAAGAACTGCCTACACCCTACTTGTGTCGTTTTTGATGCCAGTTCCAAGCGTGAGTAACAATATCTTGAATACCAGGATATTGAGGTTGCCAATTTAATATTTTTCTGGCTTTTTCACTGCTACCAATTAGGAAAGGAGGATCACCGGGACGGCGATCGCATTCTTGTATAGGTATATTTATTCCTGTTATTTCCTCAGCAGCACTAATGACTTCTTTAACAGAAAAGCCGTTACCATTGCCTAAATTGAAAACTTCACTGTTGCCATTTTGAAGCAAATATTCCAACCCTAAAATATGGGCATCTGCTAAATCACAAACATGAATATAATCACGAATACAAGTACCATCAGGGGTGGGATAATCAGTACCAAAAACCGAAATTGATTCCCGTTTACCTAAAGCTGTTTGCAACACCAAAGGAATTAAATGAGTTTCTGGATTATGATCTTCACCCAATAAACCATTAGGATCGGCACCAGCAGCATTAAAATAGCGGAAACACACAGATTTTAAGCCGTAGGCCACATCAAAATCCGAGAGAATCCTTTCTACCATCAGCTTAGTAGCGCCATAGGGATTGATGGGATTTTGGGGATGCTCTTCAGTGAGGGGGATAAATTGTGGTACTCCGTAAGTGGCACAAGTGGAAGAAAAAACAAATTTTTTAATAGACGCGGATAGCATCGCTTCCAAAAGTGTCAGTGTGGACACGACATTATTGCGGTAATATTTGGCTGGATTAGTAACTGACTCTCCCACATAGGCATAAGCACAAAAGTGCATAACTGCTTCTATGTTGTGGGTTTGAAAGAGATGATCCAACAGGGAGCGATCATCTATATCACCTTTAATTAGTTCTACCTGCAAAACCTGCTCTACTAAATCCTGATGGCCATACACCAGATTATCAAGGATTACTACCTGATAACCAGCTTGCACCAAAGCCAGCACTGCGTGAGAACCAATATAACCGGCTCCCCCTGTCACTAAAATGGTGGGCTTTTGCGGTGACATAGTTTTTCCTTTTCACGAGTTGATGACGACTACTCAATTAATTTAGTCCACTGGTGCTATGTTAGTCTTTGAAAAAATTCCAAACAATACACTCAGGGTCGAAAAATTGCACTAAAATCACTACGACAGTAGTCTGTGTGCGTGAGCTTTGAGTTATTTTTAAGTCACTGAGAAATGACAGTTTGACGATAAAATAAACCCATTTCCCGTATCTTCTAGACCTGCCGCACCAGAAAATTAGAGAGTTAATCTATGTTTCAATTACTAAGCCGAGTCTTACTGTGGCTGTTAATTGGCGTTGTAGCCTATTCTTTGTTCCAAAGATTCTACCCAACAGTAAGCTTTGTTGGGCGATTTGTTTTAGGGATTGTACTAGTCGTTTTAGCTTTGGCATTTCTGAATCCTAGTGAACCTGCTGTGGCTTCCCTGTGGCGGTTTATATCTTTTCCTCTCAAGCCTTTGGGAGCCTCCGCTTTAATGCTGATGTTTGCTGCCCAAAAAATCAAAGGAGGTGGTATAGAAAAACCAGGGGGATACTTATTAGGTTGGGCGCTGACAATTTTGTTGTTGTCTAGTACACCAGCAATTGCCTACTTTTTAGTTAGATCACCAGTTGCAGCGATAATCCCTCCTCCGCACTTGGTCGCTTTTAGCCCTGCAAATACTACCTCAAATAACATCTCTGATGTGAGGGTAAATGGCATCCTACCTTTGGGAGATATGAAAATCCCATCCTATCTACTACAAAATCCTCAAGCTATCAGTACCAGGGGGTTGCGTGTGGAAGATTTTGTCCCTAATGCGGAAACCTTGCAACTAACAACCCAAGTTTGGGAAAGTTATCTTAACCAGATTTATATTTTCTTGCGCGGTCGTTCGTAAACAGGAGATAAAGAAATTTGGGATTTTGGATTGCACAATTTCAGAACTTCCTTTAACCAAAGTGTCAATAGTGACTCTTAACAGCACCACTATTCGCGGAAAACAGGTAATATTTTACCAATTACCAATTACCAATTACCCACCTAAACTAGATAAGGGAGCAACTTGAGTTAAAAGTTTAGGATGATAACGTTGTAAAATTGCTGGAATGGCACAATCTCGACGGCTTGCGAAACTCGGTAGTTACCTACGTCCCCATTGG
>RDYJ01000054.1 GCA_004293145.1 Nostocales cyanobacterium | reverse complement strand
GCCGATTAATGGAAGTTATGGGTGATTTAAGAAGTGCTGGAATCATGAAACTAAGATCAAGATTTTCAACAATTGAGGAATTTAAAGACGAACTTGAAAATATGCTGGAAATATATAAAATAAACCTTGATGAATTTTCCCATAAACAAGCAAAATTAAAGATTATAATTCAAAAATTATCTAGTTATTTATATAATAAAAATCTATTATATATTTGCAATTATTCTTCAGGTTTAAATGAAGAAGAAGATGAAGTTTTACTTTGTCATCTAGATAATAATTTAGACATAAAACAAGCAGAAGACTGGTTAAAAAAACTTGCTCAAAAAATCTTTTTAGCTGCTCCTATTAGCCAAGTATTTTTATTTACTTCTCAAACATCGAGAAGATTATTATTTCAACAAAATAGTCATAGAGATTATGATTTAGATTTAAAATGGTCTAAATCTCAATTACCAGGCTTTTTTACTTATGATTTTGCGCCAGTAGATTTATTAATTAAAGCATTTACAGCCGCTAGGGATGAAGATTTTAGAGATGCTATTGATACTGAAGGTAATTATGGTACTAGATACAAAGCATTATTAAATGATCTAAATTTAATTTTAGTTAATAAAAAAGTAACTATTGCAAAAGACTTTTCCAAGGTAAAATTTAAACTAGATAAAGGTGATGATAGCATAGAAATTTATCCCGAAGATTTAAGTCATGGTGAATTAAAAAGATTAAGTATTTATATGTGGATAAAATACAGTAAAATCGAAGACTCTATTGTTTTAATGGATGAAATTGAAATAGCACTGCATCCAGATTGGCAATATCAAATAATAGCAGATTTAGAACAATGGTCTCCTAGTAATCAATATATTTTAGCAACTCACTCTTATGAATTATGTCAGGCTCTTACACCTGCTCATGTTAGAGAACTAGAACCAAAACTAATTAAATCAAATAATCAATAATATATCCTACTTTGATAAGTTTTATCTATGAATAATTATCAAGAAATACTTGTAGAACACTGTAAGAAAATCCTCACTGACCGGAGAATTTTCAATAAAATTGTTGTTCTTTGTGAAGGTCAAGGCAGTATCTTGGATAATAAAACAGTGGTAAATTATGGGAAAATGGAAAAAATGCCAGATGCCAATTTTTACAAAAAATGCGTTCCTAGAACCTGGAGTCAGCGTATACCAGAATTTTTTAATTGTCAAGGTAGGACAGGTGTTATAGATACCTATTTTAAGCTTTTAGAATTACATGAAGAGGACAACAGGAAATCTGAAGATAGTCAAGATAGAAAGTCATATTTAAATCCCGATAAGCTTTTTGCTATCGTTGATTTAGATTTACAGTCCCAAAATATTGAGAATTATAATTTTTCAAACACAGAGGAAATTTTTTACAATCTTTACAAGCAAGCTCAAGTAAATGAAGAAAACGCCAATAATCATCGCATTTGGGTTACAGGATTAATTCACAAAGAAGCATATTTTATTATCCCAGAATTACAAGCAACATTTAATAATCATATCAATATTCCCATGTATAATGGTCAACCCATTGTTTTGGAAGATATATATATTGCTATGGCAGATGCTATGATTAATAGTGAAGATTTAAAAAAACAATTCTCAACAGTATCTAATCGCATTAGTCATTGTGCTGGATTAGATTGTTCTGATTTAGAAAAACTACGTGATTCTTGGAAAGTACAGTTTGAAAATGCTCAAGATGAGACAACTAAAAATGAACTAATTTTTGCTTTATTAATGCTGAAAAAAGTTAAAGATACAAATACTCAAGAGGACTATTGGCAAAAAATTAAACCACCACTTGGTTGGACTAACTCAGAAGAGGCATTTAGAGATGAATTGCTGCGTCAAATAGCTAAATTCTATTCAGAACAGACAAATTTTGCTAAATATCATATTCCTTATTTTATGCAATTTTTAAAGGAATTTGCAGAAAAATAATTTTTAACAAAAAAATAGGATTTATTTCCATATCTGGTGTTTGAATAAACTTGAGACTAGCATGATGACCTAAATAAATGGTTACGAAAAATTACCCATATCTCCTGGTTGTAATAAATTGTTATTCGACTCATTTCAAAAATAATCACTTAAAAATTAAATCTAAGCGTTGCTGCGCTGTTTTCAAGGCTTGTTCTGGGGAAGCTTTACCCAATAAAACGGCTTCTATAGCTCTTCCTAAACTATCAGAAATGCGAGTATAACCGGGAAAAATGGGACGCGATCGCCCATATTTAGCCTGTTCTAAAAATACCTGAAGTTGTGGTTGTGCTTGTACAAATTCTTGATATTTCTGACTTTGACGTGATTTAATATTTACAGGTAAATAACCTGTTCCTACAGCTAATTCTGTTTGGAAATCTGCACTTAAGGTATATTCAGCAAATTTGAAAGCGGCTTGTTCTCGTTCTGGGTTAGTCTTAAATAAAAATAGATTTTCACCACCAACTACTGTTGCCGGTTTTTGATTCACAGGAATGGGAAATACATCAAAATCTACACCACTTTGTTTAAATTCTCCTAAACTCCAAGGTCCTGTTACCTGCATTGCTACTCTACCATTTACCAAGCTTTCTATTTCATAACCCCGTTCCAGTCCAGATAGAACTGCATGATTATTTTTAAGTAAATTTTGCCATAGTTGCAAAGCGGCAATAGCTCCTTTATTATCAGCTAAAATCACATCTGCGGGACTTTGGGCATTACCATTGACTAATTTACCGCCACCACTCCACATAAAAGGCAACCAGGTAAATACCGTAAATTCTCCTTTACCAGCAGGTAGCAAAATTCCATATTGATTGATTTCGCCATCCCCATTAGTATCACGAGTCAATTGTTTAGCAGCTTGCTGTAACTCTTCCCAAGTCTGCGGTACATCAGTAATTCCTGCGGCTTTGAATAAACTTGGTCTGTAATAAACACCAACATTATTTGTAGCAAATGGAACTGACCAAAGTTTACCTTTGTATGCCATTGATGTATACAAAGTTGGGTCAATTTCTGCTTTAACTGGAGAATTAGCTAATTTATCATCTAACGGTATTAAAGCACCCAGTTCTACTAATTGACCGGTGATTGTGGGGTTATACCATAATAAATCTGGTGGCGAATTTCCCACCACTGCTGCTAAAATTTTCGGCATTTGCTGATCTTGCTGACCAACATAAAGAGATTCAACCTTGATATCTGGGTGATTTTGATTAAATTTATCTACCAGTTGTTGTAATATATCTCGATTTGCAGGTGGATTGACACCGTGCCATAGGGTAATATGAGTAACTTTGTGAGATTGTATAGCTTGACATCCACCTAAAGCCAACATCCCCATCAGCAGAACTAGCAGCACACTACTTAGGTAAAATCGTCGTTTCTTGGATTTAGTGCGGAAATTACGGGTAATAAAAAGCTGATACAGATGATTAACCAATTTACGCAATTTCATCTTTAAAGCTTGATAACTTGCACAATTATCTTATAGCAGGGAATGGGGAATGGGGACTGGGGACTGGGGACTCTTAAGAAAGCAGGGGAAGCAGGGGAAGCAGGGGAAGCAGGGGGAGAATATTAACTTTTGCCTATTACCAATTACCAATTACCAATTACCAATTACCTGTGACGTTATATTCTATGTTGGAATAGAGTGTTAATATTTTTCAAGTTATGGCAGGACATAGTAAATGGGCAAATATTAAGCGTCAGAAAGCGGTAGTGGATGCAAAAAGGGGAAATGTCTTTACCCAGCTATCGCGGGCGATAATAGTTGCAGCTAGAAATGGTATACCAGATCCAGCGGGAAATTTTCAACTGCGGACAGCAATTGATAAAGCCAAAGCAGCGGGGATTCCCAATGATAATATTGAAAGAGCGATCGCTAAAGGTGCAGGTACTTTTGGCGGTGATAACAACAATTTAGAAGAAATTCGCTATGAAGGTTATGGACCCGGTGGAGTAGCAATTTTAATTGAAGCCCTTACAGATAATCGTAATCGCACAGCGGCTGATTTGCGGGTAGCTTTTAGCAAAAATGGCGGAAATTTGGGGGAAACAGGTTGTGTGAGTTGGATGTTTTCTCAAAAAGGTGTTTGTACGGTAGAGGGTATGGTTGATGAAGAACAGCTTTTAGAAGCTTCCCTAGAAGGTGATGCTGAGTCTTATGAGATGACAGAAGAGGAAACGGCTGAGGTGTTTACTGAGGTGGTAAATTTAGAGAAACTGAGTCAAACACTCAAAACCAAAGACTTTAATGTCACAGATGTGGAGTTACGTTGGATTCCAGGAAATCAAGTAGAAGTCACAGATCCTGAGCAGGCTAAATCTCTGTTTAAGTTAATTGATACCTTAGAAAGTTTAGATGATGTGCAGAGTGTTACAGCTAATTTTGATATAGCTGAGAATCTCATGGCGATAATTAGCTATAGCAATTCTATGTAATTATCCCTCTGCATATCCCACAGGGTACCAATTAATGGGAAAATAAAATCTTGCAATTATCCTTGTCTTACATTGCTTCCAGCCCAAAGGAATTTGATCAAATGTGGAAACGAATTGCGTTAATTTTGGTTTTGGTGTTCAGTATCAGCCTCAGTAACCCTAGTGTAGCTGCTGCTGCTGGACTCAAAAGCTTTGTAGATAGTGCTGATGGTTATCAGTTCTTATATCCTAATGGTTGGTTGCAGGTTAAAGTTGCTAACGGACCCGATGTGGTATTCCATGATTTAATTGAGGTATCAGAAAACGTCTCTGTGGTGATTAGTCCCGTTCCTGATGGCAAAACTTTGACAGAACTGGGAACACCAACAGAAGTAGGATATAAATTAGGTAAAGCT
Source organism: Nostocales cyanobacterium (assembly GCA_004293145.1). GTDB lineage: Bacteria > Cyanobacteriota > Cyanobacteriia > Cyanobacteriales > Nostocaceae > RDYJ01. The sequence continues at coordinate 21,495 of RDYJ01000054.1, read as the reverse complement.
GCTCTTGCTCCTGTAAATTCAGGCCGTTCAGCTGAATTAATCAATGCTGGTCAGAAGGAAGTTGACGGTAAAACATATTACCTTCTAGAGTATGAAGTAAAATTACTTAATCAGCAAAAACGACACAATATCTCTAGTGTGGCTGTAAGTCGTGGCAAGCTTTTTACTTTTAATGCCTCAGTACCTGAAAAGCGTTGGCAAAAACTACAACGCACTATTGATGAACTTGTAAATTCTTTTACGGTGTATTAATTGAGGTGATTGGGGAAAAATCAAGTCCAAGGCCAAAAGTCAAAATTCAAGAACTTCTGCCTCTTGCCTTTTCCCAATTACCAACTACCTATATTATTGACTATGACCATTCCTCAATTTATACTGGCTTCTGCTTCTCCTGCTCGTCGGCGCTTATTGCAAACTGTGGGTATTGAGCCTATAATTTGCCCTAGTGATTTTGATGAGTCGCAAATTCAACTGACTGAACCAGGAGAATTAGTAAAAACTCTGGCTCAGTGTAAAGCGGAAACTGTAGTTTCCCAGTTTCCATCAGCTTTGGTGATGGGTTGTGATTCGGTTTTGGCTATTGATGGTGAGATTTATGGTAAACCGGAAAATGCCGCAGTGGCGATCGCACGCTGGAAATTAATGCAGGGTAATTTTGGTGACTTGTATACTGGTCATGTTTTGATTGACACTGCACAAAATAGAACCATTGTCAATTGTCAAGTGACTAGAGTTTATTTCGGCAAAATCAGCGATCGCGCAATTCAAGCTTATGTAGCTACAGGTGAACCCCTTAAATGTGCAGGGGCTTTTGCTTTAGAAGGGTTTGGGAGTTTATTTGTCGAAAAAATTGAGGGTTGTCACAGTAATGTCATAGGTTTAAGTTTACCCCTACTGCGGCAAATGCTCGCGGAATTGGGGTATGATGTAGTAGATTTTTGGAAATAAATTACAGCACTTCCCTCTGTGATGAGGTACACACTTAGCGGGCTTTCCGGCCTGCACCACAAGGGTTTTATTCTTTCAGTTTGTACCCTTCATGAACAAAATATGCTGTATGTAACGAAAAGTAAAATTTGCCAACACCTCTTACCTCATATTAATATTCATTATCAGCTACGCAAATTCCTTTACATTTAATACCGTTTGTAGCAGTGCGTTGACAATGAGGACATAGAACTTTTTCCTTTTCTGTTTCTGTTTCCTGATTTATTTTTGTATTGCTGCTGGTCTGTAAGTGTTGTTTTGCGGTCTGAACTTTTTCACTCATAAGAATAGAGGAATTTTTTACGGTTTACATTTCTGTTAGATCAGGAAATAGTGAAGTTCAAAATTCAAAACCTCCTATTTACCTAGTCACCAGTCACCAGTCCCCAATTCCCAGTCTACGGTGTTGCTGAAGGTGTAGGTTCTGGTGTTTCTGTGGGGTCTGCTGTGGGGTCTGCTGTAGGTTCTGCTGTGGGTGTTTCTGTGGGTTCCGGTTCTGGGGGATTTTCTGCTGTGACAGTTAGTTGATAATCTATTGGTTTGGAGGCTGTGGAAATAACCACAAATTCATAAAATCCATTTTCTGGTAATGTTTTGGATACATTACGCTGTGTAGAATCTTCCAAAAATGTGACGTTACCAGAAGGAGAATAAATTGATAGTAAAACTTGGGAACTAGCTTCTAGTTTAACTTCCATTGTTTGTTCTTTGGCTAGTTCAGCGATGAAAACTTTACCTCCTCCTGGTTCAAGAGTACCGCTGACTGTTTTACCTGTAGCATCAGGATCAAATACTATTCTTTGAAAGGCGCTGTTTGCTAAGATGGCGTTAAGTTTATCATTGACAAATGCGTGCCAAACTTGTCCAATGGGTTGATTAATAAATTCCTGACCTTTAAATTCCGGGAATATATGGAGAAAAGCCGCATCTCCCAAGTCATATAAAGACCGACTACCAACGTTTTTGCGGTTAACTTCTACCTTCCAGCGATCGCGTTCTGCTGATGTATAAGTTCCCATTTGTCTACGGGATTTTTCACTTAGAAAGGACAGCTTTTCTAGGACTTGGGCGGCGGTTTTATCCCATTGGGACCGCAAACTTTCATCTTCTGGTTGATCGCTGAGGGTACGTCCTTCAAGACTGGGGTTTTTCTCCCAAAAGATTTGGTTGATTAAACTGACATAAAAGTTAGATTCTATACCCAGTCGTTGACGGCGCTCGCTCAATTTTTGCTTGCGTTCTCTCTCTGCTGGTGAATATTGATCTGAAGGTTCAGGAGATTCAGTCAAACTAGGGGTAGGACTAGATGTAATCTCTGGATCACTTCCCAGCCTATCCCCTGGACGGTTATTAAATCCCCACCACAGCAATCCTGCGCTGGTAAATAAGGCTACCGTGACAATAAAGATGTTAGTTGTTGTCCATGTACTTGTGGTTTGAGGTGTGGGAGTGACAACAGGTTGGGAAATTGGGGTTTTGGGGGGAGAGACAGCAACAGTTTCGGCTGTGGGAATAACTGGAGTTATGGGTTTTGGGGGTTGAGTAGGAGGATAAACTGTTGGCTGAGTGGGAGGATAATTAACGGCTTGGGGATTGAGTGCTTGTAAAACTTGATGGGTTGTTTGATAGCGATCGCTTGGTCTTGGCGATAGCATTTTATCTAAAATTTGCCCTAAAACGGGACTGAGGTTAACTTCTCGCCGCCATTGCCAAGTCAAATTTTGAGTATCAATTAATTCCTGCGGTTGTTTTCCTGTCAGTAAAACCAACATGGTTACAGCTAAAGCATATAAGTCACTGTGGGGAGATACTACACCTGTTTGCATTTGTTCTGGCGGTGCAAACCCGATTTTTCCTAACAAAGTTCCACCAGTGGGGGATGTGATTGTAGCAGATTGATAATATTGAGAAGCTACAGTTGCAGCGACTTGTTTGACACCACCAAAATCAATTAACACTGGTAATTGATCAGCGGTGCGAAGCATTAAATTATCAGGAGAAATATCCCGATGAATCACACCCACAGAGTGGATATATTCCAAAACTGGTAAAATTTGCTGTAATAGCTGACGGACTTCAATTTCTGTAAATTTTAAACCCTGCTTTTTGCGGGTATTCAATAAAGAATTATAAGTTTCTCCGGCGACATGATCTTGCACCAAAAACAAGGATTCTTTACCTTGCAAGTTGATGTGTAGTAATTCCCGAAAGCGGGGAATTTGAGGATGTTGTAATTGATAAAGAACCGTAGCTTCCCGTTGAAAAAGTTCCTCTGCTTTTTGGACAACATAGGGAGTTTGAACCTGGGGAGAAAATTCCTTTAACACACAAGGTTCTCGGAAACGGTTGATATCTTCAGCTAAATAAGTCTTTCCAAACCCACCTTGTCCCAGTAGACGAACAATAACATAGCGATCGCCTAAAGTTTGTCCAGCTTGAATACCAGTATTTACATTAGGAATATCTAACATTTTCTCCCCGCATTGGAGACAAAACTTACTACCAGATGGATTTTGATGTCCTTGAGAACAATAAATATTAGTCATTAGTTATTAGTAATTAGTAATTAGTTATTGGTTATTGGTTATTGGTTATTAGTCATTAGTAGATTTTCTCCCCAGTCTCCAGTCAAGAGTCACTTATTCCCTACTTGATCAGATGCGATCGCATACCAAATTTGTAGAAAAGTCTGCTGCTTTAGTTTCCCACGTTCTTGACCAGGAAACAACGGATCAAATTTTTGATATGTTTCCTGTCGCAAATCCTCAAATGACCGATATTTACCCAATCTACCAGCTTTAGCTAGTCTATCCCACCGTTGGGAATCTTGTTGACTAAAATTACCAATCTTCCTCCGTGCTGCTTGACTCAAATTAGCCTGTTCAATTTTCCTTAACAACTCATCAGCTGTACTATTCCACTGTTCACGTAAAAGCCTATCTTCCGGTTTATCTGTTAACACCCTCCCCTGCAAATTTGGTCTTTGAGTATAAAAAATTTCATTAACCGTATTGGTAAACACAACTCTAGAAATTTCTAACTCCTGTACACGGCTGAAAACAGCTTGAATACTGCGGTTACTCTTAGCTATACCTCCAGGATTATTGATAGATGGTATTTGCGGAATTTCCACTTTAGGTAAAGTAATTGATGTTACACTTTTTACCATCAAACTTCCCAGCACCCACACACCTGCACCAGTTAAACCAACTCCCATAGTGATGATAAAGGTAACAGCAAAAGGGCGCAACCATATCGGCATTGGTATTTGTTTAACAGCAGCGTGAGTTCTGTTATAAACGCTTTTACCAGGTGCTGCTACCATCGTTTTCAACTTGGTAATAGAGGAATTCTGACTATTAACAGGAGGTTGCATAGTATTTACTTTAAGGATAGAAGATAGTGGGGGTAAGTCTTTGAGGACATGATCAGCTTTTTGATAGCGATCGCTCGGCTTATATGCCAACATCTTCTTTAAGATCGCTTCTAATTTCGGACTTACTTTAATTTCCTTACCCCAATACCAATTCCCGTTATAACTATCATAAAGTAATTGTGGTTCTTTCCCAGTCACCAACACCAAAGCCGTCACCGCCAACGAGTATAAATCACTGCTTTTAAATACTTTTCCCTGAATTAACTGTTCTTCAGGTGCATAGCCCTTTTTTCCCAATAAAGTCCCATTTCCCGCCAACTGCGTCCGCCAAAAACCCTGAGAAGCTGGTAATTGTTTTACACCACCAAAATCAATCAACACGGGTAAACCATCACTTTGGCGTAAAATCAAATTATCCGGCGAAATATCACGGTGAACTATATCTAAAGAGTGAATATAACTCAAAATCGGGAGAATATTATGCAGCAGATTCATAACTTCCTCCTCACTGAAAGATTTTCCCTGACTTTGACGGTGTGCAAATAATTGATAATAATTAGCACCCTCAACATAATCTTGAACTAAAAAGAAAAAATCTTTAGTACCAATTTTTGCTTGTAGCGAAGTATGAAAACGCGGAATTTGCGGATGTTGGATTTTTTTGAGTACGGTTGCTTCCCGTTCAAATAATTCTTTAGCTTTAAGTAAATCCTCTGATTTAACTACCTGGGGCGCAAATTCCTTTAAAACGCACTTTTGACGGGCTTTTTGCCTATCTATCGCCAAATAACTCCGCCCAAAACCACCTTGTCCCAGTATACGCGCAATTTCATAGCGATTATCTATCACCTGTCCGACAGTTAGAGGTAATGCTTCTCCGCAATGAATACAAAAACTTTGACTGTTATTATTTGCGTGTTGTTTACTGCAATATACAGACATGGTAGGGGCAGATAAATCAGTGACTCATACAGTTCTACAACATTAAAAAAGCAATTTACGCACATTTTCATCTTGTGTAGACTGGGAACAGTGCATGGAGAGAAAAATTAATTTTTACTCCTGACTCCTGACTCCTGTACAGACGTTTCGCCGAAACGTCTCTACTGACTCCTAAGACTCCTAAGACTTCTTATGAAACGACAAACCCAAACAGCCATCCAAGAACTGGAAAATTTTGTTTCTACACCCTTAACAGAAAAACTAGCACAGCATCTGAACATTGACACGCAACAAATAGTTATCAATTTATTTCAAAATGTAACTGCCACTGTACCAGCTTACCAAGCATTTTTAGCAGCACAGAACATCAATCCTCAGACAATTAAAACCTTAGCAGACTTCCAAAAGTTACCAGTCATTTGTAAAGAAAATTATATTTCTCTTTACTCTTTATCAGAATTGTGTAAATATGGAACATTAGGAAGCTGCGATATGATCGCCGCTTCCTCTGGCTCAACGGGGAAACCCACATTTTGGCCACGTTTCCTTAGCGATGAACTGCAAATAGCCACAAGATTTGAGCAGATTTTTCATGATAGCTTTGATGCAGATACTAAAAGCACCTTAGCAGTAGTTTGTTTTACCTTGGGAACATGGGTAGGGGGGATGTTTACTACTAATTGCTGTCGTCATCTTGCCCTGAAAGGATATCCTATCACAGTCATTACTCCTGGCAACAACAAAACAGAAATATTGCGAGTTGTTGAAGAACTTGGGGATAAATTTGAGCAAGTTGTATTATTAGGATATCCACCATTTTTAAAAGATGTAATTGATACGGGTATTGCCAATGGTTTACAGTGGGGACAATATCAAATTAAATTAGTAATGGCCGGAGAAGTATTTAGTGAAGAATGGCGGAGTTTAGTTGGTGAAAGGATAGGTTCAGAAAATCCATGTTATGATTTTGCTTCCATGTATGGAACAGCAGACGCAGGAGTTTTAGGAAATGAAACACCTTTAAGTATTTGTATTCGGCGGTTTTTAGCAACACATCCTGAAGCAGCAAAAGCATTATTTGGTGAATCTCGTTTACCGACATTAGTACAGTATGATCCTTGTAGTCGTTTCTTTGAAGTCGAAGATAGGAGATTAATATTTTCTGGTAATAATGGCATTCCCTTAATTAGATATAATATCTTAGATCATGGCGGTTTAATTAGTTATGAAGAGATGCTGAAATTTTTAGCAGAGTGGGGTTTTAATCCCATTGCAGAATTACAGCAAAATAGAGGAAATCATAAATTACCATTTGTTTATATTTTCGGACGTTCTAATTTTACAGTTTCTTATTTTGGTGCAAATATCTACCCAGAAAATGTAACAGTGGGATTAGAACAACCGATAATTAGAGAATGGGTAACGGGTAAATTTGTTTTACAGGTAAAAGAAGATGCAGACAAAAACCGCTTTTTATCTGTCGTTGTAGAATTAGCACCGGGAGTAGAAAGTAGTGAAGAAAAAAGGGAAGTTATCACAAGTTCTATTATTGCTCAATTGTTGCGTTTAAATAGCGAATTTGCTAATTATGTTCCCGTGGAATATCAAACACCCCAGATAGAATTAAAATCTACAGGTGACGTTGAGTATTTCCCTGTAGGTGTGAAACACAGATATACAAGAAAATAGCACAAATTCATAATTCATAAATTAGTCGTAAGTTGGGTTAAGCGACAGCAAAACCCAACGGAAAATATGGATAATTAATGGTGTCTTCTATTGTTTCTATAGTAACGACATCTGTAATACCTGCCATGAGAATATCTGTAGCGATTGTTTCCAGTGCAAGTGCGATAACGTCTTACATGGGTAGTAGTATGACGACGATGATGAGGATGTGCCTCAGCATTTTCAACAATACCCAACACCGACATAGACGCTACTACTGTAGCGAGAAGGAAAGATGTAATACGTTTCATGAGGATAATTTGAAGAGTAGGTAATTATTTCTATGAGCGCAGGAAGTTGACGAAGCGGAGATTCCAACCAGCTTTAAATTTATATTATCACTAAACTTGATAAAATTCATCTCATCAACAACATCGACCTGCAATATGGTTTCCAAGTGGGTAGTGAAAAAATTGATCTTGCCGTAGCCAGCGATAGCGAACTGAAATTAGTTGAAATGGACAAATGATATTACCAGGGATTACCAATAATTGTAAAAGCTGACCAATAATAAGGGTGGGAAAAAGTTTCATCTCTCAATTCTGCTAATTCTGACGGGAGTTGCAAACTTCCATTAGATCCCTGTAATGCACCCATTTTTAAACCCACTTCCCCTTTGATCATAGCCACTTGTGCTGCTTGTAGTGCCTTGGCTTTTAGCGGTATTTCTTGCAAATCCTGATAAAATTCAGTCATCAAAGCCAAAGTTCCCACATCGCTAACATTCCAAAGACTTGCTAAAACCGATCTCACTCCTGATTTAACTGTTACCCCTGCAAAACCTAACTCTGCATCTTGATCTCCCAATGCAGTTCTACAAGCACTTAAAACTAATAAATCTACTTGTGGTTTATCCAAATTTAACTTGTCGATTTCATCTAATCTGATTCTTTCATTACCCCAAAACTGAATATAAGACTGAGCGGGTTTTCCTGGGTTAAATTCTGCGTGGGTAGCTAGATGAACAATTTCATAAGGCTGTTTTTTTCGTTGTGCTTGGAAATTTTTAAGTGTGAATTCTTGATTGATAAATTGCTTACTTGAACCCAAATCTTGGGTAATTTCCTTCAATTCTACTGGTACTGCTGGTAAAGATTCCTGTTGAGAAAATTCCGATGCTCCCATTGCTAAAACTTGCGAATACTTAGTTTTTTTGTAGTTAGGATTCATCAAATTAAAAGCAGGAATGCGAGCGATACTATACTTTTCTACTAAAAAATTATTGCCATCATGTAATGCTGCTATTGGTAGAGTCCGTAAACCCATTCCTAAGCAGAAAATTATGGTGTCTATTTTTTCGGTTTTTAAAGTAGATTCTAATGGTTTAACCATCCAGTTGTATAGTGTCTGGGCTGGTTGTAAGTAAGATTTAGTTCTGCGTCTGCTAGGACTGGTAATTTCTACATTTAACTTTTTGACGAGATCAATTAAAGTCTTTTTATCAGCTTCGGGGACACTATACACCTGTGGTTTTTTGCCCGGAGTGATAATTACTAATTGCAGTTGTTTTTCTCGTGGCCACATCCAAATAACAGCTGGTTTTGTCGCAGTTTGCTGAGATATTTGAGAAAGTGTTTTAGCTATATCTTCAGCCGTTAATCTAAAATCTGCTAGATTTTGCTCAAAATATTCTTCATAGTCTCTTTCCCAATGTTTTTCAACTTGATTTACTGCCTCACTAAAATTTTTGTTTTTGAGAAATCTATTCCAATCTTCATCCTTGACAGCATAAGCAGATTGATTTTCTAGGAGAATACCACAGGTAATTGTACTTAAAAACACAAAAACCAATAATAAAAAAAAAGTAATTCCTTTTTTCCATTGATTGTGAAACATTAAGTTACTCCAAAACACGAACCAATCAGCTTTGATCTGGAAAGACTTCAGAAATTGCATCTGAGTTTCCTAGTATATCTCGAATCCAATGATTTTTAAGCATATATTTTAACCTCATTTTTAACAGAGATTAATCTTCCTTTAATCTTTTAATCCTTTAATCTTTTGGTAATGAGGTGGGTGTAAATATTTGTTGCTGGGATCAAACAGAATCCAGGAGACAGAAGGACTTGAGCCTAATTCATACTTACATTGCAGAATTAATTATATTAATAATTATATTAAATTTCCACCTGATCGTAGAAAAAATTATGTCTGGTTCTAGAAATGATTGGTTTCCCACATCCGTTTGGCATTTTCCAGTAGAAAATTACCAACAACTAAATCCCCTACTGTTGCAAACTATCTATGAAGAAGAGCGTCGGGATAGCAAGGGTGAGCGGTGGTCTAATATACTGGGATGGCACAGTGTGGATAATTTACATGAGAGAGAGAGCTTTTACAACTTGACACCAATAATCAATAAAAATATTTTGGAAGTTGCCACCTTTTTACAATGCGATTTACAGAAATTCAGCCTCAAAATCACAACTTGTTGGTCAATTATTAATCGTAAATTTGCTAGCAACTCTGTACATAATCACCCAAATTCTATCTTGAGCGGAGTCTACTATCTCAAAACTCCTGAAAATTGTGGAGGCATATTTTTTTGTGATCCTCGACCAGCATCACAAATGATATTACCACCATCCGTAGAGTTTAACATCTGGACTTTACCCAGAATAACTTACAAAGCTTGTGAAGGGACAATGTTAATATTTCCCAGTTGGCTTTTGCATGGCGTTGAAACGAATATGAGCAATGAAGATCGGGTCTGTATTAGTTTTAATATTGGCATAGTACCCATAAGATAAATTGAGTGTGATGCTTGTGTAAGTTTTATGCGTTGGGATTTTGGAGTATTGCCAACTCTAAAATCCTTATTTTTGGAAGATTTAAACAACTAAATAAAAGCCTGGAAATAAATAAATTTTCAACAGTTTTTAATTTTCGGTAATGAGTAAATATCATTCATAATCTCTTCATAACCAAAAATTAAACTTCGAGCTAAATCTTTAATCGAGAGACAGTTAAATCATAGTTATTCCTTAAACTTTTCGTGAGATTGGTAACTAAGCCTAATATTCTATAGCCAATCAATTAGGTTTTTCGGTTCTTGCCAAACTATTGAACTTAATTGATTAGTAAGCACTACAAAAACAATTGAGGATTTTGATGACTAATACACCATTCGATACAAACCAACCTGCTCAAGTTAAGGGTTTAAACGGTTATACAGTTGACCCTATTTTTACTGTTGGTGACAAGATTGGAGACTATGTTCCTCCCGGAATTCTCGACGGGATTGGTGCTTTCTCGCTCAACGACACAACTGTTCGGTTACTTGTCAACCACGAGTTAGGTAATACCGTTGGTTATCAGTACACCCTGAAAAATGGTACACAACTTCCTGGAGCAAGAGTTAGTTTCTTTGACGTTGACAAGCGCACATTGCAAATAGTTGATTCTGGCCTAGCCTATGACACCATCATCAACCGTAAAGGTGAAGTTGTTGATGCAGCATCAGATTTAGATTTTGCTGGTCTGGCTAGATTTTGTTCTGCGGCTTTATTTGAAGCTCATGAATTTGGTGCGGGTAAAGGTTTTGCTGATCGTATTTTCTTTACTGGTGAAGAAAATGATGGTGGTTCAGAGTTCGCTTTAGATACTGCAACTAACACTTTATACGCTTTACCTTGGTTGGGTCGCGCAGCTTGGGAAAATGTGACAACACTTGACACAGGCACAACTGACAAAGTTGCAATATTAATTGGAGACGATCGCGATCCTGCACCTTTAATTCTTTACGTTGGTACAAAGAATTCTGGTGGTAATTTCCTAGAGCGTAATGGTCTAGTTGGTGGTGAATTATTTGTTTGGGTTGCGGATGATCCAGCCAATGCTAGTGATGCTATTGAACTAGATCCTAGAGATTTCAAAGGTACAAACAACTTTACAGGTGGTAAGTTTGTCAAAATTGACTACTATCGCCCTGATCTTGCCAATAGTGCTGTTGATGGTGCTGACTCAGGTACAAGCATTCAAGATGAACTTGGTTACGATGCTCAAGGTTTTGCTACCCAAGCACAACAAGATAAATTAGCCGCAGATGTCAAAGCATTCTTGTTCTCTCGTCCTGAAGATGTTGCTACCAATCCTCAAGATGGTACACAAGCGGTACTAGCTTCAACCGGTCGTGAATCTATTTTTGGTGGTGCTGATACTTGGGGAACAACCTACAAAGTTGACGTTGACTTTAGTAACCTCAATACAGGAAACATCACTGCTAGATTAGACATCCTCTATGATGGTAACGAAGCTGATAAGAAAGATTTCGGTCTTCGCAGTCCTGATAACCTAGACTGGGCTGACGATGGCAAAATCTACATTCAAGAAGATCGCGCTATTTCTTCCACCTTATTTGGTGCAACTTCTGGCGAAGAAACTTCAATCTGGAAACTTGATCCTTCAGTAGCCGATCCTTCTTCAACTCTAACCCGGATTGGACAAGTTGATCGTTCAGGTATTCCTTCTGGTCAAGTTGATTCTAACCCTGCTGACCTTGGTAACTGGGAAACTTCTGGTATTCTTGATGTTTCCAATTTGTTTGGGAATAAGCCTGGTGAATTATTCATTTTCGATGTGCAAGCTGGCACACTGAACAATGGCACTATCATCACCGCAACCAATATTGATGGTAATGGGGATGGAACTCGAACTGCTAACGAAAACCTCGTCCGTGGTGGACAGTTAGCGTTCTTAGTTGCTCCTAATGCTTCCTTAATTCAAGATTCTCAACTGGTATCTGGTTCTCCTGATGCAGATAACCTAGTAGCTGGTGTTGACTTTGATGGAGTCAATGACATCGTGTTTACTGGTGCAGGAAACGATGAAGTAGATGTTCCCTTTGGTGGAATTTTAGCTGGTAATAATCGCATCTTTACTGGTAGCGGTGCGGATATTATCTATGTGGGTAATGGCGATCGCGCTATGGGTGGTAGTAGTGATGATGAACTCGATGCTACTGATGCCACAGGCTACCGCATTTCTGGTGGTGCTGGAAATGATATCTTCTACCTGGGTGCAGATGGACGTGCTTTAGGTGGAGATGGTGATGATCAGTTCTTCGTTCAAGAAGGTGGTGGTAATTTAATTTCCGGTGGTGCAGGTGCGGATCAGTTCTGGATCGTTAACGGTGATCTACCAACTGCTGCTAACACCATTGCTGACTTTGAAATGGGTACTGATGTCTTAGGTATTGGTGGTCAAGCTGCTGGTTTTGACTTCAGCGACTTAACTCTCAGTGGTAATAGCATTATGATCGGTGCAACAACTGTTGCTATGTTGAATGGTGTTAATACTACTAGTTTGACTGCTGCTAATTTCGCTTTTGTTTAAAACACAATAGCATTCGTTTGTAATTTTTGACTTTTAAAAAGTTTCAGATCCTCGATTTCTCTAAGAAGTTGAGGATCTTATTTTTTCAACTAACCGCAGAGGAGGACACTTGCGTGGGCGGGTTTCCCGACTTGTTCGCGAAGCGTCTCGAAGAGAGCAAAGTGTCCGTCGCACAGAGAACACAGAGAGAAGAAAAAAATGCTTAATTTTTAAAGTTAATTATGAATTACGACTTATTTTAACCTTTTGTTTTACCTAAGTTATTTCTATCTTAATCTTTTTATGAAAATATCGCTTATTGGCGTTTATTAAATTTTCTCATTCATTTATATAAGCTCTTCTTGAACACATTAGATTGGCTTTTTTGGTGAGTGAATACAGAGAAATTTAATATTGCTCTAAAGGTAAAAATCAAACACAGAGATATTAAATATATGGTTCAGAATGTTGAATTGATTGGTTTTTCTTCTCTCCCTGCTGATACCTTTGCTGAAGGTCCAGAATCAGGAAATGGGATTTCTGGAAATGGCAGAACAGGTCCTTTTCCCGGACATCCCGTACAAGGTTTTAGTGGTGTACAGTTTACAGGCAATAATAGTTTCTATTTTCTGTCAGATAATGGTTACGGTGCAAAGAACAATAGTGCAGATTATCTACTGCGTATTTATGAAGTAGATCCTAGCTTTGCTGGAACAGAAAATGGAGATAGTTCTGTTGATGTTTTAGGTTACATTCAACTAGCTGATCCTGATAATAAGATTCCTTTCACAATTGTTAATGAAGGAACTAGTTCTAGATTATTAACTGGTGCAGATTTTGACATTGAATCATTTGTGATTGCTAAAGATGGTTCAATTTGGGTGGGTGATGAATTTGGACCTTATCTATTACATTTTGATGCCACTGGGAAACTTCTTGATGCACCTATTCCTACACCTAACACAGTTACACTAAATACCTTAAATGGAGAAGCACCAATTGTTATTGGACACCGGGGTGCAAGTGGTGAACTTCCTGAACACACCATTGAAGCATACCGACTGGCAATTTTACGCGGTGCAGACTTCATTGAACCAGATTTAGTATCTACTGAAGATGGGGTATTAATTGCTCGTCATGAACCCAACCTGATTAACACCACTGATGTAGCTAGTCGTCCCGAATTTGCTGATCGCAAAAAGACGATGATCGTCGATGGGGTTGCTGAAGAAGGTTTCTTCGCTTCTGACTTTACCTTGGTAGAAATTAAAACCCTGCGTGCTATAATGCCCCAAGGTTTCCGTGATCAGGTGTATAACGGTCTTTTGCAAATCCCCACCCTTGGCGAAATTATTGATTTGGTGAAAGAGGTTGAGGTACAAACGGGTAAAAAAATCGGTATTTACCCCGAAACCAAGCACCCCACCTATCACGACAACTTAGGCTTGTCTCTGGAAGAGAAACTTGTCGCAGTTCTTAATGAAAAAGGATTTACTGATCCTACACGAGTCTTCATTCAATCCTTTGAGGTTAGCAACCTCAAGGAACTGAATACTCTCACCAATTTGCCTTTAGTACAGTTGTTGGATGCTTATGATGTAGCAAACGACGGCACGCTGTTATATCAAGATGTCAATGCTCGTCCTTATGATTTCACTCTCAAGGGAGATAATCGTACCTATGGAGATTTGCAAACTCCCGTAGGTTTGAAGGAAATTGCTACCTATGCTGATGGGATTGGACCGTGGAAACCGATGATTGTCTCCGTCAAGACGGTGGACAATAATAATGATGGACAGCCTGATGATCTCAACAATGATGGCGTAATTAACAATGCGGACAAAGTTACCCTAGCACCTACCAGCTTAGTTAGTGATGCTCATAAAGAAGGCTTACTCGTTCATCCTTACACCTTTCGCAATGAAAGTCGCTACTTGGCCTCAAATTACAATAACAATCCTGAATTGGAGTTCCGTCAATTCATTAATTTGGGTGTAGATGGTTACTTTACCGATTTCCCAGGAACAGGTGATTTGGTACGGGATCAAATTACGGCTGATCAAGTGCGATCGCCCCAAAATGCCACTGTTTTATCTAAACCACAATTTGACACTCTGACTGGCCAAGCCCCTATTGTAATTGGACATCGTGGTGCAAGTGGTGAACGTCCAGAACATACACTAGAAGCATACAAACTAGCGATCGCTCAAGGTGCAGATTTCATTGAACCTGATTTAGTCGTCACCAAAGATAATATATTAATTGCCCGTCATGAACCGATGTTGGCGGTTGTCAACTTAAATCCAGATGGAACAATTAAACTGGATGCTAACGGAAAACCAGAAATCAACACCACTGACACCAGCACAGATGTTTATCTCCGGGATAAATTTGCTGAACGCCTAAAAATCAAAAATTTAGATGGTCGCAATGTGGCAGGTTGGTTTGCTGAAGACTTCACCCTAGCAGAAGTTCAAGAACTGAATGCGATTGAACGTATCCCCGCTTTACGTGGCACTACCTTTAACAACGATGGGCTAAAAGTGCCAACCCTGAAAGAAGTAATTGATTTGGTTAAACAAGTCGAATTAGAAACGGGTCGCAAAATTGGGATTTATCCCGAAACCAAACACCCCACCTTCTTCCAACAGCAAGGCATCAATACTAGCCAAATATTGGTAAATACCCTCAAAGCTGAGAACTTTATCGATCCATCACGCATCTTCATTCAGTCCTTTGAAGTCAGTAACCTCAAGGCACTCAACAACACGATCATGCCCACCGCAGGGATTGATATTCCTCTGGTGCAATTGTTCGGCGGTTCAGGTCAACCTTATGATTTTGTGATAAGTGGCGATACCCGCACCTATACCAATCTCTCCACGCCGGCAGGTTTGGCTGAAATTGCTACTTATGCTCAAGGCATTGGTCCAAACAAACAGCGCATTATTCCTCAGTTGACTGTAGATGCAAATAACAATGGACAGCCTGATGATCTGAATGGTGATGGTCAAATTAGTGATGGCGATCGCGTTTTAGGCACACCCACAACCTTAATCCAAGATGCCCATAAAGCAGGCTTGATCGTCCACCTTTACACGTTGCGGAATGATAGTTTCTTCCTCCCCGCAGATTACAAAGGCGACCCCGGTGCAGAGTTCCGTAAGTTCATTGACTTGGGTGTAGATGGTTTCTTTACTGACTTCCCCAAAACAGGGCGGTCGGTCTTGGTCAATGATTATCTTGCTGGTACTGGTTACGCCAACTCCAATGGCAATCTCAACAGTCCCTACTTCCCTAACTCTCCTGTTTACTTCGATCCTAATCAGCCCTACTACGGCGATCTAGTAACGGCAAATCTCAATCGCTCTCAAGGCTTTGAGGGCATGGCAATTAGCCCTGACCAAAAAACCTTGTATCCATTATTAGAAGGAACAGTTTACGGTGATCCTATAGGTTCATTGCGAATCTATAAATTTGATGTAGCTTCTGGGCAATACCAAGGATTGCAAGGCTACTATCAAATGGAAAGCCCCAGTCATGCTATTGGTGATTTCACAGTCATCAATAATAATGAATACTTGGTCATAGAAAGAGATGGTGGTCAAGGTGATGCGGCTAAATTCAAAAAAATCTACAAAGTTGACTTATCGAAAACAGACGCTAACGGCTTTGTAGAGAAAGTCGAAGTAGTTGATCTGTTGAATGTTCAAGACCCCAACGACCTCAACGGAGATGGTGAAACTACCTTTGATTTCCCCTTTGTCACCATTGAAAATGTTTTAGTCATTGACGAAAAAACCATTTTGGTTGCTAATGACAACAACTATCCTTTCTCTGTCGGTCGTGGTCCAGATATCGACAACAACGAAATCATCATCCTCAAATTAGATCAAACCCTCAATCTAGCACCGGGTGTAGGTCAACCAGCAAAAGACCTGGTTACAGGTTCACCAAACGCAGATATATTGATAGCTGGAACTGACTTTGATGGTATCAGTGATATTGTCTTCACCGGTGCTGGAAACGATGAAGTCGATGTTCCCTTTGGTGGTAGTCGCGCAGGTGATAACCGCATCTTTACTGGTAGTGGTGCTGATATTATCTATGTGGGTAATAGCGATAGCGAAGCGCTGCTGCAAGCAGATCGCGCTTTTGGTGGTAGTGGTGATGATGAACTAGATGCTACTGATGCTACAGGCTACCGTCTCTCTGGTGGTGCTGGTAGTGATGTGTTCTTCCTGGGTGCAGATGGTCGCGCTTTAGGTGGTGAAGGTGATGATCAATTCTATGTCCAAGAAGGTGGCGGTAACTTGCTCTCTGGTGATGCTGGTGCTGACCAATTCTGGATAGTTAATGGTGATCTACCCAGTGCTGCTAACACCATCGTTGACTTCCAAATGGGTGCTGATGTCTTAGGTATTGCTGGTCAAGGTGCTGGTTTTGACTTCAGCGATCTGACCTTCAGTGGTAATAGCATTATGATCGGTGCAACAACTGTTGCTACTTTAAATGGTGTTAATACTGCTAGTTTGACTGCTGCTAATTTCGCTTTTGTTTAGAAAAAAAACGATTACATAGACAAAACCCACCTGGGTGGACTTTGTTTGTGTAGTAGCGTTCGCCTTTGGCGTGGCGTAGCCATATTATATTCGCCCTTTTCAAACTTTTAATAAAGTCTCTGATTCCTGATTTCTCCCACAAGTCAGGAATTTTTTTTTCTTAAACAACGTTCAACTTTTGACAATACAATCTTAACTTTTGACTGATATGTTAATGCCATTATCTACAACTTACCAGCACAAAATTCTTCTCAATCAAATCTGCATTTACTAAGGGATAGAAATAATGGCAACTAATTACACAGTTCGCTTTTCTCAGTTTAATGCTTCCATCAATCGAAACACTGAGGGTCAATTGGTAACAGATTTATCTACTCCTGATAACCCTCAAGCCCAAGCTGTAACAGAAATCATCCAACGCGCTAACCCCGATATACTGCTGATTAATGAGTTTGATTATGTTGCAACTAATCCTCTGCAACCTGTAGAGTTATTACAGCAAAATTATTTAGGAATTAGTCAAAATGGTGCAACTCCTGTTAACTATCCCTACGTTTATATTGCGCCTTCTAACACAGGTATTGCCTCTGGATTTGATTTAGACAATAACGGTACAGTCGGTGGTGGTAATGATGCTTTTGGCTTCGGTAATTTCCCTGGACAATTTGGGATGTTGCTGTTATCAAAATATCCCATTGATACTGCCAATGTTCGCACCTTCCAAAACTTCTTATGGAAGGATATGCCAAACTCTTTATTACCTACTATTTCTACTCTTGGTTCTGATACTCCTTGGTACTCCCCAGAAGAACAAGAAGTATTGCGTTTATCATCCAAGAGTCACTGGGATGTACCCATCCAAATTAATGGTGAGACAGTTCACGTTTTAGTCAGTCATCCCACACCACCTGTCTTTGATGGTACAGAAGACAGAAACGGTAAACGTAACCATGATGAAATCAGATTTTGGGCAGATTACATTACTCCAGGTGAAGGTGAATATATCTATGATGATGGTGGGAAAATAGGCGGTTTAGCTGCTGGTTCTAGCTTTGTAATTATGGGTGATCAAAACGCTGATCCCTTTGATGGTGATAGTTTTGATAATGCCATTTTACAACTTTTACAAAATCCCGGCATTAATACTAATTATATCCCTACCAGTGCCGGCGCTCCTCAACAAGCGGATTTACAAGGTGGTGCAAACGCTAACCACAATGGTAATCCTTATTTTGACACCGCAGACTTCGCTGATGGAACTCCCGGCAATCTGCGAGCAGATTATGTGTTACCATCATCAGATTTACAAATTACTAACTCAGCAGTATTTTGGCCTGTAAATACTGATCCAACTTTTGCACCTGTGGGAACTTTTCCTTTCCCCAGTTCTGACCATCGTTTAGTATTTGCAGATGTAGAAATTGGTGCAACTGAAGCCGGTAATACAGTTCCTGATGTCGAATTTTTAGGTCAGACAACTTTCGTGACAGGTTTTATTCCCAGTGGTGAAGCAGGAATAGTCAATGGTGTAGAGACTGCATTGGGTGGTTTGTCTGGTGTTACCTACGATGCGGCTCAAGGTCAATTTTACGCCATTTCGGACGATCGCTCTCAAAATGCACCTGCTCGTTTTTACACTTTCACCACCAACCCCGCAACCATTGACAGCACTGGAGTCACATTCACTCAAGTTACTCCGTTAAAAGATACAAATGGCAACTTTTTTGCAGCTTTGAGTCTTGACCCTGAAGATATAGTTGTCACTACTAACAATACTGTATTTATTTCTTCCGAAGGTGAAGTTAATCTCAATGCAGGTAGAGTTACAGATCCTTTCATTAAAGAGTTTAGCTTAACTACAGGTAAGGAAATTAGATCATTACCTGTACCTGTAAAATTCCTCCCCGTGGTAGAAGATACAAACGGTAGCGGTACTATCAATACTGGTGATACTCAACTTTCTGGAGTGCGTGGTAATTTAGCTTTTGAAAGTTTGACTATTACTCCAGATCAAAAAACCCTATTTACAGCAACAGAAAACGCGCTTTTCCAAGATGGTGCAATTGCTACTTTGGATAATGGTAGTTTATCTCGGATTATTCAATATAATTTGGTGACAGGTCAACCAGAAAAAGAATACCTTTACATCACAGATCCTATTGCCGAACCACCTGATCCTAACAGTACCGGATCTATCTTCAATGATAACGGATTGGTGGATTTATTAGCAATTGATAATCGGGGAACTTTCTTAGCTTTAGAACGTTCTTTTGCCACAGGTAGAGGGAACACAATTAAAATCTATGAAGTTACCCTCCAAGGTGCAACTGACCTTAGCACCATTGACTCTTTGAATAGTTTAAGTGCAGAACAACTAGCGGCTATTCAACCAACTCAAAAACGATTACTGTTGAATTTGAATGATCTGAATTTACCCAATAGTGATGGTAATCATCCTACAGGTGTAGATAACATTGAAGGTTTAGCTTTTGGTTCCAAATTAGCAGATGGTAGTCAATCTATTGTCCTAGTTAGTGATAATAATTTTGGTGCAACTCAATTTACCCAAATTTTAACATTGAGTGCAGATTTAGTACCAACTGCCACACCCACATTAGAAACTCGTCCTGACTTATTTGATGATGAAGATCCAGCACAAGCAATAGTAGATCAAAATGCTGATGCTGATGATCCAGCAATTTATGTCAATGCTGAAAATTCTGCAAATAGCTTAGTATTAACTTCAGTCAAAAATGCTGGAGTCAGAGTTTATGACTTGTCTGGGAATTTATTGCAAACAATTAACCCAGGAGATATCCGTTACAACAACATTGACCTGCAATATGGTTTTCAATTAGGTGATGAAAAAATTGATATTGCTGTTGCCAGCGATAGCGAAGCGCTGCTGCAAGCAGTTCGCGGCAATGATAAACTGGTAATCTTCAAAATTAACCCCAACTCTACCGACGGAAATTATTTAGAAGATATCACCGACAGCAACATCGGCACAATTTTCCAAGCTGCACCTTTTGAACCTCCTTACGAACCATCTTCTCGCAGTTCCTACGGACTCACAATATATCGCAGTCCTTTAACCAATGACTATTATGTTTTCACCGGCAGGAGAGAAACTGGAGACATTGCCCAATTAAAATTAATTGACTTGGGTAATGGTAAAATCGGTGCAGAAAGAGTTAGAGAATTTACCGTACCCACAATTAATGATATCGACCCCCAAACCGAGGGAATGGTTGTAGACCAAGAAACCGGTTTTCTTTATATCGGTCAAGAAAATGTTGGGATTTGGAAATTTGAAGCAGAACCAAATGGTAGTAACACAGGTAAACTAATTGATCAAGTCAAAGATTTAGGTGGTAATAATTTAGTAGCTGACGTAGAAGGTTTAACCATTTACTACGGTGCAAACGGTACAGGTTATTTACTCGCATCCAGTCAAGGAGATAACACATTTGCAGTATATACCCGTGAAGGAAACAACGAATTTTTAGGACGTTTTGGTGTTGGTAACAACGGTGCAATTGATAGCGTTCAAGAATCAGATGGTGCAGATGTAATTAACGTTCCCCTTGGTGCTAATTTCCCCAATGGTTTATTTGTCACCCAAGATGGTAACAACGACCCAGCTAAATTAGTAGAAGATGACGGAGAACTGGAAAACGTTAATAGCAACTTTAAATTTGTCCCTTGGGAAAACATCGTGACAACCCTTCCCGATATTCTGACAATTGACACTACCAGTTATGACCCCCGCAACCCAACCTCCCAGATCAAACAATTGATCAATGGTAGTCCCAGTGCAGATATATTAATAGCTGGAACAGACTTTGATGGTGTCAATGATATCATTTTTACTGGTGCTGGAAATGATCAAGTAGATGTTCCCTTCGGCGGCATTTTAGCTGGTAATAATCGCATTTCTACTGGCAGTGGAGCTGATATTATCTATGTGGGCGATCATGACCGTGCTTTTGGTGGTAGTAGTGATGATGAACTCGATGCTACCGATGCTACAGGCTACCGCATTTCTGGTGGTGCTGGAAATGACATTTTCTACCTGGGTGCAGATGGTCGCGCTTTAGGTGGAGATGGTAATGATCAGTTCTTCGTTCAAGAAGGTGGTAGTAATTTAATTTCCGGTGGTGCAGGTGCGGATCAGTTCTGGATCGTTAACGGTGATCTACCTGCTGCTGCTAATACTATCGCTGATTTTGAAATGGGTACTGATGTCTTAGGTATTAGTGGTCAAGGTGCTGGTTTTGGTTTTAGTGACCTGACTCTCAGTGGTAATAGCATTATGATCGGTGCAACAACTGTTGCTGTGTTGAATGGAGTTAATACCACTAGCTTGACTGCTGCTAATTTCGCTTTTGTTTAATAAATTAGTTTAGGCAAAATGGGAGCGGAAGTTTTTCTCACCTCTCCCATTTTATGGATTGGATTTTATAAAAATGTCTTATGCAAAGAATTAAATTCTACGATAGATATATTAAAAATTTGGTATCAAATTTCATTAATAACTTATTCCTTAATCTTTTATTATTTATTTCTTTCTATTTTTATATTTAA
>RDYJ01000259.1 GCA_004293145.1 Nostocales cyanobacterium | reverse complement strand
CGTCCCCATTGGCAGGATACGGCACTAGGCATTATTGCTTTATTGTCTGTGAATGGTCTGGGCGTTTATATCCCTTTGCTCATTCGCTCTGGGGTAGATACGCTTTCAACAACTTTTAGCTTGAATCAGGTACTACATTATGTAGTTATAATTATCGCCCTTAGTTCCGCAATGTGGATGATGCGGATGGCTTCCCGCATCTGGATTTTTGGTGTGGGTCGTCAGGTAGAATTTGAACTGAAACAGCGGATTTTTCAGCATTTACTGAAACTAGAACCGGCTTATTTTGCCAGTAATACTCCTGGTGATTTAATTAGTCGGGCTACTAGTGATGTAGAAAATATCAGGCGGTTGTTGGGTTTTGCGGTCTTGAGTTTGGCAAATACTTTTTTTGCTTATACTCTGACGCTGCCAGTGATGCTATCAATTAGTGTGGATCTAACTTTAGCTTCTCTGGCAGTTTATCCGTTTATGTTCCTGTTAGTGCATTTGTTTAGCGATCGCTTGCGAACACAACAAGCCGTTTTACAGGAACAACTCTCGGAAATGAGTGAGTTAATTCAAGAAGATATTAGCGGTATTTCTTTGATTAAAATTTACGCTCAAGAAGACAATGAGCGTCGAGCTTTTCAAAAGAAAAATCAGGATTTATTAACAGCTAATCTTTCATTAGCACGAACCCGAAATACTCTATTTCCCCTCATTGGTGGTTTAGCTAATATCAGTTCCCTAATTATTATTTGGTTGGGAACTATGCGGATATCTTCTGGTTCTTTAGCTGTGGGTGATTTTCTGGCTTTATTGATTTATGTAGAACGTTTAGTTTTCCCCACGGCTTTACTAGGATTTACAATTACTACTTACCAAAGAGGTGAAGTCAGTATTGACCGACTAGAATCAATTTTGAGTGTAACTCCAAAAATCCAAGATCCACCAGATGCTATCTCTCTACCAACAAATTCAGTTAAAGGGGAAGTAACAGCTAAAAATCTCAGTTATACTTACCCTGATGCTCATATCCCGGCTTTAGATGATATTAACTTTACTATTTCTCCTGGGGAATTGGTGGCAATTGTGGGGGCTATTGGTTCAGGAAAATCAACTTTGGCTAATGCTTTACCCCGGTTGTTAGATATTGAAGCCGGACATTTATTTTTAGATGGGTTGGATATTACCAAAATAGCTTTAAATGATTTACGGGCTGCGATCGCTTATGTACCTCAAGATAGCTTTTTATTCAGCACCACCATTCAAAATAATATCCGCTATGGCGACCCCATTCGCGAACAAGAAAGCGTGGAAACAGTTGCTCGTCTGGCTCAAATTGCAG
>RDYJ01000160.1 GCA_004293145.1 Nostocales cyanobacterium | reverse complement strand
TATGGCAAGGCAGGGGAGCAGGGGGCAGGGAGCAGGGGGAAAGAGGGTTTCAGGCATATTTACTTTTCTTCACATACCTTTAAATTTTTCTGTTCACCTGACTTGAAAATAGATTTTCATCCCTCCTGGTGTACGCAGTTCATGATGGCTACTTAAATATATCATGCCTGTTAATATTATTGCTCGGCTACCTTTTGGTATGGGGAATTTATTTACCTGGTTTATTAGACCTCTTGCATAAAACTTCAGATATAACCAATAAAAAGTGGTGAAGTTTTTCAGTATCTATTTAAACAATGCGTGAAATTTGTAAGTATATATTTATCATATTGGCATTTTATCTTAGAGTTAGTTAAGTAGCATTACTCAGTTATCGTCCCCATAAACACATAAAAAATTTCAACCTTAGTGTTTTTTCTCTTCACACTTGCATTAAAAATTCTCTATTGGTAGCTGGTTCAGTTTTGGGTATTATGGTCTCGGCAGTTCCCCAAAGCCAAGCTGCAAGTATAGGGGTCAACTTCTCTGGTGGTGTGAATATCTTAGCCCCAACCCATAGTCCAGGGATCGTTCCAGGGAGTAACTGGAACAACATTAGCGGTGCATCAGGCAATAATATTACCCTGTTAGATGATAGTGGGACAGCGACAACCGCTCTATTAACGTTTAACTCTGCTGGTGTTTTTAACGGGTTTGCTCCAACAAGTACCAGTAATACGGCCACTAATACCTTATACCGTTCCGGTCTTGTTGGTAGTAACGCGATTAGAGAGGTCTCGATCACGCTCGCTCAAATTCCTTTTGCTGTTTACGATTGATATGTATTTTCTTCGGCAGATACGCGGGCAAATAACACTTTATCTATTACTGATGGAACAACTACGTACTACTACGCGAGTAACAGACAACGTAATTCAACAGCGACAAACTTGCTGCAAACTACCAGCACGACAAGTAGTTCCCCAACTTTTGGACCTGGACAATATCAACTATTTTCGGGTCTCACTAGCTCGACCATCTCTCTACTTACGGCTGGATCAGTGAGTCACGTTCTCTCGAATAATGTCTTTGGTTTACAGATTGTTGGTACTGCCAGTCAATCGGTTCCTGAACCTTCTATAATGATTGCTTTGGTACTTTTCGGAAGTAGTGCGTTTGCCACAAAAATTCTGAAAAGTTAGTTATCGGGATTTTCATTACCCAAAAAATGGGTTTAAATCCATGTTTTGGGTAACATCCGAACTGGCCATAACAAAGCAGCATTGAATCACTTATTTTTCCTTTCTTACATCTACTGATTGATTTATCCTTGGTACAACCAAAACTTTATCAACTCTATTTCCATCCATATCCATGACTTCAATTCTCATTCCTTGCCATTCAAAATGATCTGCTGCTGAGGGAATACGTCCTAAATGAGTAATTACTAAACCACCCAAAGTTTGGTAACTACCTCTTTCTTCGGTTGCTAATTTTTCTAGATCAAAAAGTGCCAAAAACTCTTCTACTGGCAACATACCATCTACTAACCAAGAACCATCTTCCCTTTGCACAGCTTGGGGTTCTTCCTGTCCTGGTTCTGCGGGAACATCACCGACAATTTCACTCATAATATCATTGAGGGTGACTAATCCTTGAATGACACCGTATTCATCGACGACTAAAGCGATATGAGTGATGGTTTGTTTAAATAACTCTAAAACTTTTAAACCCCGTGTACTTTCTGGTACAAATATCGGCTGACGCAAACCGATTGTCAAATCAAAGGGTTCATGGCGTAAACTCCTAGCTAATAAATCCGTCACAGGAATAATACCCACGACATTATCAAGTCCCTCTTGACACACGGGATAGCGAGAATAGCAACTTTCGGACATTTTCTGGCGGTTTTCTTCTGGGGAGTTGTCCAAGTCTAACCAGACAATATCAGGGCGGGGTGTCATTAAAGAACTGACGGGGCGATCGCCTAAGCGGAAAACCCTTTCCACCATATCCTGTTCTGCTTCCTCAAAAGTTCCCGCTTCCGTTCCTTGTTCGATTAAAATTTTAATTTCTTCTTCTGTAACTTGAGGTTCATCTGAAGGAGTAATTCCCAAAATTCGCAATACTGTTTCCGTAGAAAGACTGAGAAGATACACAACGGGAGAGGCTAACGCAGCTAAAGCCCGCATGGGAACAGCCACAGATGCAGCGATTCGTTCTGGGTTGTTTAATGCTAACCGCTTGGGAACAAGTTCACCAACAATCAGTGACAAATAGGTGATGACTAAAACTACGACACTAAAAGCTATGGGTTGGCTATAATTTGCCAAAAACGGAACTAGCTGCACATACTTCTCTAGTCTTTGGGCAATGGTAGCACCACCGAAAACACCATTGAGAATATTGATCAGTGTAATCCCGACTTGAACAATGGACAAGAAATGATTGGGAGACTCTGCTAGTTCTAAAGCAGCTTGGGCTTTGAGGCTGCCTTGGTTAGCTAATTGCTGTAGTCTGACTTTTCGTGCCGAAACTATAGCCATCTCGGACATGGAAAATACACCGTTGGCCAGAATTAGCACCAAAATGATGAGAATTTCAAAAGTTATGGAGGACATTGTAAGAATTGCCGCTATCAAAAGCGAAAGTAGCTTAAACCCTAGTATCTAATGTAAAGGGAACAGGGAATAGGGAATAGGGAACAGGGAAGTAGTTCGTTCTGAAAATCCGTGTGTGTGGTGGTTAATCTCATAAAATAGTTTTCATATATCAAAATTTAAATTGTCTGGACTCCACAGACTTCTCACTCCAGTAACACTTATGGCTTTTTCTTCTATTGTGCGTGCTTTGGCGCGATCGCCTCTCACCACAGAACTCAACACCAAACTCAACAAACACCAAGAATTGCGGTTAAATGGCATTTCCCGCTTACCCAAGGGTTTGGTAGCTTCGGCTTTGGCCAACAATGAAGGTAGGGATTTGTGCGTGATCTGTGCCACTCTGGAAGAAGCTGGACGGGTTTATGCCCAAATGGAAGCGATGGGATGGAAAACTGTACATTTTTACCCCACCTCGGAAGCTTCCCCCTACGAACCGTTTGACCCTGAAACTGAATTAAATTGGGGTCAAATGCAGGTTTTAGCCGATTTGGTGAATGGTCAGTTGCCTAGTAAGAATACAGCCATTATTGCTACTGTAGGGGCGCTACAACCACATTTACCTCCCCCAGAGGTGTTTAAATCTTTTTGTCTCTCTTTAAAAAAGGGGATGGAATACGATTTAGATCAGTTCAGCGAAAAAATCACTACTCTAGGATATGAACGTGTTCCCTTGGTGGAAACAGAAGGACAATGGAGTAGACGGGGGGATATTGTGGATGTGTTTCCCGTTTCTTCTGAGTTACCAGTGCGGTTGGAATGGTTTGGAGATGACATTGAACAAATTCGGGAATTTGACCCCGCTACTCAACGTTCTGCTTTAGATAAAGTTAATCAAATCTCTCTCACTCCTACTAGCTTTGCACCAATTGTTACCGCAGCACTTAAAGACAATGCTGAATTTTTGCGGCTGAGTTCTGAATTAGAGTTAAATTCAGCAGCGGTAGACAATTCAGGATTAGAAGGTAGTAGACGTTTTCTCGGTTTAGCTTTTCCAAAACCAGCTTCTATTTTAGATTATTTACCAGCAAATGCCCTCGTTGCTATTGATGAGGTAGAACAATGTCATGCCCATAGCGATCGCTGGGTGGAAAATGCTGATAGTCAGTGGAAATTTGGGACTGGGAAAGAATCTTCACCGGTTCCCCAAATTCATCGGTCTTTTGATGAATGTTTGGCTGAAGTTGGGAATTTTCAGAGGTTATATTTATCGGAATTAGCTGAAGAAAATAGTGGTCTGAATTTAGCTAGTAGACCTTTACCTGTGACACCTCATCAATTTGCCAAGTTAGCGGAAACTATTAGACAAGAAAGAGACCGTAAATTTGCAGTTTGGCTGATTTCTGCCCAACCTTCTCGTTCTGTTTCTCTACTACAAGAACATGATTGTCCTGCCCAGTTTATTCCTAATCCTCGTGATTATCAAGCAATTGATAAACTGCAAATCAATCATACCCCGGTGGCGCTCAAATATTCCGGTTTAGCAGAATTAGAAGGTTTCATTTTACCTTCTTATCGACTTGTAATTGTTACCGACCGCGAATTTTATGGACAACATTCTTTAGCTAATTTTGGCTATGTCCGCAAACGTCGCAAAGCCACTTCTAAACAAGTTGACCCCAATAAATTACGACCTGGGGATTTTGTTGTGCATCGTAGTCATGGAATTGGCAAGTTTGTCAAATTAGAAAGTTTGACAATTAACCACGAAACCCGTGATTATTTAGTTGTTCAATATGCTGATGGTTTGTTAAGAGTTGCTGCTGATCAAGTTGGTTCTCTGTCTCGGTTTAGAACCAGCGGAGATCAAGCCCCAGCATTACATAAAATGACGGGTAAGGCTTGGGATAATACCAAGAATAAAGTCCGCAAAGCAATTAAAAAATTAGCGGTAGATTTGTTAAAGTTGTATGCTGCACGTTCTCAACAACAAGGTTTTTCCTATCCCCAGGATATGCCTTGGCAGGAAGAAATGGAAGATTCTTTCCCTTATCAACCTACCACAGATCAGCTAAAAGCGGTGCAAGATGTGAAGCGGGATATGGAAAGTGAAAGACCGATGGATCGGTTAGTTTGTGGAGATGTCGGTTTTGGCAAAACTGAAGTGGCAATTCGGGCGATTTTTAAAGCTGTCACCGCAGGTAAACAAGTTGCACTTTTAGCACCAACGACAATTTTAACCCAGCAACATTATCACACAATCAAAGAACGTTTTGCACCTTATCCTGTGAATGTGGGTTTACTCAACCGTTTTCGCAGTGCGGAAGAAAAACGCAATATTCAAAAACGTCTGGCAACTGGGGAATTAGATATAGTTGTCGGGACACATCAATTATTAGGTAAAGGTGTCCAATTTAAAGATTTAGGACTTTTGGTAATTGATGAAGAACAAAGATTTGGTGTGAACCAAAAGGAAAAAATCAAAAGTCTCAAAACTCAAGTTGATGTTTTAACTCTGTCTGCTACTCCCATTCCTAGAACTTTATATATGTCTTTATCTGGGATTCGGGAAATGAGTTTAATTACCACACCACCTCCAACCAGAAGACCAATTCAAACCCATCTTGCACCTTTAAACTCAGAAATTGTCAGAAGTGCAATTCGTCAGGAATTAGATCGGGGTGGACAGGTTTTTTATGTAGTTCCCAGAGTGGAAGGAATTGAAGAAACAACTGCAAATTTACGGGAAATGATACCGGGGGGAAGATTTGCGATCGCCCACGGTCAAATGGATGAAAGTGAGTTAGAATCAACTATGCTGACTTTCGGAAATAATGACGCTGATATCTTAGTTTGTACGACAATTATTGAATCAGGTTTAGATATTCCACGAGTTAACACCATCTTAATTGAAGATGCCCACCGTTTTGGTTTAGCTCAATTATATCAATTACGTGGACGGGTGGGACGTGCCGGCATCCAAGCTCACGCATGGTTATTCTATCCTAAACAGCGGGAATTATCCGATGCAGCCAGACAAAGATTAAGAGCAATTCAAGAATTTACTCAACTCGGTTCTGGTTATCAATTAGCAATGCGAGATATGGAAATTCGCGGTGTGGGTAACTTGCTAGGTGCAGAACAATCTGGTCAAATGGATGCCATTGGCTTTGATTTGTATATGGAAATGTTAGAAGAAGCAATTCGAGAAATTAGAGGTCAAGAAATACCCAAGGTTGAAGATACCCAAATTGACCTGAATCTCACGGCGTTTATTCCTTCCACTTACATTACCGATATTGACCAAAAGATGAGTGCTTATCGTGCGGTAGCAACTGCAAAATCCAAAGAAGAGTTAAAAGCGATCGCCGCAGAATGGACGGATAGATATGGTACTATCCCCGTACCTGCAAATCAACTTTTACGGGTAATGGAATTAAAACAATTAGCCAAAAATCTCGGCTTTAGTCGTATTAAACCAGAGAATAAACAGCATATTGTTTTAGAAACCCCAATGGAAGAACCCGCTTGGAATTTGTTAGCAGAAAATTTGAAAGAAAGTATGCGTTCTCGGTTTGTTTATTCTCCGGGAAAGGTGACAGCAAGGGGTTTAGGTGTGTTTAAAGCTGAACAACAATTGCAGACTTTAATTGAGACTTTTGGAAAAATGCAAGGTGCTATTCCTGAAGCTGCTTTAGTTTGATATGGCAGGGAACAGGGAACAGGGAACAGGGAACAAGGAACAGGGAACAGGAGATAAAAATGTTTTTTCTTTTTTCTGACTCCTGTACAGACGTTCCACCGGAACGTCTCTACTGACTCCTGAATTACCTTACCTACCCAACCCATTATTCCCTGGTTGCATCTGCCCCGGATAAGATAAATTAGACTGCGGTAATTGACTAGGCTGTTGTACAGCAGAATTACCATAATTGCTATATCCTATGGGAGTAGTTGAGTTAACAACACCTTGACTTGGAGACTGAACAGAATCAGGATTATTAGGTATAGTAGAAACCCCAGTTGTGGGTATTCCTGTATTTGGCGCAGTCTGAACCCCATTAAAATTACTGTAGGGTGTTGAAGGCAGATTTATTATAGTTGGTTGAACATAACCTACACCGGCATTAGAGGGTAAACCCTGACTAGGTAAACCGTTAGGAACATAAATTGTCCTGACTTCGCCATTGCTACTTAAAGAATTGATTTTATTTGTATTACTTGATTGTTTAATAGCTGCTTCTAAAGGATTAACTACAATATTATTGTGATTATTTTGAGTCTGATTATTTTGAGTTTGATGATTTAATCCTAAGCGCAAATTAGCAGTGGTTGTTGGTTCTGTTGTTGTTGGCGATGTCGCTAAATTATTAATACCTAAAAACTGATTCTCATTATTACCCCTATGAGACTGTAATAAGTTTTGGGCTTGTACCATGAAGGGATTTTCTATACTTGCCGGAGAATCTTGATTAACTATACCCAAACTAGAATTTAATTTAGCTTGATTAGCATCAGCGTTTCGTTTATTAATTATATCCTCTAAAAATGTTTCGCTATTATTTGCTTCATTATTAATTCGCAATGTAGTTACATTTGCCGACACAGTTTCTTGTGCAAAATCACTTAACAAATTGGGCATATTATCAATATCTGCGGCGATGAGTTTATCTTCATCAGCAATTGTAGTTTCCTGAGTGGTTTCTTTAGCAGTTTCCTCCGTGTTTGTCTCGGTTGTTTTTGTCTCGACAGATTCTTTAGTAGGTTCTTTATTTTCATTTTTAGTGAACAACCCAGGATTTAACCAATATTCACGAACTAGCAACCCTACAACCAGTAAAAAAATTGCTGTTCCCCAAAAACCAGGACGCAAGAAGTTAGACAATCTGGCTTTGAGATAACGTAAGTACGCAGGTGGATAATTTCTATCTGACATATACTTAGGTGAGATTAAATCGTTATACTCATATTATTCTAGCCTCTCAAATATCAGAAGTCATTAGTAATACTGCATAATTGTAAAAAAAGGTTTTTTTTCTGCAAATTATTACTTAGATGAATAAATTACTATTACACTAATTAAGTATTATTATTTAAGAGATTTTCTTTTCCTAATCCTATTCCTCTGTCACCGTAAAATCCACTAAGTATTGGGAGTTTTGATGTAAGGATTCAGTATAGCATTCAGATCCTCGACTTCTGGCAAGAAATCATAATTTATTGACATGATTAAATAAAGAGGTCGGGGATATTAAGTAGGTAGGCGTTAAAATTTATCGTTATGGCAAGGCAGGGGAGCAGGGGGCAGGGAGCAGGGGGAAAGAGGGTTTCAGGCATATTTACTTTTCTT
>RDYJ01000159.1 GCA_004293145.1 Nostocales cyanobacterium | reverse complement strand
CTTATATTTGGGATTTGTGCGCTAAATAAAAAACGCCCCCAGCAGACATTTACGGGAGGCAGGACGATTTTCTGTATTTTTATATACTAAAATGTGCAAGTAATATGAGAAGTGGGGAAAATTACCCATGTACTCTGATATATTTGTATTGGCATTGATGCCAACTTTTTTGAAAGGAATAAGCATAGAAACTTGTTGACGGTATTCTTCATACAAACTACCGTAAATTTCTATTAAATCTCTTTCCTCTAACTGAATTATTAGTTTTGGTATATTTGGCGGTGTATGTAGTTAGCATAAGGCATTAATTATTTTTTAGTGAGTTATGTGATTGCTATGTTTACATTATAACGAATTTATTTCCTGTGGTTCTGTTACCAGTGCTAATCCTGCTAAAATCTGTCTAATTCTTGCTGGAGATAGAGTACCAATTTTTTCAGTTAATAAAGCTTTATCTACTGTAAAAATTTGCGATACATTGACCACACTTTGCCGATCAAGATTAGCTTCTCCTAATTCTAGCAAAACATTACCCATTGCTTTAGCTCGTCGCAAATTAGAAGTTAATGCACAAACTATGACGGTTCTGATTTGAGAACTGTTGAGTAAATCATTTTGGATGACGACATAAGGACGAAGATAAGCTGGTTCTGATCCTATTGGTTCTCCTAAATCAATCCAATAAATATCACCTTGTTTAATTACCATTCTTTTTGTTGTAATTTTCCTTGATGTTGACGCATTTTTTCTAACATTATATTTTCTGATTCATCTAAATCATCTGCATAAGCTTCATTCACACTTTCGACTAATTGGCGATTTTTTTCACGTTGTAAAAATTCTGCCATTGCTATAGCAAATAATTGACTGCGGGGTATTTTCATCGCTTTTGCTAAAGCATCTGCTTCTTGATAAAGTGATTCTTCAATGGAAATAGCTGTTTTGATGGTTGTCATAGAGTTATACCAGTTTTCTGACTGAGGGTATAACTTTATTTTACTATATCTTAATTATTTGTACAATAAATGTCCAAAAGTATTACTGTCCATTTTCTATAAATACGGAAAAGCGTTAGCGTTAACTTACGACAGGTATAACTTCCTTTACCGTCGGCATCAGACTTTACATCCCACTGCTATAATCAAAAATATCAAGTTATATCTTGCAGGAAAAATGACACTAAACAAATTATTAGAAACTCAAGGTATTATTCACTCTGACCCCGAAATTATGAGTGGAGTTCCGGTTTTTGTGGGAACTCGCGTTCCTTTGCAAACATTGTTTGACTATCTCGAAAGTGAAGGTGGGTTAGCTGAGTTTATTAATGATTTTCCCTATCTGGAGACTCAAACTATGAAAGTCTTAGAAAATGCAGCTAAATTAATAATCGCTCAGGAACGTTGTGCTTAATGATTATTTTACTAGACGAAAACCTTTTAAGTAAAAAACTCAAACAACCTTTTTTAAATAAAGGGTATATAATTCATAACGTCAACGATATGGGATGGCGGGGTTTTAAGGATAAAGAAATTATTGATTTAGCTGAAAAACACCCTTTTGATGCTTTTATTACAGCCGATAAAAATTTACCCTATCAGCAAAATTTAATCGGGAAAATGCTGAGAATTATCATTTTGGATTCTCGTAGCACAAACCCTAATCATTTACTTCCTGTCATGGACAAAATTAGTGAAATACTTTCCTCTTTATCTGTGGGAGCAGTTGCATTAATTAATGATTTAGGTGAAATTGAATACTTTGGTTAATAATCTACTTTTGAAAGCGTAATTTTATATGAATTATTAATTGTGTGAATCAGGATTTATTTGTTTATTTGCAATCATTTAAAAAATTGGTAGGTTGGGTTTTTTGTGATCTTAAATTTCACTTTGTTCTACCCAACCTACTAATTATTAGAAGTTACTAAAATTAGTAATTGCTTCTGTTATCTTATCCACAACTTCATCTACAGATATCGCTCCTAATTCCCCAGAAGCACGGGTACGAATACTCAAAGAATTGCTTTCTACTTCTTTCGCACCTACTACGGCCATTACTGGGATTTTATCTTTTTCCGCGTTGCGAATCAATTTACCCAAGCGATCGCCACTTAAATCAACTTCTGCTCTAATTCCCAAAGCTACCATCTTCGCAGCCACTTCTTTGGTAAAGTCTAATTGCAGATCACCCACAGGTAACAATCTAATTTGTATCGGTGCTAACCACAAGGGAAAATCACCCGCATACTCTTCAATCAAAATCCCTATTAATCTTTCTAAAGATCCAAAGGGTGCGCGGTGAATCATTACTGGACGTTTACGCGAACCATCCTCAGCCACGTATTCTAAATCAAAGCGTTCAGGTAAATTATAATCTACCTGCACTGTTCCTAATTGCCATTCTCTATCTAAAGCATCACTGAAGATAAAATCAAGTTTGGGACCATAAAAAGCCGCTTCTCCAATACCTTCAAAATAGTCCATTCCTAATTCTTGCACAGCGCGACGAATCGCACCTTCAGCTTTATCCCAAACTTCATCCCCACCAATATATTTATCACTGGCTGGATCACGGAAACTCAATCTCGCTTTAAAATTCTTCAGTTGCAGACTTTTGAACACCGTCAAAATCAAATCTACAACACTCAAAAATTCACTATCTAATTGTTCGGGAGTGACAAACAGGTGAGAATCATCAACAGTAAAACCACGTACTCTAGTTAAACCTCCTAATTCTCCCGATTGTTCATAGCGGTAAACTGTGCCAAATTCCGCTAACCGCATCGGTAATTCCCGATAAGAGCGTAATTCACTCTTGTATATTTGGATATGAAAGGGGCAGTTCATCGGCTTGAGGACAAAACCCTGTTCTAAAGCTTTTGCTTCCTCATCTTCAGCCATCAAGGGAAACATATCTTCCTTGTATTTCTGCCAGTGTCCTGATGTTTTAAATAAATCAACTCTGGCAATGTGAGGAGTGACAACAGGTAAATAACCCCGTTTTAACTGTTCTTTTTTCAGGAAGTCTTCTAAAATGCTTCTGAGTAAAGTACCTTTAGGAGTCCAAAGCGGTAAACCAGGTCCCACAGGATCGGCGAAAATAAACAAACCGAGTTCTTTACCTAGTTTACGATGGTCACGCCTTAATGCTTCTTCTTTGCGGCGTTTATATTCTGCTAGTTGTTCGGGAGTTTCCCAAGCTGTAGCATAAATGCGTTGTAACTGTGCTTTGGTTTCATCACCACGCCAATAAGCACCAGCTACGCTTTCTAATTCTATGGCTTTGGGGTTGATGTCTTTGGTATTTTCGACGTGGGGACCAGCGCACAAATCCCACCATTGATCACCTAAATGATAAATGGTGATCGGTTCTTGTTTAATATCTGCAAGAATTTCTAATTTGTACGGTTCTTGAATTGCTTCAATCCGTTTTTGTGCTTCCTCGCGGCTGACTTCTTCCCGAATAACTGGAAGTTTGCGGTTAATAATTTTCACCATCTCTTTTTGGATGGCTTTTAAATCCTTATCACTAAAGGGTTCTGGGTTATCGAAGTCATAATAAAAACCGTTTTCAATCCACGGACCAATGGTAACTTGCGCTTTGGGAAACAGCTTTTGTACGGCCATGGCCATGACGTGGGAAGCGGTATGACGAATCTTTTTTAATGTCTCTGATTCGCTAGTACGCGGTAAATAGATTTTTTCTGCTGGTTTTTCTAGGTTTTGAGATTCTTGATTTGGCGACATCGGCTGTTATTTAGGCGAAGTGTTAAAAATAAAGTTGACAAAAAATATCTTTACAGATAATAAGTCACAGACTATAGATTCTCCTAATTTAGCCCAACCACAGACTTCTGGCAAAACTAAATAGAGCTTCGGGTGTGGAGATAAACAGTAATTATCTATTCCCTATTCCTTCACTGTCACCTGTCACCTGTCATCTCTTTCTCCAGACATATCCACCTATACACCGCAGGGATCAAGACAAATCCTTTGACCTGACTATATGATAGTATTTTGTATATCAAATTACAGATTTTATTTTGTAAATAAGGTATGGGGAAAATTAGATGATTGTTAAGTTTCGTAAATAGCGTTAATATTAAGAAGATATTTAGAAATATGCTTCTCATATATGGGAGACTCCAGTTCACCAACTCCTGAATTGCTCCAATCCCTCCTAGAGCCATTGTTAGAGGATTTTGAATATTGGTTTGCGCGATCGCGGGAATTATTACAAAATGAGAAAATCTCATTTATGAGTTACCAGGAGCAATCTGATTTACTCAACCGAGTCAACCAAGCGCAAGCAGAATTAAATACAGCCAAGATGCTATTTGCTGCAACTGGTAAACAAGTTGGGATTGATATGGCAACTTTAATGCCTTGGCATCAATTATTAAGAGAATGCGGGAAAGTGGGTATGCGCTACCGTCAATTAAAACAAGAGTGACTTAACTGTTCAACATAACAGTATATAAGTTGTAATGATCGGACAAAAACCTTAACATTATTTTCATAAAAAAATAATGTATACCATGTTACGTTAATCTGAATAGGATTACAAAATATCACATCACAAATAGATAATTTAACTTTTGTCATCACTGTAAAACACAGGTGAAGAAAAGTTAAGCACTACGATATAAAGCTTTAAAATTTTTAGCCCCTGGAGGATAATTGTATGTTACACCTGCTCTACATTCTAGCTTTTACCGTCCTTGCATTTATTGCTGTAGGTAATTTAATTCGTAACTTGATCATGTTCAGTTTTGATAGGGAACGTCCTTATCCAGCGAATTCTTCTGGAATGGGTAATAAAGGCGGCTTTGGCTATTATGCAGCCAGAAGACAATCCATACCCCATCCAGAATTATTAGATAGTGCAGGTAATTTAATTAAAGAACCTCTTTTAGTAATGCGTTCTATTAATGTGGATGATGCACGTCAACAATTGGATGCTCTTTATGAATCTTCTCCTGGACAAAAAATTGAGCGTTCAGAAGAAGCTTAATTAATTCATTATTTTTATAATGCGGCGTTCTGTAGGGGTTTAGCAGTGCTAAACCCTTGTTGTTTTTTGGTAGAATCAGGACACCCTTATACTGTGATACCTTTGGTAAGCTACCGCTAACGCTCTCTCAAAACAAAAAAAAGCGATACCTTCGATCCGCTTCGCTAACGCACATTCCCAACTACTAAAAAGCGAGCGCATACTTACCAAATTGTTTTTACATGGGGATAATTTAAAATCTTAGCATCACAGGTAACAAGGGGAATTTGATAACGTCTGGCAATAGCAACTAAAATTCTATCTGCTGGATCTTTATGAAAATCGTCTGGTAATTGTGTACTAACAATTGCATCTATGGGTGATAAAGGTTCTATGATTATACCTGAATGAGTTTTTGCTAACGGATACCATTCATCAATAGGTAAAGGTAAAACTAATTTACCAATACTAGATTTAACTGCTACTTCCCAAACAGAAATAGCAGAAACTAATAAGCCATTTTCCGGTTCTTCATGTTGAATAGCTTGTTGTGCTGCTTGTGATAATTGATTGGGTTCATGAAGCCACCACAGCCAAATATGTGTATCTAGTAAAATCATTCTGCTAATGCTTCCCAAAGTTCAGGCATTGGTTCATCAAAATCACTAGCAATGGTAATAGGTTTTCCTCTCAGTGGGTAATTTTTGGTAGTGCTTATTTGTTGTGAAGTTGGTTCACTGTTTCCTGCTTTAAATTCTAAAAACTCGATAAATTTTATTAGTTCATTACGCTGTTCAAGAGGTAATTTTTGGATTTTAGCGATCGCCATTTCCAAAGTTATCATTTCTTTATTTCTCCTGGAACTTCAAACTATTTCTATTTTAGCAAGCGATCGCTCTCTCAAAACAAAAAAAGGCGATCGCTCTCCATTTTATTAAAGAACAGAAAGAGCGATCGCATTCTATCATTGAAAATAAACAAGCGATCACTCTATATAATTTTTCATTTAGATTGACTAAAGGAAAAACTAGGCTCTTGGAACAATTAAGAAACGAGTAGGAGCGGTAGCCGCAATTGTCTCGATCTTATAAAAATAGTTATTTAAAGTATTAGGCGAATAACTAGATTGTGAAATCAGAATTGTTCCATCAGAGTTAACTCTTTCGACAACGGCCACATGACCCAACGGATTTGATGTAGTTGCGTCCCATTGAGCAATTGCACCAACTTGGGGAGTAGATGATGATGTTACAGTTCTTCCTGCTGTATTGTCCCAAGTAGTTGCATTACCGGACATAGTATCTAAAGCAGCTTTACTGTAGCCTAACTGTTGTAAACGTCCATTAACGTACCATGTACAATTACCTAGTGAAGTACCTAATTTAGTAGTTATAGTCGAGTTAGAATACATCGAGCTTGGTGCATTACCACTTGTCCAAAAAATGTTATTTTCCCGATAAGCAGCAAGATTCCAAGATATTGGGACATCAAAACTTAACTTTGCGCCACCGCTACGTTCATAGTAATCAATTGCAACACTAAACGTACCACCGTTACCAGCATCAAATGTGCCTGTATTGGTTGAATTTTGATCAACAAGTCTATTGATTACGGTGCTACCGTTGATAGTCACGCGCACTCCATCATCAGAAGTAGTCTGAATTTGGTGACGACCAGGAGCAAAATAGCGTTGAGTTGTTACCCTAGCTGAAAAATTGTCAGCATTTACTCCTGCACCTGGTGAACCAAATCCCCAGTCACGCGAGAAACTTTGACTACCACTACCCAAATCTTGAACAAGTACGGGTGTTCCAGTCCGATCAATATAGACAGGAACAAAACACGATTAAATTAGCTCAAATCCTTGTCGTAGTTGCTTTACAGCCATTTACAACTGTCGTCTTTCATTCTCAGTAATTTGCCGGAATTTATGTTAATTCTTGATGAAGAGGGGTTTTTTGTCAGAATCAGGATGTCCAGGATTAAAGGATTTACAGGATGTTTTTCATAAAATCTGCGTTTATCTGCGTTTATCTGCGTTCAATTATTCTAATCCCCAGATCCCCGAATTCTTGAAGAAGTCGGGGATCTATAAACAAAATTTAAGCTTCAATCACCACCCGCAAGTTACCGCGTTTTTTTGCAACTCGACAAGCGGTAGTGCTACCAACTCGCTCAAATTCTAAATCAAGAATCGTCGCACCAACACGCAAATTATGCAACGATAAACGATTAATTGATTCCGGCAAAGCAGGGTCAATAATTCGTAAACAATTATTCTGTGCATCTGGAACTAAATTTACCATCATTTGCAACAATTGAAAGATGCTACCTGTAGCCCAAGCTTGTGGTGTACAAGCAACTGGATAGTGTACAGGTGCATTATCACCGTTAAGTTCATAACCACAGAACAATTCTGGTGGACGTTGATAAGATTGCTGAGAAGTCATATTAAACAAACCTTGAAATAATTCCAAAGCCTGATCAATTAAACCCAAAGAACGCAACCCCATCGCTATCATAGAATTATCATGCGGCCACACTGAACCAATGTGATAACCCATTGGATTATAAGCCGGTGACAAACTACTTAAAGTTCTAATTCCCCAACCATTAAACATATCAGGCGCTCGCAATCTTTCCGCCACACTATAGGCTTTTTCTGGGGTAAAAATTCCCAAAGATAAACAATGTCCAGGGTTAGAGCTAATACTATCTACTTGATTTCCTTCCCCATCTAAAGCCAAAGCACAAAAGTCTTGATCTTCTATCCAAAAATCTTTGTTAAATCTAACTCGGAGATTTCTAGCTTCGTCTTGCCAACGTTCTGCCAAATCCAGGCGCTTTTTCATCTTCGCAATTTCTGCTAATTTAATTTTGGCAGCATAGACATAAGCTTGCACCTCACAAAGAGAAATTGAACCTTTAGCTAATTCCCCTTT
>RDYJ01000158.1 GCA_004293145.1 Nostocales cyanobacterium | reverse complement strand
GATGGTTTCGTGATTTTTCTAATTGTCCGATACCTAGCAAGTAGACGACCTATATTTATCAATGCACTATTTTGTTATTCTGTCAATGCGTAACTCCTAACTTCATAAACAGATGCTTAATTACGAATTACGAATTATTAAGCATCCTGTGGATTAAGACGAATCATTTCCCAAGTGGTATATGTACCGATAGGACTCCACAATAAATAAGGAACTAATAATAACGCAGCCCAAACAGAAACAGATAAAACTGCAAAGGTGACTAAAAGACAGATCATGAAACCTGTACTACCTAAAATTGTCCCTATGGTAAGACTGCGAAACCTAAACATCACAGGTGTGTAAGCAATAGTAAATATCTCTAGCAGTAGGTATAAAAACATCATTATCCAGGTTAAACCAGTTCCTGGGTTTTGTTCCCAAATAATATAAGCTGACCAAGCACCACAAATAAAGATTACTGTCCATATCAGCGGAATTGCGGCTTCAAAAGTTAGCCATCTAGGTCTTTGTAAATGCCTAAACCACTGGATATCGCTCGGTGTAATCAGGTTACTGCCCAAGGCTACTAAGAAAGCCACACCCCCGATTATCATCCAAGATTTTATCATCTTTTTCTATCCTTGGTGCTGACTTTCTTCACTAATTATACAGGTTAGGTGGGGATTGGGGACTGGGTACTAGGTACTGGGGAAGAAAATTTTAGATTTTAGATTGGAGTT
This sequence comes from Nostocales cyanobacterium, assembly GCA_004293145.1. Lineage (GTDB taxonomy): Bacteria > Cyanobacteriota > Cyanobacteriia > Cyanobacteriales > Nostocaceae > RDYJ01. Next base: position 7,228 of record RDYJ01000158.1, on the reverse strand, counting down.
AACAAAATCCAAAATCCAAAATCCAAAATTGAATTACCAATCTCTATCTGATGCTGGGATATTTGGTGGTAATTATGTCTTCAGGTGGGGGTATAGGGTTAGTCGATGGAACTAAGCTTAATAAATGGAAAATATGCCAAGTAAGCACAAGTAACCAGCAGTAATTATTATGCACACCGAATCTGAAGTGCGATCGCATGACCACCAGCAGTCATCTGTTGCACCTAAACTACAAGATATTGGTCAAACTATTCGTCTCACGGGTTGGCTCACTTTATGGGTACAATTGGCATTAGTGATAGTTTGCGGTTTAGCATTGTTGTTTGCTGCTACTGGTCGTGATTTTGCTCAACAACAAACTTCTGGTTTAGGAATTGGCATATTTTGGGGGGTTGGCGGAATTTTAGCACTGTTATTTAGTGTTTATTGGAATTATCATTACACACGCCTCGCTAAACATTTGTTAAACCCTAATCCTACTTTACATCCTAGCAAAGCTGATACTGTTAGAGCTATCAGACTGGGAATAATGATTGGTTTGGTGGGGATTTTAATTAGTATTTTAGGTGCTGGTGCAACGGTTGGTGTGCTGGTTGCAAAATCTGTTTCCCAGCCTCCAGGGGTTGCTATTACTGACCCTTACAGAATTATTCGTGCTATGGATGTGTTTGTAGCGGTGGCGAATATTAATGGAATTTTCGCTCATTTTATCGGTACGGTGGCTTCTCTGTGGTTGTTAGAAAAAGTCCATCAGCATTAATTTATATTTGTCAGAATCAGGATTTACAGGATTTAAGGATTTAGAGGATTTAATGGGTGTTGAGGATGGGAGGATTTTTGTGATTATAATGATTTTGACGATAAAATAATTTTTATTATTTTCATTACAGCACTTCCCTCTGTTATGGGGTTTCTCGTTCCCATACTCTGTATGGGAATGAATTATTGAAGGCTCTGCCTTCCTTTATACTAGAGTCAGAGACTCTATGATCCCATTCCCAGTCTGGAGACTGGGAACGAGAAAACGAGAAACGAGGAAAAATCCTGATTCAGACATTAATATGATTGTAGTTTTTAGTGGTGCTGGACTTTCGGCTGAAAGCGGTATTCCCACCTTCAGAGGTGCTGGGGGACTGTGGGAAGGATACAAAATAGAAGAAGTAGCGACACCTTTGGGTTGGATGCAAAATCAAAAATTGGTGTTAGATTTTTATGCTCAAGGTTTTGAAAAAATGCAAAAATGTCAACCAAATGCTGCACATTTTGCCATTGCTGAATTAGCAAATCATTTTGATGTGGTTTGCATTACTCAAAATATTGATACTCTGTTAGAAAAAGCTGGCGTAAAAAATGTGTGGCATATTCATGGGAGAATAGATTATCAAAAATGTGAATGGCATTTTGATATTCCTCCCATGTATGCAGAATGGCAATGTGATTATAAATCACCAATAAATAAACCTGTAGAATGGGGTGATATGTGTCCAAAATGTGGTAAACATTTACGTCCTGATGTGGTTTGGTTTGGGGAAGCGGTTGATATGCGAGTTGATGATTTGTATAAAATTCAAAATCAGGTAGATGTGTTTATTGTCGTGGGAACTTCTGCACAAGTTTATCCCGCTGCTAATTTATTCAAGTTTTTTCAAAATGTACCAGTCAAATATTTTATCGATCCTCATCCCCATGCTGAATTATTAACTGGGTTTACCGTGCTTCCAGGTAAAGCTACAGAATATTTACCAGTGTTAGTAGAGTCTTTAAAGGAAAAACTTACTTAATTTCCGAAAATATATCTAAAAATAGTTACCAAAGGCATTTGTGTTTTGGGAAGCTAATAGATATTTTAGTTGAGTGCCAACGTACTACCTGAGAAAATATCTATGAACATGAATGCAATTCATATTATCTTCCCTGCTATGGTTTCTGCTCCTATTAAAGAACCTGTACCCGTATTTTTGACAATTTTGGGGATAATGCTAATTGCACCCCTATTATTTGAAAAAATCCGCCTTCCAGGTATTGTGGGGTTAATTCTGGCAGGGGTTGTAGTTGGTCCTCATGGCTTGGGACTGTTAGCACGGGATAACACTATTATTCTTTTAGGTACAGTTGGTTTGCTGTTTCTCATGTTTATGGCAGGTTTGGAAACCAGCCTAGATGACATGAAATACAACGCGGATAAGGCGTTAATTTTTGGGTTGTTGACATTTGCTATCCCGATGATATTGGGTACAGGGGCAATGTTAGCAATAGGATATGGTTTTTTACCTGCAATTTTGGTGGCTTCTTGTTTCGCTTCCCATACCTTGCTGGCTTTACCGGTGGTGAGTAAATTGGGAATTATGCGATGCCTGCGGCGGGCGAAGCCATCGCAAGTTTTAACTACTACTCTCGGCGGTACATTAATCACTAATATTTTAGCATTATTAGTTTTAGCGGTAGTAGTGAGGGCGCATCAAGGTAATTTAACTTTGCAGTTTTGGTTATTTTTAATTCCTTCTCTTATCATTTATACATTCCTAACTCTCTGGGGTGTTCCCCGCTTAGGAAAGTGGTTTTTTAGAAAATTTGGCCATGATGAAGGTGCAGAATTTACTTTTGTTCTCACTACTTTGTTTGTGGTTTCCTATGGTGCAGATATAGTCCAAATTGAACCAATCATCGGCGCTTTTTTAGCAGGAGTTGCTATTACGCAATTAATTCCCCAACTTAGTCCGTTAATGAATCGGATTCAATTTATTGGTAATACTTTATTTGTGCCATTTTTTCTAATTTCTGTAGGAATGTTGGTAAATCCCAAAATTCTCATTCAAGAACCAAAATCATTAATAGTATCTGGTGTGATGGTGACAGTTGCTATTATTGCTAAATATCTACCTGCTTGGGGTGCGGGGAAATTATTTGGTTTTAACCCTAATCAAATTATGGTAATGTTTGGATTATCGGTAGCACAAGCTGCGTCTACCTTAGCTGCAATTACTGTTGCTTATAATATTAAACTGGTAGATCAATTAACGGTAAATGGGACAATTGCTATGATTTTAGTTACCTGCATTGCTTCTCCTTGGGTGACAGCAAAGTGGGGACAAAAACTCAAACTAGAAGATACTACTACCCAAAAAAGTGCAGAGGGAAAATTAGGCGATCGCGTTTTAGTTCCTGTTGCTAACCCCAATACAGAAGATAATCTTTTACAGTTAGCAATGATCTTAGCAAAATCTGCATCTGGTACTTTATTACCTCTACACATTTTAATTGAAGCAGGTGAACCAATTTCCCCAGCAGATAAAGCTAGACAAAATCAATTACTTTCTAACGCAGAAATGATCGCCCATGCAGCAGTTACTAAGGTTACAACTATTGGTAGAATTGATGAATCAATTGATAAAGGAATTGCCAGAGTAGCAGAAGAAAAACAAGCTAGTGTGATAGTCTGTGGTTGGAAAGGTTACTCTACTTATGAAGAAAACCTCTTTGGTGGTGTGATTGATAAAATTGTGCAACGCAGTTCTGTACCTGTTTTAGTCAGTCGTTTTCCCTTACCTATTGAACATACATCCAGAGTATTTTTAGCTTTCACCACTCAACAAACTAAAGCCAGTTCCTTTGCACAAAGTATTAAATTATCTCAAACTTTAGCAACAGAATTGAAAGCATCTTTACAACTTTTACAAGTCGTACCCTCCAGAGGCGTAGATATTGATTTAATGGAAGGGATAATAGCAGCAGATATACCTGTACAAAAAGTGCGGGGTAGTTTTGTTAGAGAAGTATCGCGGTTACTCAAACCTAATGATTTATTGTTGTTAAATGGGTCTGTGGCACAAAAAGGCCAGATATTTTCACTGCTTGGTCATGTTCCCGAAGCGATCGCTCATAATCACCCTAAAGTTGCTATGATGATTGCTTATTTCCCACAGTAGTGGGTGACTGGGGACTGGGTAATCAATTTTATCTTTCCCAATCACCTATTCCTTAATTAATAGGGGCTATTAATTTAGATCAAAATCCTCTTTATTCAGATGAAAACTCAAAAACTAATCTGCGTTTATCTGCGTTCATCTGCGTTTTCTATTCTATATTAATAAATTCAAGTAAAAATCTTCCCAAGTGGTAATTTTCAGTTTTTTGATATATAAAACCCTTGGATTATTCTCAAGACTATCATAACACAACCCTCTCAGAAGTCAAGACCCTTGAAATTGCGTTGAGTCATTCGCAACCATTCTCAATAATTTGGGGTAAAAAATCGGTGTTTAAACTTTTTTGGAATTTTTGGGAAAAATCATGTAAAGAATTATTAAGTAAAAACGCAGATAAACGCAGATAAACGCAGATGATAAGAAAGATTGGCGATATCGCTCATAATTAACCCAATGTTGCTATGATGATTCTTTATTTTCCACAGTAGTAGGGAACAGGGAACAGGGAACAGGAAATATTTATATTTATTTCTTTTAACACCTTACTACTGAACTCCTGTAACTCCTAACTCCTGACTCCTGACTCCTGACTCCTGACTCCTTTTGAATTATGCTTTATCCCGTTGTTTGGCAAAATAACTCAGTTGTACTCATTGATCAAACTCGTTTACCAAATGAGTATGCTGTGATAGAAATTCATCGTAGCGAAGACATGGCCGAGGCTATTAGAACAATGATAGTCAGAGGTGCGCCAGCTATTGGTGTCGCTGCTGCTTACGGGATGTATTTGGGTGCGAGGGAAATTGAAACGAGCGATCGCACCGAATTTTTGCAGCAATTAGAAAAAGTTGCCCAGTTATTGCGTTCTACCCGTCCCACCGCAGTAAACTTATTTTGGGCAATTGGGAGAATGATGCAAACAGCTTATGAAACTCTGGGAACAATCGCAGAAATTAAACAAATTCTCCTAGAAACTGCCCAAAAAATCAACGCTGAAGATATTCAAACTTGTGAAAAAATAGGTGATCATGGTTTAGCAGCTTTACCCAAAACACCCGAAAAGTTAATTATATTAACTCACTGTAACGCTGGTGCTTTAGCAACTGCTGGTTATGGTACAGCTTTAGGTGTAGTGCGTTCTGCTTGGAGAGAAGGAAGGTTAACAAGAGTTTTTGCCGATGAAACCCGTCCTCGTTTACAAGGTGCAAAACTCACCGCTTGGGAATGTGTGCAAGAAGGTATTCCTGTTACAGTTATTACTGATAATATGGCTGCACACTGCATGAAACAAGGTTTAATTGATGCGGTTGTCGTTGGTGCTGATAGAATAGCTGCAAATGGAGATACTGCTAATAAAATCGGTACTTACAGTTTAGCCATTGTTGCTAAAGCTCATCATATTCCTTTCTTTGTTGCAGCACCTATTTCTACTATTGATTTTACCTTATCTCATGGTAGTCAAATTCCCATTGAAGAACGTCATCCCTCAGAAGTTTACCAAGTTGGTGATACTGTTCTGACACCGACCGGAGTTGAATTTTATAATCCTGCTTTTGATGTTACTCCCGCAGAATTAATTACAGCTATTATTACAGAAAATGGTGCATTTACTCCTGGTGAGTTGGTAAAGTGTCATACTATTTCTCAATGAGAATAACCAGACTTACCTGTATACTCAGACAAGCATTTTTCTATCCAAGAATTCAAACTTTTACCTTCTTTTTTCGCTCGAATTGTAATTATTTGGTGTAATTGAGGATTAATTCTCACCACAAATTTACCTGAAAATGGTTTATCAGGTTCTTCACCACGTTCCTGACAGAATTCTAGATAATCATCTACTGAATCGTGAAAAGCTTTTTTCAACTCTTCTACACTACTACCTTGAAATGTAATCACATCTCGAATATTAATAACCTCACCATGAAAAATATCAGCTTCGTCGTCAAATTCAACTATTGCTTCATAACCTTTATATTTCATTGCTAACTCCTGCTTCTAGTAAAAAGCGACGCATGGATTTTACAGCACCTTTATCTGTTTCTTTTTGGGGATGAGGTCTATGAAAAACAGCTTTTACATCATTGAGATAAATTCTCACTCTTGAACCAGAACCTTGTGTTATTTCTGCTCCTAGTGCTACAAGCATTCCTTCAATATCACTCCAAGGAATGTTTGCTCTAACTGGATTTTCAAAGATAGCATCGAGGGATTTTTTGTGTTTAGTATTTAGTTCCATTATATAGTATCATAAGTTGATACTATTATCTACTAAAAGTTGACCTAATGATCATATTTAGCCAAAAAAATGAATCTAGCATTTACCAACTTGTAAAAATTACCCATGAAAAAATTAATTTCCACAATATACCTAATTATTTCCTGCATTTCTCTGGTTAGTTGTAGTAATTCACCAACCAGTACAACCACAGAAACATTAACTAATAATACTGCTACTACTGCACAATCTCAACCGGAAAATGCCCCAGAACCGGAAACAGAAACTAAACCAAAAACAGATACTCAAACTAAAACAAAATCTGCACCTCAAACAATTAGCAATAACACCACAAAAAATAAAAAACCGCAAATTGGTACAGTCAAAGAATTAGTAAATGGTGATTTACTCTGTTATGTCACATTAGTAGATGAACAAGGTCAAGAAAACCGAGTTGGTGCAAGTTTTGAGATTTGTGCAGAAGAAAGAAAATTTCTAAATAAAAAAGTACGTGTTGTTTTCACAATAGAATCAGTTAATGACTGCGAAAGTGCTGAACCTTGCGGAAAAACTCGTCAAGAGTCTATCATTACCAAAATGGAAGTTTTAGATGAAAAAACATCAACAAACCCCAAAGAAAGTAAAACCCAAACTATTAGTAATAGTGAGTGGACAATTACAACAGATAATCATGAATCTTGGACAGGAGTTAATAATACAGGAAATATTATTTATAAAGGATGTGATGCAAAAGGTAAATGTCTTGAATTAACAGGGGGTAAAATTTCCTGTCGTGATGGAAAATGCGTGACAGGGTGGACAAATGGAGATTATGTCTACATTTTAGAACAACCCATTACAGAAGATGGAAATACTGATTCAACCCTAATAGTGAGAAAAGGTGATCAAGAAATTCTCAAAGCTACAGGATTGAAATAAACGGTCACATTATTGTTTTGTAGGTTGGGTTAATGCAAGGAAACCCAATATTACTCATTCTCTTCCTTTGTGTACTTTGCGTACTTTGCGGTTAATTCATCCAAAAATTTGGAAACTACACCGAGAAAAGTAGTAGGTTGGGTTG
>RDYJ01000251.1 GCA_004293145.1 Nostocales cyanobacterium | reverse complement strand
GTTGCTAACTGTGAATCAACTGCACCAAACCGCACTTGTAAAATACTTTCAATCATAGCCCGTCGTTCTCTTTCTACACCTTCTTGTCGTCCTTCTTGTCGTCCTTCTTGTCGTCCTTCTTGTCGTCCTTCTTGTCGTCCTTCTTGAAGTCCTTGTTTTTTAAGTTCTTCTAATTGTTGTTGATACATTTCCGATAATTTCATAATCAACTCCTGATCATCTTTATCAATATCTTGTTCTTGACGCTGACGAGCCGATAACACAGCAATTAGGTTATTTACTAATTGTATAATATCCGCAAGAAAGGGACTATCTTTTGCTAGTGCTTCTAATTCTTCTACCGCTTGTCTTTGTACTTTTCCTTTTCCTAAAACCCGCAAAAACAGTGTTTCGGGTGTACTGGGTAGTTGATGAATTGCAATAATGACGGTTTTTAATCCTTTTGATAAAAAATAGATGCCCTTTCCCCAGTTTATTTCATCCACAGTACCATTAAAATTCTCTAAGATTTCTACTGATGCTGTAGGCGTAAAAATCCATAACTGGGGTAATTCAGCTTCATTGATTCGCGTATCATTACGTTTTGCTTGCCGTTCTAAGTCTGCATGAACGTCAAATAATTTACCCATACAACTGCGAACTTCACTCTTGCTGACAGGATTACGGAATGGTTCAAATATGGCATAACTTGTGGCCATTTTCCCTAGTAATCCCAGTGTTTCTAGGCTTTTTGTTGATTGGGGTGAAGGAATAAATAATACGTCAATTTGTCTGACTTCGGCGGTGATATCTTTGCTGGTTTCTACTTGTCCATAGGGTGTTAATAGTTCTGTTAGATATTGTTTGGCGAATTGATCGTGTATAAAGCGTGTCATCAGATTGTAATTCCTGTTTGCATCCTGTTCATCCTTTAATTGGTGGATATCCTGATTCTGATATCTTTGCTTCAAACTAATATAAGGGTTTAGCAATACTAAACCCCTATCATGTTATGTGTATTTATTTTAAAGATAGTTCTTCCTTATCGGTTTGATTATAACAAATCTAAAATCTTTTGTCAACCCCCTTATGCTCTTTTTGTGCTTTTTTCTGGGAGTAATTTATTTTGCAGTTCCAGGATTTTCACAAAATCGGGGATCTGTTCTTAAGAATGAATTTAAGGCAAAGCTGGGGTCGTTCAATGCTAACCTAAAAGATGATATTGCTTGATCTTCTGGTCTTTGACGACCGATACTGAAAACTAGCTTCATTCATTTAGGCGCAGCATGGTCACCACCGCAGAAAAAACAAACATAGGTTACATTACCCAAGTAATTGGTCCGGTTGTAGACGTTAAGTTCCCCGGCGGTAAAT
>RDYJ01000053.1 GCA_004293145.1 Nostocales cyanobacterium | reverse complement strand
AACTATCTGTAGTTTAGCTTTTTTTGGGTTGATGGGTTTAAGATTACCTACCAGTAATCAATTGGGAAAAATTATCTATACAGCTAGTGAAGTATTTTTAATTTTAATTACTGGCTTTTTTGGTGGAAGAACGGCTAGACTTTTTCCTTTTCTTTATTTAATTTTGGTAACTCGCAGTTGTTTGATTTTTCAATTACCAGGACGGTTAACAGTTACTTTTTTATCATTTATATTTTTTCTACTCACACTAAAAAATCGATTGCCTGCCAACAGACTCAGCCCAGTTTTACACGAAAGATTTAGATTTTTTAGTTTTAGTTTAGCGGTTTTATTCGGCTTAAGTTTAGTGTTTGTTTTATTATTAATGAATGCGGTTTTATCGGAACGCGAAAGTAAAGATAAATTAGCTCATGCTAATGAAAAACTCCGTCAATATGCTCTGCAAATCGAAAATCAAGCTACCTTAGAAGAACGTAACCGCATCGCTAGAGAAATTCATGATTCTTTAGGACATTCACTAACTGCTTTAAATCTCCAATTAGAAACGGCTTTAAAACTTTCTAAGTCTGATATACCCAGGGCGATGACATTTTTAGCGACAGCTAAAGAACTGGGAACAAAAGCTTTACAGGATGTCCGTCAATCGGTTTCTACTATCAGATCGCACCCCTTACAAACACAATCTTTAGCACAGGAAATTGCAATCTTAATCGAAGATTTTCATCGCGCTAATGGGATTTTGCCAACTTCTATTATTTCCCTAGAATATGCACTATCCAGAGAAATGGGCATCCCCCTTTATCGCATCATTCAAGAGTCATTTACCAATATTTCCAAATATGCTAAAGCATCATCTGTGCAATTAGAATTAATCACAACAGATGAGGTGGTAAAATTAATAATTGCAGATAATGGTAAAGGTTTTGATGTTACCCAAAATACCACGGGTTTTGGTTTGCAAAGTATGCGCGATCGCACTTTAGCGTTAGGTGGAGAATTTACAATTAACTCTGCTCCCGGTGCTGGTTGTCAAATTATAGTTATAATTCCTTTAAATAGGTGGAAATCATGATTAAAGTTTTACTTGTAGATGATCAAAGTTTAATCCGTCAAGGGTTAAGAGCATTATTAGAGTTAGAACCAGATTTAGAAATACTAGGAGAAGCAGAAAATGGGGAAATCGCTATTAATTTAGTGGAGGAATTACACCCAAATGTGGTTTTGATGGATATCAGAATGCCAATTATGGATGGAGTTGCCGCAACAAAAGCAATTCAAACCCGTTTTCCAGCTACAAAAATTTTAGTTTTGACAACATTTGATGATGATGAATATGTCAAAGCCGCATTACAAAATGGTGCAATGGGTTATTTACTCAAAGATACACCTTCAGAAGAATTAGCTGTTGCTATTCGCGCAGTTGATAAAGGATATTCTCAGTTAAGTCCAGAAATAGTTACAAAACTCCTCACTCAGTTTCCATCTACACCACCTTTACCACCAAGTTTAGCTGAACTCACGCCCAGAGAGAAAGAGGTGTTACGATTAATTGCTATAGGTGCAAGTAACCGCGAAATTGCTCAGAAATTGTACATTTCTGAAGGAACGGTCAAAAATCATGTTACTAATATTTTAAGCAGATTGGAATTACGCGATCGCACTCAAGCAGCTATTCTTGCTAATACCTATTTTTCCTGTTTGTAACATCAAGGGACTTTGACTTCCTTTGACACTCTCCTGGTGTATATTTTGATCTTTATTCTTCATCCTACGTATATAGTATTACTAAGACTAACAAATAAACATTATTGTCAAGATTATTATATTTGTGCCAGATTGACTTGTGCTTCTAAGCACAATTACAGTTTATATTTTTTATTTATACTATTTTGGGGCTGTACTATGGAAGAGGATGATCAAAACCAATACAGACTAGTGTACATATACTAGGCGTAAAATCATAACAAGATCAAGTTTTCCAGCAACCAAATCATAAGTGAGTATGAACTCACATAGACTTAACTTATGTTAATGATAAGAAATATCCTTTTCAGTATTTGTACGGTGTGATATGGATGTTTAATCCTAGATAATGAACTCAAAAGCAAATGAGGATTACCCAAAAAACCCAGCATAAATTAACACCATTGCCTTCCTACTGCAAAGATCACAATGGAAAAATAAACACAGTCCATTAATTTTCTCTTACTTAGAGCTTGCTGAATAAAGATAAAACCTAGAGGAATCAAAAGATTCAGGGGTGAACAAGGGGAAAAGGTGCAAGGAATAGACATTAAATTAAAGTGAGGTAAATATATGCCAGAATCACTAAGACCACAACTAGGAGATTTCAGTAGTATAGTTTGTTTTAAAGCTGTAGTTATTGGCATAGAAGAAGCTTTAGGAGAAAAAGCCGCAGCCATTGCCCTAACCACAGCTGGACGCTCACGGGGCAAACAAATAGTTGAAAGTTTAGGTTTATCAGGATCTGTAGATTCCCTAGATGTAGTACAAGTCACATTGTCCCAAGCCGTAGGTAAAGACGGAACTAGACTTTGCATAATAGATAAAATTGTTACAGAGGGTGATACCATTAAAGTATACACACATGAAACAGTTTGTTCAGCAGGTGAAGCACAGGGTTCAGAACGTAAGTGTACCTTTACATTGGGCGCTGTTTGGGGAGCATTAGAACAAATACTAGACAAACGTCTACGGGGAGTGCATACTGAATCAGTCCTCAGAGGCGGTACTCACGACGTATTTGAATTTACTAACCGAGATTAGAAATTCTGTAATTAAAATTACAGAGCCAGAATTGATTGAATTAGGGATAAATTTCCTATTCATTGATCAAATTTTCAGCAACTGGGAGAATGAATTATTATGGCTATTAACACAGAAAAACTGGGCATGATTTTACAGAACTTTGTCACTGCAACAGCAGATGTTCAAGGAGCAGCACTTGTAACCCCAGATGGTCTACCTTTAGCAGCAAGTTTACCCGGTGCAATGGATGAAGAACGGGTATCAGCAATGTCAGCATCTATGCTATCTTTGGGTGAAAGAATTGGACTTGAATTAGCTAGAGGCACAGTTGACCGGATTTTCGTAGAAGGTAATAAAGGTTTCGGTATCTTAACTGGTTGTGGTCAAGATGCAGTATTTCTAGTATTAGCTAGTGAAACTGCTAAACAAGGGATATTAATGTTAGAAATTAAACGAGTTTTAGCAGAACTCAAATTAGTTTTGAACTAAAAAATTCATATCAAAGGCAACTCAATTATACAGCAGATTGCAGATCAATGATGTACAGCATCAAAATTGAAGCCTATACACATTCGCCAGTAGAGACGTTCCGTCGGAACGTCTGACTCCTGAATTCTGCTGTAGTTCCCTCATCAACAAATATCCGATTAAATGAGGGAACATTTTACCCGCTATTCACAACTTATAAACTAAAATTAGGAGTTTAATTAAAAAAGTGAATCATCATCATCACTCATTAATTGTTTATTTATGGAGTAAATAAACATGGAGATTATGCGCTTAATGGTTACGGGATCGGTAGGTGCGGGGAAGTCAACTTTTATCCGCTCCGTCAGTGAAATTGAAGTCGTAGATACAGATACCCGTGCCACTGATGAAACAGCTTTACTAAAGCAAAGAACCACTGTAGCCTTTGACTTTGGACGACTGCAATTTGGACCAGACATGGCTTTACACCTTTATGGTACACCTGGCCAATCTCGATTTGATTTCATGTGGGATATTTTGATTCGTAAAGCTCATGCTTATATCGTACTTATAGCAGCCCATCGAGCCAGAGAATTTCGTTATGTACGTAAAATTCTCAACTTCATGCAAGAACGTGCTGACATTCCCATGATTCTTGGTCTAACACATACCGATTGTCCTGGGGCTTGGTCTGAAGAAGATGTATATCTTGCTCTAGGATATGTTGAGGAGGCTGAACGCCCACCGATGGTAGTAGTAAACCCCAATGAAAGAGACTCTGTAGCTGAAGCCGTCATTGTCCTAGTCCAGCATTTAATGGAAAGTTGTGCAGTTTAATTTATCTCATCAAACCTGATGTTTCCAGAAAATTTCCTCAATGAAATAAAAGGTATTTGAGATTAACATTTGTAAGCATATTATTCTGATTAGTTAAATCTTTTTGGGAATCATTTTAGTTAGGCAGGAGAATAAAGTATGACTATTACTGGTAACTTTGCAGATTTTTCTTTACCTGAATTACTTCAGTTTTTAGACCAAGGTAAAAAAACAGGAATGCTTTACATTGAGTTTTTAACTGAAGACAATGATAAAAAGAAAAAACAAGTTTATTACATCTGGTTACACCTGGGACGGGTAGTTACTGCTGCTGATCGTTTAGATCAACAAGGCTTAACATTAATGATTGCTCAAAGGGGGTGGATCAGTGAGCGAGTAATTTCTAGAGTGACTCACATTTCCTCCTGTTTTGTCAACTCACCACTGGGTTTATGTCTCAAATCTCAAGGATTACTACAACCAGAACAATTAAAACTACTATTTAATAGCCAAGTTCTGCGTCCAGTATGTTCTTTATTCCAAGTTAAAGATGCCCTTTTCAGATTTGAACCAACACCAACATTACCTTTAGGGGAAATGACTGGTTTAAGTATGTCTGCAACCGAGGTTATATTAATTGGACTTCGTGCATTACGAGATTGGAATGCTTTAGAAGAAAAGCTTCCAGATCCAACTTCTGGACTGTCCGGTTTGATGGTGAAACAGCCCAAGTTGCAACTAAATGCTCAAGAATGGCAAGTATGGGAATTTGTAAACGGACAAGTTTCTTTACAGTATATTGCAAATCAACTTAATCTCACCATAGAAACTGTCCAACAAATTGCTTTTCGACTGATTGTAGTTGGTTTAGCAGAAGAGTATTTTATGGTTGCTGCTACACCCACATTCAGTTTGGAAGAGCCTATCTCTTCTTCCACTCCTTCGGCTACACTCACTTTTCCAGAACCAGTACAGGAAACTTTACCTGTCAGCAGACCTACAGAAAAGGCTCCAGAAAAACCCGCTGTTAGTCAGTCATTCTTGAAAAATTTAGTTGGCTTTCTTCGCAGTAAAACCGCCTAATTAACAAGGCAGTTTTAGTGTAATATTAAATGGTCAGCTAATAATATCAAAGGTGCATATTTTTGTAAATCTGATGCAATAAAAAAGCCCGCAATATGATCTTCTACAGGATATAGAATAGGCTTAATTCAGCAGATATAAAACAGATGACAAAATCACCATTACTAATTGCCAACTGATTTAACCACATTTATCTTTTTTAAGGATAGTTATGACTATAGAACCTACCGCTTTTCTGGCTAAAATGGAAAAAAGAATTGGCTTCACTGTTGATGATAAAGCCATTCTCAAATCTAGCGCAGATTGGGGAAAAGCAAATGCCTCGGTAATGGCTGATCACTTCTATGCTTATTTAGAACGCGATGAAGAAATGAGTGCTATTCTAAATGCACAAGAAGGACGAATGCACCGCCTACATGAAACATTTATTCAATGGTTTCATGAAATGTTTACAGGAGTGGATGATTGGAGTGAAAAATATGCTAAGATCCGCTGGCATATTGGCCTTGTCCATGTCAAAATTGGTATCGCTCCTCAACACGTCGTGCCAGCTATGGCAGTGGTTGTTAACGAAGTCGGTAAACAATTAAGAACTGATGATAAGGCAGAAAGCCTACAAGAAGCATTAGGCAAAATTTGTATGATTGATTTAGCTTTTATTGAGCAAGCTTATGTAGAAGTTTCCTCATCTGCGGTATTGAGAGAAACTGGTTGGTCAGAAGCGTTATTTAAGCGTCTTATTGCTACTGGTGTATCTTCTATGTAAACTCAAGTCTGGAAAATTAATCAGATTAAACTAATCAAATTTTTTGTGCTTATTTTTCCTCAAACTTGTTACCTTTAGCCATAAACTCAAACGCCCTGGTCTATTACCGGGGCTTTATTTATGACTTGCTGATAGCGTGGCGGAAGCCATATAGCAAAAGGCAAGAGTGAAACCCTTGCTATTATTAGGTTTTAAGGATCAATAATTTCCTAATCATCCTGGCTACAGATATATAAACCTAAACCCTGGATAAATTAAGAGATTCAGGTGTTATACCTTGATTTTTCTCAATGATTTAGCTATAAAATATTCTTGGTATTCTTGGTATTCTTGGTTCATCTTCACAGGAGATGTAAATAAGTTAATCTTTTAGAATAGCCTATTTTGGGTGGCATTGTTGTAAATTTGTTAATTTTTGGGTGATATGTTATTACTAAATCGAGAAAAAATAGAATTTTACTTAGCAGACCTAGAAACACCAATTGGTAAAGCTATTAATTTAACAATTGCCTCTTTAGTTTTGTTATCATCAGGAATTTTTGTAGCGGAAACTTATAATATTGCCGACGATGCTCGTTTAGAATTAAGGGCGTTAGACACGAGCATATTAATAGTTTTTGCTGGAGAATATTTACTGCGCTTATGGAGTGCAAAAAATAAAATCACGTATGTTTTTAGTTTTTATGCAATTATTGATTTAATAGCTATTCTACCATCTTTAATTGGCTTTGTAGATATTAGTTTTATTCGTTTATTAAGATGGTTCAGAATTTTAAGATTGCTCAGATTTCTAGATAGTAGATTATTATTTAAGAGCATCAGCAGTGAAGATGGTGTAATTTTTACACGAATATTATTTACGTTATTTGCAATTATATTTGTTTATTCGGGCTTAATTTATCAAGTTGAGCATCCAGTTAACCCACAAAATTTTGGCACTTTCTTAGATGCCTTCTATTTTTCTGTGGTGACAATGACAACCGTAGGATTTGGCGATTTAACCCCAATTTCTGAATTAGGTCGTTTACTCACAGTGTTGATGATTTTAACAGGAGTTGCTTTAATTCCCTGGCAGGTAGGGGATTTAATTAAACGATTGGTAAAAACTGCTAATCAGCTAGAAAATGTTTGTACAAGTTGTGGCTTAATTTTTCATGATGTAGATGCTGTGTTTTGTAAAAAATGCGGTACTAAATTACCTGTGAGAAAGGTAGATTAAGGAAGAAAGTATTGATTTTCCAGGATTATGGATATTTTTACGTAAAAGTTATGACTCCTACTGTATAATCTTAACTGTGAAAGCAATATCAAGGATAAAATCTTATGAATGTGTGGCGTAGCCATAAAAAACTCCGTACACTTCCCCTGTTAAGAGTTCCCTAACTCAACGCAAAAAATGGCTGATGCCACGCTACGCCCATAGAAATCAAATCGGATCGCTATATTTATATATCTTGTCTATAATTACAATTATGACTCAAATATTTTACGTAAATCCTACAACGGGTGTTGATACTCATCCTGGTAGTCAACAAGCGCCCTTCAAGAGTATTACTAAAGCTTTACAACAAGCCACAATCACCAATAAAATTCAACTGGCAGATGGTAATTACAATGCTGTTAATGGTGAAACCTTTCCTCTCACTATCCCCGTTGGCGTGATATTAGTAGGTAATGAAGCTAACAAAGGTATTGGTGTTGTCATTGAAGGTAGTGGTAATTATCTCAGTCGCAGTTTTGCTGGTCAAAATGTCACTTTTGTATTATTAAATAATGCAGAGTTGCGAGGGGTGACTGTAACCAACCTTGCTAGTCGTGGTACGGCTGTGTGGATTGAATCAAGTACACCCACCGTCGCTAATAGCACCTTTACTCAATGCAAACGTGAGGGAATTTTTGCCACAGGTGATGCTAACCCTGTGATTCAAGGTAATATTTTCAGTGAAAATGCAGCCAATGGTATTTCCATTGCCAAAAATTCCCAAGGCCAATTTCAGGATAATATCTGTGTAAAAACAGGTTTTGGTTTTGCCATAAGTGATACTGCATCACCGACACTGACAAATAATAAAATTTACGAAAACCGTTCTGGGATAGTCGTTTCTGGTAGTTCACGTCCAATATTACGAAATAATCTCAGTGAAAATAATACTGATGATGGTTTGACAGTAATTTCTAACGCTTTACCTGATATCGGTAGTACCAATAGTTCTGGTGCTAATATCTTCCGCAATAATGGTAAATTTGATATCCAAAATGCTAGTAACAATACTCTGGTTTCTGTGGGAAATCAAATAGATACGGCTAAAGTTAAGGGCAAAATCGAGTTTGTTGGCAGTTCAGCACCTGTACCCACACCTGCACCTGTACCTGTACCTGCACCTGTACCTGTACCTGTACCTGTACCTACACCTGTACCTGTACCTGTACCCACACCTGTACCTGTACCTGTACCCACACCTGCACCTGTACCGATTAATGAATTAACTGATATTGCTAATCATTGGGCATCTGCATTTATTCAGGAATTAGTTAAACTCGATATTATCAAAGGTTATCCTGACCGCACATTTAAACCCAATGCAACCATGACAAGGGCGCAATATGCTGCATTATTGGTAAAAGCTTTCAACCCAGCTAGTCAACGTCCTGCTATTAACTTCAAGGATGTGTCAGATAAGTTTTGGGGATTCCAAGTCATTCAGCAAGCATATCAAGGGCAATTTTTGTCTGGTTATCCTCATAATACTTTTGCCCCTAACCAAAATATCCAGCGTGTACAAGTCATTGTGTCTCTAGTAAATGGACTAAGTTTATCCACAAGTTCAATAACAGGCAACATATCTTTCGATGACCAAGCAAAAATCCCTAGCTATGCTAAGGATGCCGTAATGATTGCTACACAAAAGCGGATGATTATTAATTACCCAATAGCTAAACAAATCAACCCAACTCGTGATGCTACACGGGCTGAAGTGGCTGTGATGGTGTATCAAGCTTTACTTGATTCTGGTCGTGTATCAGCGATTGATTCACCCTATATAGTGGTTTAACTGTATATATCTGTCTTAATCTGTTGTCAATTCTTTTTGACATCTTAATTCTATGCAGTTTCATTTTTATTAGACATAGGGGTGAAAATTGGAAGTAGGGACAATTCATGAATTGTCCCTACAAGGGTTTCAGGTTATGCACATTTAATTACCACCAGATGCCTATTGGGGATGAAATATCTACTCATACCAATTCTATGTGAGGTTGCGCCAAATAAATTTGGTAGAGACGTGGAAGGTGGAACGTCTCTTAACCGGAAAAATAAAGCGCATCTTTAATCTTTATCCAGAAATGGTATCAGGACTCAATACTGTTCTGAAAATCGAAATTAACTTAAGCAACTCTTAAACTGTTGGTTTATAAAGGTTTGAGCTTGATTGAGCCATATCTACAATAGACAAGATGACATTGAACAAGTCTAATAGAAATATCGGATAAAATCTGCATCTCATCCTAACTATTTTTCAGGGAGCAGTTCTCCATGCTAGATTTTGTTAACGATTTTTTTAACCTATTTAGGACACCAATGTTTATTCCTCATGGATATTGTTACCAGTGGAAACAAGATTTAGTGTTTCTGCACATTATTTCAGATGGAGTTATTGCAATAGCATATTTATCCATTTCCTTAATGCTTATATATTTTATTAAAACAAATGCCGAAACATTACCTTTGTTGCTGTTAAAAGATATCAACCAGACAGAAGAAAATCCCAATATCTCCAGAGAAGGAATAGCTTTCCTCAACAAACCTATTAAGCAATCCCAACTTTATAACGGGTTACTCAACCTCATTAGTCAACAACCGATTAGATTTAATTTTTTAGACAAAAATCTTGTCACAACATATCCCAATTTAGGTAATCTACCAATGCGAATTTTGGTGGCGGAAGATCATCCTGTTAATCTGAAAATGGTGACTTTAATTTTGGCCAAGCTAGGTTTAAGAGCAGATGTAGCAGGGAACGGTTTAGAAGTCTTATCAGCCTTACATCGTCAATCCTATAATGTCATCTTGATGGATGTACAAATGCCAGAAATGGATGGATTAGAAGCCACTAAACAAATCCGTATGTGGCATTGGGATCAACAACCACGAATTATTGCCATGACTGCCAATGCTATGCAAGGTGATAAACAAATTTGTCTAGAGGCAGGTATGGATGATTATATCACTAAGCCTATTAGATTAGAAGAACTCGTTAGGGTACTCACCCAATGTCAACTAGACTGTAAAAAAAGTGCTGATAAACAGTCTTATGTTAACAGTTACTACCCACAAATAGAACCAACAGAAAACCCAGGTACAAAAATATCTTCATGTAGTTCTAATACTATAATTGATCGTCATATCCTTGATTCAGTCAGGAATATGGCAGGTGAAGATGCTACTATTTTTTTATCTGATTTAATTTATACCTATTTACAAGAAGCGGAAAAAATGTTGTTAGCTCTCAGCCTAGCAATTAGACAACTAGATCCAACTGCTATTAAACAAATTTCCCACAAATTTAAGTCTAGTAGTGCTTCCCTGGGTGCTATCCACCTATCTCAATTTTGCAAAAATATGGAAAATATCAGCCAGAATGGAACTATTGACCAATGTCGAGAAATATTACAACAAATAGAAACTGAATATGAGAAAGTAAAGTTAGCTTTACAGATGGAATGCTCTTGAAAACATCCGATAACTTTTTGATGTACTGAATTTGTATGACTATTTCTTCACACACAAATCAAACCTTGGTCTTGGTCGTAGATGATGACCTAGTTATACAAATGCAGCTACGTCAAGCTATGCACAAAGAAGGGTATAAGGTCATAGCAGCTAGTGATGGCCAGGAAGCATTAGATATTTATATACGGTTACATCCAGACATTATACTTTTAGATGCAATGATGCCAGTTATGGATGGTTTTACCTGCTGCGCTCAATTGCAAACCCTGGATACAGACAAATTTAAAAATCACTTTAGCCAAACTACTCCAATATTAATGATTACAGGACTGGATGACCCAGGTTCTGTAGATAAAGCCTTTGCTGTGGGTGCAAGTGATTATATTACTAAACCAATTCATTGGGCTGTGTTGCGGCAAAGAGTGCGTCGCCTTTTACAAATGAATTGGATGATGAAAGAATTAAGGCACAAAATAGAACAAGAACAACTAATTGCTAAAATTACTCATAAAATTCGTCAATCTTTAAACTTAGAAATAATTCTCAATACAACCGTTACTGAAGTCCGCCAATTACTGCACACTGACCGAGTAATTGTCTATGGTTTTCACCCAGATGGTAGTGGAACTGTGTTAGTAGAATCTGTCGGTTCTCAATGGCAATCAATACTGGGAAAAGAAATCAAAGATTGCTATTTTTTAGAAAAATGTGGACAAGATTATCAAAAAGGAACTGTTTATATGATCAATGATATAGATACTGCTAATCTTCCTCAATGTCAACTTAATTTACTGGCTGAGTTGCAAGCTAAAGCTAATTTAGTTGTTCCCATTGTTGAAAGTGAAAATTTATGGGGATTATTAGTTGCTTATCAATGTTCTGAACCACGCCAATGGCAGATGTTAGAAATAGATTTACTCACGCAAATAGCAGATCAGTTAGTTATAGCTATTCAACAAGCACATATCTATGAAAGATTAGAAGTAGCTAACCAAGAATTAAAACGACTAGCAAATATAGATGGTTTAACTCAAATTGCTAATCGGCGCTGCTTTGATGAAGTCTTATTTCAAGAATGGAAACGACTGCAAAGGGAAAAATTGCCCCTATCTTTAATTTTGTGCGATATTGATTTTTTTAAAACCTATAATGATACTTGCGGACATCCTGCTGGTGATGAGTGCCTTAAGCAAGTAGCATATATTATTAATCAAACTGTGAATCGTCCTGCTGACTTAGTAGCACGTTATGGCGGTGAAGAATTTGTATTGATTCTACCTAATACAGATGCTGAAGGAGCGGTTCGCATAGCTGAAAAAATCCAATCCCAAATCACAAATGCTGCTATTAGTCATCTAAGTTCTAAGGTTAGCAAATATGTTACTCTCAGTTTAGGTATTGCTACATTGATTCCTCATGCCCAAACTTCTCCTGAATATTTAATTGCTCAGGCAGATCAAGCTCTTTATCAGGCTAAACAAGCAGGGCGCAATTGTTTTTTTATTGCCTCTTAAACAAGGCAAAGATGAGGAAATTAGGAGGTTTTAATAATCCAGTTACTAATTACCAATCACCAATAATTAATGACTAATAATATGAATATATATAACAAAAAATCCGGGCTGAAACTCATGAAATTATTCAGAAAAAAAAAATTGCTGCCTTTGTTAGTTGGGGTTTTAGTCTTAATTATAGTGATTATACTTTGGCAAAGACTTTTACAAGAAGAAAAAAACCATATTCACCATCTAATTCAACAACAAGCGATCGCCACTAAAACCGAGTTGAATAAAGAACTAAATACCCGAATTATCGCATTACAGCGCATGGGACAACGTTGGGAAAAAAGTGGCGGTACTCCTTATCCACAATGGCAAGCAGATGCAAAAAACTATGTAGAAGACTTTGGATCTTATAAAGCCATTGAATGGGTTGATCCATCATTGAGAATTCGGTGGATTTTTCCCAAATTGGGGAATCAAGCCGCACAAAATTTTGATTTAAGTCAAGAAAATCAACAACGGATAGCACTAGAAGCATCAAGAAATAACCGCGAAATTACTTTTACACAAACAGTTAACCTTGTCCAAGGTGGTAAAGGCTTTTTAGCCTATATACCTCTGTATATAGAAAATAAATTTGATGGATTTATTTTAGGAACTTTTGAAATCAAACCCCTACTAGATTCAGTTTTAAACATACCCAATGGTTATCAAATCCAGGTTTTTGAAGGTGAGGATTTAATTTATAGTCGAGGTGAACAAATTAATAACTCACCTGGGCAAGTAAACTTGCAAATAAAATCTTATCATCTCAACTGGGACATGATCATTGCACCTACACCAGCACTATTAAAAAAATTCCGCACACCCCTACCCACAGTAGTATTGGTAGCTGGTATCAGCTTGGGCATAATCATGACCTTCTTAACCTATTTTGCTCAAGCTACCGTAAAAAATCAACATTATATTGCGGCGATCAACAAAAAATTAACTCGAAAAATATCTCAATATAAACAAACAGAAATTGACCTCCTCCACAGTGAAAATCGCTTGCAAAAGTTACTGGAAACAGCCAAAGTGATTCCTTGGGAATTAGACCTGAAAACCTGGCGATTTACTTATGTAGGAATGCAAGCGGAAGCCTTACTAGGCTATCCCATTTCTCAATGGTATGAGCAAGATTTTTGGGCAAATCATTTACATCCAGATGATCGCGAAAAGTCTATCCGATTTTGCCTAGAAGCAACCGGACAATGCGAAAATCATCAATTTGAATATAGGATCTTAGCCGCAGATGGTAAAATCGTTTGGTTACGAGATATTGTCAATGTAGTTGAAGAAGCAGGAACTCCAATTATGCTGCGGGGTTTCATGTTTGATATTACCGATCTCAAGCTAGTTGAAGAAACATTAAAATTGCGAGAAAGGGCTGTTGCTAGTACCAACAACGGAATTGTCATTTCTGATGCTAGACAGCTACATCATCCGATTATTTACGTCAACCCAGCCTTTGAGAAAATTACAGGTTATACCTATAGCGAAGTTGTAGGCCAAAATTGTCGATTTTTACAAGGTTCAGAAACTAATCAATCAGGATTATCTGAACTCAGAACTGCAATTAAAACCGGAATAAGCTGCACTGTTGTCATTCGCAACTATCGCCAAGATGGCACATTATTTTGGAATGAATTGAGTATTTCACCAATTTATGATGACAACGAACAGTTAACCCATTTTATCGGCATTCAAAACGATATTACCAACCGTCAAAAAGTAGAAGCAGAACTAAAAGAAAAGGAAGAACGTTGGCAATTAGCACTACAAGGTAATAATGATGGTATTTGGGACTGGAACTTAAAAAGCAATGAAGTCTTCTTTTCTACGCACTTGAAAGAAATGTTAGGCTATGAAGATCATGAAATTAGTAACTATCTTGATGAATGGTCTCAGCGAGTTCACCCAGATGATATCGATTGGGTTATGCAGGTAGTTCAAGATCACTTAGCCAAGAACACACCATTTTACATTAGTGAGCATCGAGTCCAGTGTAAAGACGGCAGTTATAAATGGATACTAGATCGGGGACAAGCACTATGGGATGATCAAGGAAATGCGGTGCGGATGGTGGGATCTCATACTGACATTACTGAACGTGTACAAGTACGAGAAGCTCTAGAACAGCAATTACAGCGAACCTTACTTCTGAAAAAAATCACCGATAAAATCCGTCTCACCCTTAATATCCAAGAGATTTTTGAAACATCTGCGGCAGAAATTGGCCAAGCTTTTAAAGTAGATCGTTCTCTGATTCACTCTTATATTAGTGAACCTCTACCCCGCATTCCTCTGGTAGCAGAGTATGTGATTTCTGGTTACTCCTCTATGCTACAGATGGAGATTCCGATTGCGGGTAATCTCCACGCGGAAATCATGATTGCACAAGATCAAGCGATCGCTTCCCCAGATGTCTACATTGATCCCTTACTTACAGCAGTTAAACCTCTGTGTCGGGAAATCGAACTCAAGTCCATGTTAGCAATTCGCATTTCCTATCAAGGGCAACCTAATGGAGTGATTTGTTTACACCAATGTAGCTATTTTCGCCAATGGACTTTAGAAGAAATTGAATTACTAGAAGCCGTTGCTGCTCAATTGGGTATTGCTTTAGCGCAAGCTCGACTACTAGAACAAGAAACCAGTCAACGAGAAGAACTTGCTATTAATAACTTGGCTCTAGAACAGGCCAAACAATCAGCCGAAGCAGCTGATCGGGCAAAAAGTGAATTTTTAGCGATGATGAGTCATGAAATTCGCACTCCGATGAATGCGGTAATTGGCATGACAGGAGTGCTGTTAGATACTAATCTCTCTCCCCAACAACAGGACTTTGTGGAAACAATTCGCTCTAGTGGAGAAGCTTTACTGACCATTATCAACGATATTCTCGATTTCTCTAAAATTGAATCGGGCAAATTAGAACTAGAAGAACAATCTTTTGATTTGAGAAATTGTCTGGAGCGAGTGCTGGATATTTTAGCACCAAAAGCAGATGAAAAAGGTATTGAACTGGCTTCCCTGATCGATCATCAAGTCCCCACTCGCATCATTGGTGATCTCACTCGTGTGCGTCAGATATTGATGAATCTCTTGGGTAATGCGATTAAATTTACCAAAACGGGGGAAGTGATACTTTCTGTACACGCAAAGCCAGTTCCACAAATTATGACTCAATCCCCAGTCCCTACAAGTTATGAAATTTTATTTGCAATTAAAGATACAGGAATAGGTATTCCCGCAGATAAAATGGCGCGATTATTTCAACCCTTCTCCCAAGCAGATGCTTCCACTACCCGACAATATGGTGGCACAGGATTAGGTTTGGTGATTAGCCAGCGGTTAAGTGAAATGATGGGCGGTACTCTTTGGGTTGAAAGTCAGGGGTGTGTTGGTGGTAATTCTAACTCTAGATGGCAAGATGAATCCTTAATTTCATCTTGGCAATTTTCTCAAGGCTCAACATTTTATTTTACTGTTACTGTTCCAGTAGATGTTGATTTACCTTCAGAAAAATTGTCAATTAACTCAGTGCAGTTAGCAGGTAAGCGTCTGTTAATTGTAGATGATAATCCTGCTCAACGCAAAATTCTCAAGCTCACAGCTGAGTCTTGGAATATGCAAACTTATACCGCTGCATCAGCACAGGAAGCTTTGGCACAACTGCGCTTGGGTGTTCATTTTGATGTGGCTATTTTAGACATTCGGATGCCGGAAATGGATGGGATTACTTTAGCTCAGGAAATCCGCAAGCAATCAAACTGTGAAAATATACCCTTAGTTATTCTCACTTCCTTAGCTAAAGCGGAAACCAGTAAAGAAGCTAGTGATATTCAGATTGCAGCTTATTTAACTAAACCTGTGAAACAGTCTCATCTTTATGATGCACTGTCAGAGATTTTGCTGAATCAGCCCATTAAAAATCCTATTTCCCAACCTAAACCGCCAAAAATCGATTTGCATTTAGCAGAAGAATTACCGTTGCGGATTCTTTTAGCAGAGGATACAGTCGTTAATCAGAAAGTTGCTTTACTGATGCTCAAAAAAATTGGTTATCGGGCAGATGTTGCCGCTAATGGGCTAGAAGTGCTGACAGCTTTGCATCGTCAACCTTATGATGTTGTGTTTATGGATGTACAAATGCCGGAAATGGATGGATTGGAAACAACTCAAAGAATTTATCAACAATGGCCAGCTAGTCAGCGTCCTTATATTATCGCTATGACTGCTAATGCTATGCGGGGTGATCGGGAAATTTGTCTAGCATCTGGTATGGATGACTACATTAGTAAACCCGTGCAAATCTCTGATTTATTTCAAGCACTGAGCAGATATGCTGATAAGAGAAAAGTTATGAGGCTGCAATCATGAAAGAAAAAATAAGTAATATTACTAATATAAAAGGTTCTGTAGATATACAACTGCTTGAATCCTTACGGGATATGTTGGGAGGTGATGAAGTAGTATTTGTCAAGGTAGTTCAATGTTATTTGACAGAATCATCCCAGCTGATTGAAGATATTAGTACATCTATTATTAATCAAAATTCTCAACTGCTTGAACAATCAGCCCACAAGTTAAAATCTAGTAGTGCTTCTTTGGGAGCAATTATACTTTCTCATCTGTGTTTACAGATAGAAATAATGGGACAAGGTGACAATTTTGCAGGTATTGTTGAACTCTTTTCTCAGCTAGATCAAGAGTATCGGAAAGTGGCAATAACTTTACGACAAATAATCAACGAATACTGATGACTCTCAAATCTCAATTGTAAAAACTGCTCCTTGTGGTTCGTTGCTTTCTACTTTAATTTTTCCTCCATGTGCTTCTACTGTCATTTTACAAAAAGCTAGACCTAAACCAATTTGAGATGCTGCTTGTTTGAAAGTGCCAATTTCATATTTCTCAAAAATAACTTGACGTAATTCTTCTTTTACTCCCGGTCCTGAATCAACTACTTGAATTTTAGCTCTTCCTGGTGCAGGATAATCAGCGTGTAAAATAATTTTACTATTTGGTTTGGTGAATTTAATCGCATTAGACAAAAGATTGTCAATAACTCGACGAAACAAATTACAATCTAAGCTAATACTACCACCAAATTGAGGTAAATCGCTGATTAGTTCCAGATTTTTGTGAATTACAATTGGTTGCAAATCAGATATAGCTAAGGAACAGAGTTCACAAAGATCAACATCTGTGCGTTGTAAAATTAATTTACCAGACTCTAATTTGGCCATCAATAACAAACTATCGATCATCGCCTGTAATTGTTGTCCAGATGCAATGATCTGATGACTTTTTTGTAACAGCCGTTCGGGTGATAAATTGGCAACTCTTAACATTTCTGCGGACAGAATAATTGAGGTTAAAGGATTCCGCAAATCATGCACAATCATATTGGATAGGTCTTCCCGCAACTGGAGATTTTCTTGAAGATAATCATATTGTTGCTTGATGCGTAGCATGGATCTTACTCGCGCTCTTAATTCCATGCCATTCACGGGTTTACTGATAAAATCATCAGCGCCTACAGCTATACATTGGGATAAATCTTCTTTAGAACTTAAGGCTGTAACCATAATCACTGGAATATGTTTCCATTGTATTTTTGATTTAAATTTCTGACAAAATTCGATCCCATTCATCTGTGGCATCATCACATCTAATAAAATCACATCTGGCTGGAAAGAAGCCAGGATATCCAAAGCTTGTAGTCCATTAGCAACATAACTTAATTCATAACCTTCACTATCTAATAGCGCATCAATAACATCAAAGTTATCCGGTTCATCATCAATAATTAAAATTTTTGCTGGCTTTTCCATTATTGGTTGTCACTTTCTTTCCTGTCACCTGTCACCTATCACCAGTTCCTGTTTACTGATTTAATAGTTGTTGAATCTTCTCTACTAAAAATTTGAGCTTGACTGGTTTTGTTAAGTATTCATTTGCTCCAGCAGCAACACATTTTTCTTGATCATCTGACATGGCTAAGGCTGTCAAGGCAATAATTGGGGTATGCACAAACTGGCTATCGCTACGAATGAGACGCATTGCTTCTAATCCATCCATACCTGGCATTTGGATATCCATAAGAATCAAATTCGGATGTTGTTCTTTAGTGAGAGTAACAGCTTTTTGACCATTTTTTGCCATAATTAGACGATATCCCCTAGCACGTAAATAGTTACCAATGGTAGCCATATTGGCTTCGTTGTCTTCTGCCAGTAAGATCAGAGGTGGGGAGGTTGGTTCAACTGGTGTTGTCACTGGGGTAATTGTGGGAGCAATGATCAGGGCATTGGTTGAAGAATCATCTGGTGCTTGGAGTTTATTGATTGTTTGGCGGATTTGTTCGCGGCTAATAGGTTTGACTAAGTAATCACTAGCGCCTAAAGATAATGCTTGAGATCGCTCATCAACTACTGAAATCACAATTACAGGAATATTTTTAGTGTGTGAATCTGTTTTGAGTTGTTTAATAACTTCCCATCCAGATAAATTGGGTAACTGAATATCTAAAAGTATCAGCACCGGTTCGAGACGAATAGCTTCATCAACTGCCCCATCACCTCTGGTATAGATGGTAGTTTGCAGATTCAGTTCGTTCAAATATCTGCTTATCTGTTCGGCCGCAACCATAGAATCTTCAATAATTAGCACCTGTAACTTTTCGGTTGTCGCATTGGGTATGAGGTAGTTAGTTAGTGTTTTTTCTGTGGTCAATTCTTGTTTCTTGGTCGTTACTTTTAGGCAAGGGATGCGAACTTGAAAACAGCTACCTTCACCTACTTGGCTGGTGACTGTGATTTCACCACCATGTAATTCTACCAGTCGCTGTACTAAAGCTAAACCCAATCCTGTACCATTGTGCTGACGGTTGAGACTACTGTCAATCTGCACAAAGGGTTGGAACAGTTTATTTAACTCTTCCTGAGCAATACCAATTCCTGTATCAATGACTGAAAAACAAATCCATTGATTTGGGGATTGGGGATTGGTGACATCAGACAAAGGCAAAAATTCATCTCCCCTGCACCCTGCACCCTGCACCCTTGCTTCCTCTTTCACACTCCCCATTTCCTGCTGTACGACTAACTTAACGCTGCCACCGTCTGGAGTAAATTTAACGGCGTTGTTGAGTAAGTTAATCAGCATCTGTCGAATCCGACGCTCATCTACGAATAAATCTGGTAAATTGGCCGGGATTTCTACAGATAGCTGAATATTTTTTTTCAGTGCCTGTTGTTTAACAAATGTCAAACTAGAATCACAAACATAGCTACAAGCAACGGTGGTAAGTTGCAGTTCTAGTTTGCCGGCTTCAACTTTAGAAAGATCGAGAATATCATTAATCAATTCTAGTAAATGTTTACCACTACGTTCGATGGTTGTAATGGCGCGTTTTTGGCGATCGCTAATTTCCCCAAATACTTCCTCTAATAACCCTTCTGACATTCCCAATATGGCATTGAGAGGGGTACGCAGTTCGTGACTCATATTCGCTAAAAATTCATCTTTGAGGCGAGTGGCGCGGGCAAGTTCAGCATTCTTTTGACGTAATTCCGCTTCTATTTGCTTGCGTTCTGTCATTTCTAAGGCCGCACCGATAATTTGTTTGGGTTGATTTTCACCATCACGACTAAATACAGTATCATGACTGAGAAACCAGCGCCATTTGCCTTGGTGATCACGTATTCGATATTCAATTTCCCAGACATCTTCATCGTTAGCTGTGGCAAAGCGAGCGTGGTGAGCAATTACTTTGGGGATATCATCAGGATGGGCAAGTTGCAAAAACATTGATGATCCCATGCTTTGGATATCAGCGGGAGAATAGCCTAGTAAACGCCCAATTTCTTGGTTAGTGTAAATGTTGCGTTTTTCTTGCAAATCATAGATGTAAAGAATATCAGGACTGGCTTCAGTAATCCGTTCAATTAAATACTGACTTTCTTTTAAAGCCATTTCTGCTTTTTTCCGGTCTGTGATATCCAGGGCGGCACAGGTTACGCCTTCTATGTCACCATGCCGATCGCGCAGTGGATCAATTGTCAACACATAGCAAGTAAAATTATCTTCTGTACCGATGACAATTTCCTCTCTCACGCCTTGACAGCTTTCTAACACCCGGCGTTTACAATCTTCTAATCTTTCGGCATCTTGAGGCAGAAACAGATCAGTATCAAACCTACCAACCACTTCTTCCGGTTTATAGCCCAAAGCAGGGTTATAAATCCAGGTATAACGCAGATTAAGGTCTTGGTTAAATACGACAATGGGCGAATTATTCAAAGCAATGCGGAAGCGTTCTTCACTATAGCGCAAGGCTTCTTCTGCAATGCGGCGGTTGGTAATATCTTCATAAGTTCCCAGAATGCCAATAATATTACCGTCAGCGTCCCGTAATGGTACTTTATTGGTTTCTATCCACATTAAAGAACCATCTGGTTTATGTAGAGTTTCTTGGATGTGCAGTTGTGGTTTACCAGTGGTGATCACATGGCGATCGCATTGTATGTAAAAATCCACTTCTTCAGGAGTTGCAGATATATCATAGGGATCTCTGCCGAGAATTGCTTCTGGGGTGTAACCAATATCTTCTGCAAAAATGCGGTTACAACCTCTAATTACTGATTGGCGATCTTTCCAGAAAACACGCTGCGGGATGGTATCCAATACCAATTGCAACATTGCCTGTGATTCTCGTAAAGCCGTAGTCCGTTGTTCAACTCTAGCTTCTAGCTCTTCATTGAGTTGCCGTAATTCTTCTTCTTTTTCCTTGCGTTCGGTAATATCTTCAGCGAATCCAGCAATCCGGTAAACTATGCCCTGATCATTTGCAATAGGAAAGGCACGATCACGGATCCAGCGCATTGTTCCATCAGGTTGAATAATCCGGTACTCTTCATCATATTCACTTAGTGTAGCTTGATGTAAAATAGCATTTCTTACCCGTTCTTGATCATCTTGGTGAATAGGAGTTAGCCAGGTTTGGGGTTGCTGGTAAAGGCTTTCACGACTCCGACCCCAAATTTTTTCATATTGGGGACTGACAAAAATGATTTCTGACTTTTGTATATTGGTCATCCAAATTACTTCCGGCAGATTTTCGGCAATTTGTCGAAAGCGTTCTTCACTGTTTTTAAGAGCAATTTCTGCCAGCTTGCGTTCTTTTAGTGCGGCTTCTCGTTCGCTAATATCAACAAATGTGACTACTACTTGTTTTAAAGTTCCATCGCTATTAAATTCGGGAAAAGCATTGACCAATAACCAAATTTGGGTTTTACTTTGGGGTCTATTCACCCCAGCGACAAAGTTTTTCAGGGGTTGAAGCGTGGAAATTACCTGATTAATAGGGTATTCTGAAGGTGGCATTACTATTTCATCTTCTCTCAAGAAATGCCAAGCCGGATCTAGGACAGTTTTTCCCTGCATTTGGGAAACAGTAAGTTCTAAAAGTTCACAAGCTTTAGCATTACAGGTGATAATAGTTGTATCTACCGCATGCACAACCAGACCTAACGGCAAATTTTCTACCAACAGCCGATATTTGGCTTCACTTTGACGCAATAATTCTTCTGTTTGTTTTAATTCGGTGATGTCTGAAAGTGACATCAAAAAGGCCTCTTCACCTTGCCAAGTAATGGCTGCAGCTTGCATATTCACCGTGCGTCGTTGGCCAGATGCTTGCAACACTTCAATTTCTTCTACTCGATGAGTATCATAATCATAAGGTAGGGCAAAAGGCCAGCCACAGAGGATTTCAATATCTCTACCAAACATCTTAGCTGCTGCTGGGTTGACGAATAATATCTTCCCATGACGATCCACCGTGACCAGACCACTGGCACTGGTTTCAACTATGGTTCGTAAGCGTTGTTCACTATCTTGTAATGCTTTTTCTACTTGTTTGCGTTCAGTAATGTTGCGACAGGAATACAGTAGAGTCCCATCACCAATTTTTACTTGCTTGACATTCACCAGGACTGTATGTTTACTTCCCAGTTGATCAAAAATATCGCGTTCGATGTTGGCAATTTCACCAGACAATACTAGCTGTTGCGGATTAAATAAATCTTGACCAAGTAGAACTTGAATGTTGCCCATCTGAGCTATATCTGCTACTGAATAGCCAAAGAGAATATCGACGTTAGGGCAGATTAAAGTAAATTTGCCCTGGTCATCAGTAATAAATACAGCATCAGAAATGCTACTCAAGGTGGTGCGGTAAAGTTCTTCGGATACGGCTAACGCAGCTTCTGCACGTTGTCTTTCTTGCAGTTCTAGCTGAACACGATGATACAGATCCGCTTGCTGGATGGCAATGGCTACATGAATAGACAACTGTTGCAGTAGTTCGGTTTCTTCTGGTTGCCAATTTCGGGGAGCATCATTTTGACAAGCCAACATTAATCCCCACAATTCGTTACCGACAACAATGGGTACTAAAATTTTAGCTCTTATTTGCAGACTTGCCAATAATTGCTGATGACAGGGACTCATACCATCTGTGGCTATGTCATTCACAACCTGAATCCGACCATGAATATACTGTTCAATCCAATACGGTGTAAAACAAGGATCGCGGACTGGTTGACCTAGTAAAGATAGCCATCCTGATTTCACGTCTTCAGCAATGATAATCCCACCACCATCGGCATGACATTGATAGACGAGAACGCGATCGCAATTTAAAAAATGTCGGACTTCAATAGCGATCGCATTCAGGGTTGCTTGTAAGTCCAAAGATATTCTAATGCGGCTCGTAATCCCGCTCACAAGCCGTTCCCGTTCCGCCTGTGCTTGCAATTCTGCGGTGCGTTTCTTTACTTCTTGCTCTAGTTCTGCATTTCTAATCTGCAATAATTCTAGCTTTTCTACTTCTAACCGCGATACTTCCTGCTTAAGATTGTCTACCAAACTATAAATATCCAGAGGATTCAAGGCTTGTAGTAAGGTAGTTTGGGTAACAATGCCTAGTAGTTCTCCTTGTTCACCAGTAATCACAACCCGATTGATGCGCCTAGTTTGCATCAATATTAATACTGACCAAAGCGTTTCATTTGGAGACAATGAAAAAACGGGACTACTCATGACTGTCCCCGCCGGAATGCTCTGCAAATCCAGTCCTAACGCCTGAAATTGAACAATATCCCGTTCAGTCATAATCCCTATAGGTATGACTAGAGAGTTTTGCTCTTCCACAATGATCACTGAACTGACGTTATCCCGCGCCATTAACTTAGTGATATCTAACACAGAAGTTTGGGGAGTGGCTTGCACGATGCGAAGGCTCATAACTTCTGAAACCATCCGCAACCGTAACAGGTCTACAGGACGCAGTAATTGACGTAAGCTTTCATGGGTCAGCAGTCCTGCGACCTGACCATGACCATCTAAAATTGGTAGATGACGAATTCGGTGGCGTTGAAATAAATTGAGTGCTACAAAAATATCCGTAAACTCGGACTGCTTGATGGTAATCACAGAACGAGTCATCACATCAGCAATTGCTAATCCGGCAATTTGTCTACCCTCTGCACTCAGTCTGACTACATCTCTCTCTGTGAAAATTCCTAGTAATTCAGTTCCCTTCATCACTAGGACACAACTAGCACGGCAATCAGTTAACAGGTAGTTGTGATCAGCCCCTGGTTCTGATAGTGTACAACTTCCTCTGGCGTTACTCATCAGGGCGATCGCTTCTGTTGTTAGTGTATCCGCAGTCACAACTAATGGAGTATCTGCAACTGCCTGTTCTAGATTATTGACTTCGATCAGGGAAGATAACAACATTGATATAGCAATCCGATTTGATTTATGATAGCTTGAGTGGCAAAGTCATACAGCACTTCCCGGTGTCATAAGGTACAGAGATGAATTATAAAACTCTTGTGGTGCAGGCCGGAAAGCCTGCTACTGGTTTACTTCACTTACATGATATCTGCTGTATTTATTTGTGATCTGTAAATTAAGTAGGACTGAAACCCTTTTTCGCCTTGCTCCCTGCCTTGTCTCAACGACTATTTTTAGCACCAATCTACTTAGGGCTTGCTGAATCCACTGGTAAAAAAAGGGCGAGCTATGCAGCCCACCCCAGCAAATCAGAAAAATAACTTATTTGTTAATTAACCCAATAATGCTTTAGCCTTAGCTAACACATTATCAACACTAAAGCCAAATTTCTCCATACAAATACCTCCGGGCGCAGAAGCACCAAAAGTATCAATACTTACGGTGTCACCTTCTGAACCGACATACTTGTGCCAGCCGAAACTGCTGGCAGCTTCTACAGATAACCGTTTGGTAACTGCTTTAGGTAGAATAGACTCTTTATAGGCTGCATCCTGAGCATCAAATAAATTAGTCGAAGGCATAGAAACAACACGCACTTTCTTACCTTCAGCAGTGAGTTTTTCAGCTGCGGTGACACACAGGCTTAATTCTGAACCTGTACCAATTAAGATGATGTCTGGTGTGCCAGCACAATCTACAACTGTGTAACCACCCTTCGCTACACCTTCAATAGATGTTCCAGCTAAGTTGGGGACATTTTGACGGGTGAAAGCCAAGAGAGTGGAAGCGTTGGCTTTGGATTTGGCGATCGCTATGCTATAAGCTCCAGAGGTTTCGTTTCCGTCCGCAGGACGAATCACAGTCAAATCTGGAATTGCACGCAAAGAAGCTAAAGTTTCAATAGGTTGGTGAGTTGGACCATCTTCACCTTGACCAATAGAATCGTGAGTCATCACCCAAATTGAACCAGCTTCTGAAAGCGCAGCCAATCGGATGGCAGCACGCATATAATCTGTAAAAATCAGGAAGGTCGCACCATAGGGAATTAAGCCCGAACCATGTAACGCCATACCGTTACAGATTGCGCCCATAGCGTGTTCCCGGACACCAAAGTGAATATTACGATTTTGGAATTGTCCTTTCTGGAAGTCGCCAAAACCTTTGAGTTCGGTGAGGTTGGAGTGAGTTAAGTCAGCAGAACCACCAATTAATTCAGGTAAAACAGCCCCGAGTTTGTTGAGACAGATTTCTGAATGTTTACGGGTGGGCTGTGCTTTATCTTCTGCTGTGTAGGTAGGTAGAACTTTGTCCCAACCTTCGGGCAGTTTACCGCTAACGAAACGCTCAAATTCTGCTGCTTCTTGGGGATATTTAGCCTTGTATTCAGCTAAGGCTTTATTCCATTCAGTTTCGTAACCTGCACCACGTTCTACAGCCTTACCCAAATGGTTGAGGACATCTTGGGGGATTTCAAATGGTGCATAATCCCAGCCTAAGTTTGTCCGAGTTAATGCTGTTTCATCTGCACCCAAAGCAGCACCATGAATACCGGCGGTGTTAGCTTTGTTGGGTGAACCATAACCGATGGTGGTTGTCACCTTAATCATGGTTGGTTTGTCAGTTACTGCTTTAGCCGCTTCAATGGCTTTAGCAATTGCTGCCAAATCAGTGTTACCATTTTCGACGTGGAGAACGTGCCAACCGTAAGCTTCAAACCGTTTAGAAACATCTTCTGTGAATGCTACATCTGTCGAACCATCAATAGAGATGTGATTATCGTCGTATAGTGCGATAAGTTTACCTAAACCCCAGTGTCCAGCAATAGAAGCTGCTTCACCAGAAATTCCTTCCATGTTGCAACCATCACCAAGAATTACATAGGTGTAATGGTCAACAATTTTGGCATCGGGTTTGTTAAACTTAGCGGCGAGGTGTGCTTCTGCTATGGCTAAACCGACGGCATTAGCAATACCTTGACCTAAAGGACCAGTGGTTACTTCTACACCAGCTGTAACAAAGTTTTCTGGGTGTCCAGGAGTTTTAGCTCCCCATTGACGGAACTGCTTGATATCTTCAATACCGACGCTATCGTAGCCTGTCAGGTACAGCATGGCATACTGTAACATAGACCCGTGACCAGCAGACAAGACGAAGCGATCGCGGTTGAACCATTTGGGATTTTTGGGGTTATACCGCATGAATTTATCCCAAAGGACGAAAGCCATCGGAGCAGCGCCCATTGGCAGTCCAGGGTGTCCCGATTTAGATTTTTCGATGGCATCAACAGCCAAAAAACGAATCGAGTTAATACAAAGTTCTTCGAGGGATTGGGTTGCAACAGCCATAATTTCTTGTTTTTAACGACGGGTTAGGACTCTTTGTAGCTTTCTCTTTCTGGGGTCATTATAAAGCGATCCCACCATTCTCATCATCCCATTCCTACTGGTCGATGGACAAGCGGGATCTTCTGAGTTTCTGGTGATGAATAAAGCTAATAATTTGGTCATGCCGAACCCTTGGTTCAGCTGGGAATGGTATATATAATACGCTCCACAGGTTTACTTCAGGAGGCAAGGAGCAAGGAGCAGGGAGCAGGGAGCAGGGGGAGCAGGGGGAGCAGGGGGAGCAGGGGAAGT
>RDYJ01000157.1 GCA_004293145.1 Nostocales cyanobacterium | reverse complement strand
ACGGTAGCTGTTCCAGCGTAGGATGCTCCAGTATATGTGAAACCACTAGCAGTGGCAAAGGTCGTAAATGCTGCAATTCCTAGTAAGACTGAATTTCTACAATTCATAAGACTTAATGACACTTGCCGTCTGAATAACAACATCATAATACAGTGTACATATTTTCCTGGATACATAATTACCAGCAACTAGCAGCAAAACTTAACAAAGTTAGGACTTACGCAAGATAGGACTGAAAACCTGATTATTGCGTAGCGGTAATTCATGAATTACCGCTACCTTCGTTCTGTTTTGCGTAAGTCCTGAAAGTCACTACTCAAAGTCTTTTTTATGAAAGTACCGTACTTTGGTAGACTTGAAAACTGATATGGCCAAATAAAACGACGCTAAGATCAGCAATTGAGAGGGCAGTCCTGTGGAAAATACACTTGGGTTAGAGATTATTGAGGTAGTTGAGCAAGCAGCGATCGCCTCCTCAAAGTGGATGGGTAAAGGCGAAAAGAACACTGCTGACCAAGTAGCAGTGGAAGCAATGCGGGAGCGGATGAACAAAATCCATATGCGTGGCCGCATCGTTATCGGTGAAGGCGAACGCGACGAAGCTCCTATGCTCTACATTGGGGAAGAAGTTGGTATCTGTACCCAACCAGATGCAAAAAATTTCTGTAACCCTGATGAATTAGTAGAAATTGACATCGCTGTTGACCCATGCGAAGGTACTAACCTGGTTGCTTATGGTCAAAATGGCTCAATGGCAGTTTTGGCAATTTCCGAAAAAGGCGGTTTATTTGCTGCTCCTGACTTCTACATGAAGAAACTCGCAGCACCAGTAGCCGCTAGAGGTCATGTTGATATCAACAAGTCTGCTACAGAAAACCTCAAAATTCTTTCTGATTGCTTAAACCGTGCTGTTGAAGAATTGGTAGTAGTAGTGATGGATCGTCCCCGTCACAAAGAACTTATTCAAGAAATCCGCACCGCAGGAGCAAGAGTTAGACTGATCAGCGATGGTGACGTTTCTGCTGCTATCTCTTGCGCTTTTGCTGGTAGCAACATTCATGCTTTGATGGGTATTGGTGCTGCTCCCGAAGGTGTAATTTCTGCTGCGGCTATGCGGGCTTTAGGCGGTCACTTCCAAGGTCAACTGATCTACGATCCAGAAGTGGTACAAACAGGTTTGATTGGTGAAAGCAGAGAAGGTAATCTGGCTCGGTTAAAAGAAATGAATATCAATGACCCAGATCGGGTTTACAACGCTGACGAATTAGCTTCTGGTAATACAGTGCTATTTGCAGCTTGCGGTATCACTCCTGGAACTCTGATGGATGGTGTGCGTTTCTTCCACGGTGGTGCTAGAACTCAAAGCTTGGTTATTTCCAGCCAATCTAAAACCGCTCGGTTTGTGGATACAGTTCACTTGTGGGATGAACCCAAGGTTATTCAACTGCGTTAGAAACTGGTGATTGGGGAAAAGGTGACTGGTGATTGGTAATTGGTAATTGGTGATACAATTTGGGATTTGGGATTTGGGATTGTATTTCATGAACTCCAATCTAAAATCTAAAATCTAAAATTTTTCTCCCCAATACCCAGTCCTCAATACCCAGTCCCCAATACCCAGTCCCCAATACCCAGTCCCCAATACCCATTACCAATTACCAATTTTAAGAAATGAATATTGCAGTGGTGGGGTTAAGCCATAAAACAGCCCCAGTAGAAGTTAGAGAAAAATTAAGTATTCCCGAACCCCAAACCGAAGGTGCGATCGCTCATCTCCTCAGCTATCCTCATATTGATGAAGTCGCTATTCTCAGTACCTGCAACCGTCTGGAAATTTACATTGTTAGCAATGAAATTACCCAAGGTCTTCAGGAAGTTACCCAGTTTCTGGCAGAACATAGCAAATTACCTGTGATGTCTCTGCGACAACACTTATTTATGTTGATGCACACTGACTCAGTAATGCACATTATGCGGGTGTCCGCTGGGTTGGATAGTCTGGTACTCGGTGAAGGTCAAATTCTGGCTCAGGTGAAAAATACTCACAAGCTGGGACAGCAATTTAATGGTATAAAAACGATTTTAAATCGCTTATTTAAACAAGCTCTCACCGCTGGTAAGCGGGTTCGCA
This sequence comes from Nostocales cyanobacterium, assembly GCA_004293145.1. Classification (GTDB taxonomy): domain Bacteria; phylum Cyanobacteriota; class Cyanobacteriia; order Cyanobacteriales; family Nostocaceae; genus RDYJ01. The sequence continues at coordinate 5,909 of RDYJ01000157.1, read as the reverse complement.
CCGAAACCAGTATTGGTACTGGTGCAGTCTCCATCAGTTCTGCGGCTGTAGAATTAGCGCAGATAAAAGTAGAAAATTTAGCCCCTTACCGTGTGGCTATTCTCGGTGCTGGGAAAATGTCCCGATTACTTGTACAACACCTTATTTCTAAGGGTGCAACTCAAATTAGTATTGTTAATCGCTCCCGTGAACGTGCGGAAGAATTAGCCAAACAGTTCCCTGCACAACCTATTAAAATTCATCTGCTCCCGGAAATGATGTCTGTGATAGCTCATAGTGATTTGGTCTTTACCAGCACTTCTGCAACTGAGCCGATTTTAGATCGTGCTAAGTTAGAAATAGTTTTAGATCCTAACCACTCGCTGATGTTATTTGATATCTCTGTACCCAGAAACGTGGATGCAGATGTCAATGATTTGGTAAATGTCCAAGCCTTTAATGTGGATGATTTGAAGGCGGTTGTGGCGCAAAATTACGAAAGTCGTCGCAAAATGGCACAGGAAGCTGAAAAACTTCTAGATGAAGAAGTAGAAGCTTTTGATGTGTGGTGGCGGAGTTTAGAAACTGTCTCTACTATCAGTTCTCTGCGGAATAAAATTGAAAGCATTCGAGAACAAGAGCTAGAAAAAGCTTTATCACGCTTGGGTTCGGAATTTGGTGAAAAACACCAAGAAGTGATTGAGGCTCTCACAAGAGGAATAGTTAATAAAATTTTACATGACCCAATGGTACAATTACGGGCGCAACAGGATGTTGAAGCTAGACGTAATTGTATGCGGACTCTGCAAATGCTATTTAATTTAGAAGCAGAAGAGCAGTTTAGCTGAAATCAGCATCGGATAGGGTGCGGGTTGTGGAGGAGAATAGCTTTCTATCTATTCCCTATTCCCTATTCCCTATTCCCTATTCCCTATTCCCTTACAATTTAAATTGTTCTAGCTGCTTGGTTTGTTCTTCGAGTCTGACGGATAAGCGATCGCACACTAAATCACATAACTGAAATAAGATAGGATCAGCAATTTCATAAATGACGCTAACTCCCTCCGGTGTTCTTTTGACAATCCCTGCTTGAGTTAAAATCTTCAGATGCTTCGATACATTCGCTTGTCCTAGTCCAGTCTCAGCAATGATTTGGGTTACATTCTTCGCTCCAGTTTTCAAACAACACAATACTTGTAACCGACTGAGTTCAGACAGCACTTTAAAATAATCTGCAACTAGACTAAGAGCGCCTGGATATATTTCTGACATAGAAAACTAGAAGAATTTTATCACTTTATATTGATTATTCTACCATATAGTTATATGATGGAATTTATAAAAAAATGAATGGAAGTGAAAAAATGTTTTTTCGCCAACTTTTTGACAAACAATCTAGTACATACACCTATCTAATAGCTGACGAGACTACAAAAGCAGCAATTCTCGTAGATCCGGTATTAGAACAGGTAGAACGAGACTTACAACTAATTCAGGAACTAGGTTTAACACTGCGCTACTGTATGGAAACTCACATTCATGCAGATCATATCACAGGTACGGGTAAATTACGTCAACTAACCAGATGTTTAGGAATTGTACCAGAAAATGCACCAGCGAGTTGTGCAGATAAACAGATGAAAGACGAAGAAATTCTAGAAATAGGATCAATTGTAATTCAAGCGATCGCTACACCAGGACATACAGACAGTCATCTAGCATATTTAGTGAACAACGAAAGATTATTAACAGGAGATTCCTTATTAATTCGTGGTTGTGGAAGAACTGATTTTCAAAGTGGAAATGCGGGAACTTTGTTTGATGTCATCACACAAAAACTATTTACCCTTGCAGATGAAATTTTAGTTTATCCAGGACATGATTACAAGGGTTTTACAGTTTCAACAATTGGAGAAGAAAAACAATACAATCCTAGATTTAGAGGACATACTCGCAAGAGTTTTATTCAATTTATGTCCGGTTTAAATTTACCAAATCCGCAAAAAATGATGGCAGCAGTTCCAGCAAATCTACGGTGCGGTGATGAAGTTTTAGCTAATAATTAATCTACAAATTCAACTAGAGGTAAAACAATGACCACATCTATCAATACAAAATTGCAATTACTTAATGCAGCTACAGTTAAAGAATTGAGAGAAACAGAACAAATCCAACTAATAGATGTCAGAGAACCTTCAGAATATGCAGCCGAACATATTCCTGGATCTCAACTTTTACCCCTTTCTAAATTTCAGCCAGAACAAATATCTTTAATTCCTGGTAAACAGCTTGTCATTTATTGTCAAGCTGGAAATCGCTCAAACCAAGCAGCACAAAAACTTATTCAATCTGGTTTTACAGAATTTAGCCAATTACAAGGAGGACTTACAGCTTGGAAACAGTCAGGATATCCAACACAAATTAATCAAAATGCACCCATTAGTTTAATGAGACAAGTACAAATAGTTGCAGGTTCTTTGGTATTTACAGGAACTGTGTTAGGTGCATTTGTTTCTCCCTGGTTTTTAATTTTAAGTGGTTTTGTAGGTGCAGGTTTAGTATTTGCAGGAGTAACTAACACTTGTGCAATGGGAATGCTATTAGCTAAATTACCCTATAACCAACGTGGTTAAAATCTCAAACTAAGATCCTCGACTTTTTAAACAGGTTGGGGATCTAAGACTTTTGAATTCGGAGCAAAGCGACGTGTGGATATTAGGACATATTTTAGCTACGGGAATTGGTATTAGTTTAGGTTTAATAGGTGGTGGTGGTTCTGTTTTAGCATTACCAATTTTAGTTTATGTGATGGGAGTACCCACTAAATCTGCAATTGCAATGACTTTAGTAATTGTGGGAACTGTGAGTTTAATTGGTGTAATTCCCCATTGGAGAAAGGGAAATATCAATTTTCAAAAAGCATTTATTTTTGGTTCTGCTACCATGTTAGGCGCTTTTTTAGGTGCAAAAATAGCAGGTTTACCATTTATTACTGATAGTTTACAAATGCTGCTATTTGCAATTATGATGTTGTTAGCAGCGAGTTTAATGATTAAAAGAAGTTTTAAAAAATCAACTCAAATATCTCCAGAAGATCCCCCTGATCATATTAAAGCAGAAATTTATCAACCACCTGTTTGTAAATATTGTTGGTTATGGTTATTAAGTGAAGGATTTGGAGTAGGAATATTAACAGGGTTAGTGGGAGTTGGGGGAGGATTTGCAATTGTTCCAGCTTTAGTTATTTTGGGTAAAACGCCGATGAAAGAAGCAATTGGAACTTCTTTATTAATTCTGGTTGTTAATGCTGTAGCCGGGTTTTTAGGATATTTGGGACAAGTTGAATTAGATTGGCAATTAGTAGGAACATTTATTTTTGCAGCTAGTTTAGGCAGTTTTTTAGGTGCTTATTTATCTCAGTTTATTGATGGTAAAAAATTGCAAAAGTATTTTGGTTATTTTTTAATAGCTGTAGCGACTTTTGTTTTATTTCAAAATCAAAGTGCTTTTCAGAGAAAGAAATCAGCCGTAAATTGGCAATATGGAAATTACAGCAGAATTCAGGAGTCAGGAGTCAGGAGTCAGGAGTGAAACTGGCGAATGTGTATAGGTTTCAATTTTTATTCTGTACCTCATTGATCTGCAATCTGCTGTATAACTTAGGAATAATAGCAAGTAAAAATCTGAACATATAGCAAATTAAAATAATTAGTAAAATGTTGGGTTTGTGCTGTCAACCCAACCTATGCGGATATAGAAAAATTAAGCCGCTGTTAATGACTTTCCTAAAATTTGTGGTTCTGGTAAAGGTTGTCCATCTTCCAAATAAGATGAAATCAGCATTTCTAAAACTTCTTGAGCATTTTTTAAAGCTTCCTCATAAGTGTCTCCATGAGTATGACAAAACTCTCCCCATTCAGGAAGACTTACTACAAAGCATTTATCTTCCTCTGACCATTGAATAATTATCGTGTAATGATTATTCATGCTGTTCTTCCTCTTGAGATTTTTTAATTTCTTCTATTTTTTTAATTGCATTATTAACATCTTTTTCCTGGTATTCTTTAGCATCTTTTCCATCTTTACCTGATATAGTCACTCTCCCAGATAACAAAGGATGATACCAGTTAGTGTGACTACCTTTCCCAGTACGGCAAGTAAAACCTGATTGCAGTAATAAACTTTTCAGTTCTCTAATTTTTTTAGGCATATTGAGTATTGCTTTATTGTCCTAAATATGCCTGTAAAACCTTGGCATTTCTTTGAATTTCCGTAGGAGTACCTTCGGCTAAATTTTGTCCTTCTGCTAATACCCAAACGCGATCACATAAGGACATAATCACATCCATATTATGTTCAATAATCAAAAAAGTCAATCCGTCTTCACGGTTCCATTTAACAATGCGATCGCAAATATCATCAATTAATTTAGGATTCACCCCCGCAGCAGGTTCATCTAATAATATTAATTTAGGATTTGTCATTAAAGCTCTTCCCATTTCTAATAGTTTACGCTGTCCACCAGATAAACCACCAGCATAGTCATTTGCTTTTTTTTCTAATCCTACAGACTCTAACAAAAACATTGCTCTTTCTTTGATTTGTTTTTCTTCGTTAGCAACAATATGGGGTTGAAATTGAACTTGCCAAAAATTCTCACCGGTTTGTTTTTGGGCTGCTAACAACATATTTTCTAACACCGACAACCGCGACAGAGTTCGCGCTACTTGAAAGGTACGAATTAAACCTTGTTGGGCAATTTGATATGGTTGTAAATTATGAATAGGTTCACCATCAAAAATCACTCTTCCCTGATCTGGGTGGATGAAATTTGACAATAAATTAAATAAAGTAGTTTTACCAGCACCATTGGGACCAATTAAACCAGTAATGCTACCTTTATTAACTTCGATCTTGGCATCTTTAACAGCTTGGATACCGCCAAAACTTTTACAAAGTCCGGTAGCAGCTAATAAGGGAAGTTGGGGAGTTTCAATATTATTTACCATGATGTTTTTCTTCTCAACTTAACTTTTAATTAATTATTATAAATGATTTTGAGTAGTTACCAATTACCAATTACCCATTACCCATTACCCATTACCAATTAAGATTATATTTTATCCTTGTAAAAACTCAGCTACATTTAACTTGAGATCCGTAAATAAAGGAGAACAAATTGTCTGATCAACTGTAAAAACTTGCTCTTCATAAAAACCTTCTACCCACTCTAAAACCGTTACCTTTTGCTGCATCGGATCAACGATCCAATATTCAGCAATACCTCGTGCTGCATACTCAGAACGCTTGTAACGATAATCTCGATTTTCCTGATTTGGACTTACTATCTCGACAACTAACAAAGGTGGTGGCATATCCATTAAAATTAGAGAGCGTGTAGCACCCTGCATTACCTGAGCTAATTCTTCAGAAAACACGATCAAATCAGGAACACGCACCCCCACCAGGCGACTATATACAGCCATTTCTGTTTTCATTCTTAACCGATAATATGGAATACCTAATTTCAGAAAATAGGCAACTAGAAACATCGCTATCCGACAATTTAGCTCACTTTCAGAAGGCATAGAAATTAATTCTCCGTTCTCCAATTCATATAAAGTATCTGTACCGTCATCAAATTGAATAAATTCTTCAAAGGTCATTTTTTTAGCCGTAGCAACTGTCATGGCTATTTCTCCCTATAAACTGCTTGTATGAACTATTTTAACAAACCCTTTATTTTCTCCATCTCCTACTGAATATTTTGTATTACCTGTTTCCTGCTGTATCACTTACCCAGAGTCAGTTCTTCCTTTTTACCTAGAATACCTTGAGGTCGCCAAATCATCAGCACCATAAGAATTAGACCGATAAACATAATTCTAAAAGCACCAATGCGTTCTACATCTAAAGGAACAATTTTTTTT
>RDYJ01000250.1 GCA_004293145.1 Nostocales cyanobacterium | reverse complement strand
TAGTGCTTGAAAAAGACGATTTAACAGTTTCCTTTGTCGTTTGGTAAATCGTTCAGGATTTTCACCTTCACGGGGCGTTGATGACTGCACTCTTCCAATGTTTGTTGCTACTAATCCTACTTTGTTTTGGTTGGCAACGGCGGCTATTTGCGCTAAGTCACGGTATTTTAAGTTGCCTTGTTCATCTGTGATTTCTGTATATGCTAGTTTAGGACGTTGTTTAACTGGTTCAAATCTGCCTGGTTCTCCTGCGCGGAGTGTTTCTTTGGCAATATTGGGTAGTCTACTAGCAGGACTAACCATTAACTGATCGCCGTCAAAGTCTGCTTGGTGGTATTCTTCAGCGTCTTTGGGGTGAATCCAAACTACGTTACGGGTTTTCTTGAGTTCTGGGTCGTGGATGTTACTGTAAAGGCGGATGTTGTCTGAGTTGACGATGGGGTAACGGGTGAGAATGACTTCTCCTTCTGGTAGGTGGGGGACGCAAATTGTACCTCGTGGTAGGAGATCGCATGGCATGGCCATTCCTGAACTATGGCTGTATCCACTTTTAATGGCTAAGTTACGCCATTGATTGGCGATATAATCTGTGGCAAATTTGCGAAATTTGGGTGTTTCAATTAATTGACCGTATTTATCGCTGCGGAGTAGGGAAATCCAACGAGATTCTTGTACTTGATTGTTAGTATTATCGTCTATTCCGTTGACAGTTTCTTCTATTTGTTCTTGTTGGGATTGTTGTTGTTTGTCGTATTCTTGAATGATGTATTTTGCTAATGCTAATGGATGGCGTTGTAATTCGGCTAGTTCCTTAGCTTTTTCTTGGGTTGGTTGAGTTAAATCTTGTTTTATTGCTGCTTCTGAGTACCAAATGGTAAACTGCCAACTGTTATCGTAGCTGGTGGCTTTGGCATTACCTCGATTACCTATTACTGATTGGGGAAAGTTGTATTCACCGCAAGGGATTAATTTTTTCAGATGGGATTTTTTGATGCCTTTGATTGAGGAAATATCCATGATGATGTCGTAATCTTGGGCATCTGTTAATTTGGCATCTGGTAAGAAAGTTCCTTTGGCTAAAAAGCTGGTTTTGGGATATTTTGAATTTATACAATCACTTTCTTCATCTTGCGAAAAATCCGCTGTGGTTAAGTTTGAAGATGTTAAATTTATATCATCACTTTCTTCATCTGTTAAAAAACTTCTTTTGGCTAAATTTGAAGATTTCAGACTTACACCATCATTTTCTTCTACTTTTATTCCTCCGTGTTCTCTGTGTCCTCTGTGGTTAGATATTCCATTACTTGTGTGTACGTCCTGAAATTCCGATTTATCAATATTTTCACCCCAAGATTTCATCCATGCAAATCGAAATTGTA
>RDYJ01000156.1 GCA_004293145.1 Nostocales cyanobacterium | reverse complement strand
GAAATATAATTCCACTCTGCACTGCTATAGGCTGCTTTTATACTTCGCCCGCTTGGACTGTTTTCTTGCCCGTATTCTATGGCTTGTTTAAGGTTAAATCTTAGTTGGCCAAACAAAGGCGCAAAGGTTGCCAAACAGGCAAGCAGAAGTAGGTATTTTTTATTCATGCCTTAGTGATTGAACAGGATCTTGTTTTGATGCACGGCGGGCGGGGGCTATGCCTGATATTAAACCCACCACTATAGATATGGTAAATGATATAAAAACAGAAAGGGGCGTAATAATGGTTTTTATATTCATGGCACTCTCTATTAGGTAGCAAAAACCTATGCCCAACAACACCCCCAAAATACCTCCTGATATACTAATGGTTACAGCCTCGCTAATAAATTGCAGCGATATATCTAAGCGGGTGGCACCCAAAGATTGGCGCAACCCAATTTCTTTTATTCTTTCCATTACACTGGCCAGCATAATATTCATAATACCAATGCCCCCCACCACTAATGATATACCTGCAATAAAAGCGAGCATATTATTAAACTGTCGTTTGTTTTTTTGTTGTTGTTTAAGCAATAACTCGGGAATCTGAATTTCAAAGTCTTCGTATTTATCGTTTTCAGCATCACTTGTAATCTGGCTATTATTGACTAGAGAAACATCTCTGTCGGCTGTGAGTAAAATATTCCCAGGTTTTCCTGTTCCAGAAGTTTTGGCACTAATTTGGGTATTGTCTAAAGTGATAGAAGGAGCATTAATTTCCACATCTCCACTATTACCATTTTTAGCATCAGTACCAATAGTCAGTTCGGTTAATGTGAGTGGTGTTTGACTTGTAAAACTAATGCTTCCAGCATTACCTGTTTGGTTAGATGTGGTAGTAACTTCGCCATTGATAGTAATTTCACGACCATCAAGTGTTATACTTCCTGCATTACTTGTTTTACCATGATCATTAGCGATGCTTTTTGTAACAATCGCTCCACCACCGTTAGGATAAACAGTAATTGCACCTTGTTTCGCTGTCAGTATAATATCTCCCGATTCACTAGAGTTACCACTTATGGCTGTTGAGTTGGTGAATATTCCTCCATTGACTGTAATATTGCCACTGGTACTAATAAGTTGAATAGTTCCAGAATTCCCAGCATTTGCGTTTTCACTTTTCGTTAACACAGAAGCATTTATAGCTCCTGATGGGGGACTTTTCAAGTTTGAACCTATATCTATATCTTTATTAGCTTGAATAGTTATATTTCCCGCTTTGTGGTTGGTATCTGAAGAATAATTATCTAAAAACGTACCCAGTGCAAAATAACGATCCTTATCCTTAACAGTATTAGTTCCCTTATAAATTCCTCCATTAATTACCACTTTACCCTGTTGAGATATCAGTGAAATATTCCCACTACTGCCATTATTACTATCGCTTTTGAAACTCGCAGCAGAGATCAAATTACCAATGATATCTCCGTTAGCAGCCACATTTACATAACCTGCATTTCCAGAATTAGGAGTAGTTGAAATCAGGTCGAAATTAATATTTTTTGTTGCTGCTAAGGTGACATTGCCACCTGCTCTTACTTCTCCCTGTAAGTCTAAATTCCCACCATTCAGAATTAAGTTATTTTTGGTTACTAAATTCCCCTGACTGCTAATATCTCCTGGTCGCAAACCAAACTGCACACCCACTGGTACACTCATTGTCAATAATGGTATTTGGGGATTAGTAGCACTAAACTCATTACCATCAGCAGATTTAAAACTATTAGCTGTGGTTGCAAAAAATGCACCTTGAATATCTAACTTGGCATTTTGTCCAAAAATAATTCCATTGGGATTGAGTAAATACAAATTTGCATTACCATCTACTCCTAAAGTTCCCAAAATATTAGAAATACTACCACCTGTAACCCGACTAAAAATATTATTTACGCCTGAAGGATTTGCAAAATATACCCTTTGCTCCTCCTTGACATTAAATTCTGAGAAACTATGAAATAGACTACTTCCTCTTTTTGCTCCACCTTCTATCAACTCTGCTGGCAGTGCTTTGACTTGGAAATCAGAGGTGACACGGGAGCTTTCATTTCCTAAAGTTGCATCTGGTTGAATTTGTGCTAAAGCCGGGTTTATAGTAATAATTATCACATAGATTGCAGGGGCAAATATCTGGCTGGCTGTAAGAGGTATAATTTTTATCTGCTTAAAAATGGTATTATTATTTTTACTCATGGTAACTATTTGTCATCATTATGCTGCAATTTGTCATAAATTTTACGTAATCTGATCTAAAGCTAATTTACTGTATTAGTTTAAATTTTACAATTTTTTTACAAAAATTTTCAGTACAACCTCTATGTTTTCAAGAGATTATCAGGTATTATATTTCTGGCTCAAATATTGTTGAAACTCTAACTTGTTATAGAAAACAATATCACTTTTTAATCATGTTGTATTGAAAACACTTTATATAAAAACATGAATAGCTTTCAGGATGCATTTATTTCTTATGGGAGAGCAGACAGCAAAGCTTTTGCTACTCTACTCCATGACAGACTGGTAGAAAAAGGACTCAAGATTTGGTTTGACCAAAATGATATTCCCTTGGGTGTTGATTTTCAAAACCAGATTGATGATGGAATCGAAAAATCAGACAATTTTCTGTTTATCATTGCACCGCACTCAATTAACTCTCCCTACTGCGGCAAAGAAATTGAATTAGCACTGCGGTGTAAAAAACGAATTATTCCTCTGCTACACGTAGAACAAATTACTCAAGAAACCTGGCAAGAACGAAACCCAGGACGTGATGTTAGTGAGTGGGAAACCTACAAAGAAAAAGGCTTACACTCCAGTTTTCCCAATATGCACCCAGCCATTGGAAAAATTAACTGGGTATATTTTCGTGAGGGTATAGATGATTTTGAACAATCTTTCGCTGGACTCTTAGAAATATTTTCCCGTCATCAAGAATATGTGCAACAGCACACCTACTTATTAGCAAAAGCACTGGAATGGGAACGGGAGCAAAAACAGTCACGTTACCTATTAATTGGAGAAGAAAGGGGAAAAGCTGAAAATTGGTTAAAAACCAAATTCAAAGAAGAACAACCGCCCTGTGAACCAACAGATTTACATTGTGCTTTTATTTGTGAGAGTACCAAAAATGCCAACAACCTGATGACTCAGGTGTTCCTCTCCTACTCAGAAAAAGAGAGGAGTTTTATGGAAAAACTGGCTAAAACATTGATGCGGGAAAGCTTCACTGTTTGGACAAATAAAACTGATATTAAATCAGGAGCAGATTTTGTAGAGGCTATTTACCGAGGGATTGAAGAAGCGGATAATTTTGTTATTCTTATGTCTAGGGCATCTTTGGCATCAGAATACTGTCAGCAGGAATACTCCTCTGCTTTATCTTTGAACAAGCGGATTATTCCGTTGTTAATTGAGGATATAGATGTAAATTTAATTCCTTCAGAATTAGCTTCTTTGCAATTCATTAACTTTATAGATGGTGAGGGAGAAAAAGAATATGACATAGATACGGGAAATTTAATTAATGTCCTGCGGCAAGATTCAGCTTACTATGAGCAGCATAAAATTTTATTAGCAAAAGCTTTGAAGTGGGAACGACAAAAGTACAATCCGAATATTTTATTACGAGGCTACAATCTCCGCAATGCTGAGGCTTGGTTGAAGGTAGGAAAGCAAAATACTCAACATCCACCCACACCATTACAAGCAGAATTTATTACAGAAAGTCTTAAACAACCACCAGAGGCTACCTTAGACGTATTTATTTCCTATTCTCGTGCTGATTCTGACTTTGCTCGCAAGCTTAACAATACGCTGCAAATTCAAAATAAGAGGACTTGGTTTGAGGAAGAAAGCATAGCCTCTGGTACTGATTTTGAACAGGAGATTTACCGAGGTATTGACAGCGCCAACAACTTCTTATTAATTATTTCTCCTCATTCCATCAGTTCACCTGACTGCGTTACAGAAGTAGAGTATGCAATGAAACTGAATAAGCGAATTGTGACTGTTCTGTATCGGGAAGTTGATCCTGCTAGTTTGCATCCAGGTTTGGTGAAAGTGCAGTGGATTGATTTCCGCAAACATGGGGGAGACTTTCTCACCAACTTTGGGGAACTAACGAGAACATTAGATGTAGATCCAGATTACGTGCGATCGCACACTCGTTTGTTACTCAAAGCCAAAGAGTGGGATCAACACCAAAGAGATGACAGCTTTTTGTTGCGGGGTAAAGATTTAGTAGCATCGGAAGCATGGCTCAAACAAGCCGAAAACAAAGAACCAGCCCCCACAGAACTGCATTTAGCATATTTGGCAGCTAGTCGCGCTCTTCCCTATCGCAAAATCAAGCCCCGTAGCGTCTTACTGACTAGCTTGGGTGTGACAATCTTGATGTTGATAGGTAGGTTTTTCTTTGGACTTACCCAACCATTAGAATTAGCATTTTATGATCAGATGATGCGGCTGCGTCCCCATGAAGCCCCAGATGAACGCTTGCTGATGGTGGATGTTGATCCAGAAAGCCTGGACAAATTGGGAGAAAACCCCAGATATCAAAATGGTAGAGGCTCAATTGCTGATGCGGCCTTGGATGATTTACTGAAAATTTTATCGGCATCTCAACCCAGTGCGATCGGTTTAGACTTCGTGCGGAATTTTCCCGCTCAAGGTAGTTTGGGAGCAACTCTCAAGCAAACAAAAGCCCTGCACGTAGTTTGTAAAAAAAGTTATGAAAATGAACGAGGCGAGAAAATTCCCGGCTTTCAGCATCCTCCCGAAGTGTCATTAGATCGGGTTGGGTTTAGTGACATGGTGGACGATGATCATGGTGGTGGTCGCTACATCCGGCGCAGCTATTTGATGCAAGACCCAGATCCTAATGATTGCAATACCAGAGAATCCTTAAGTTTGGTAATTACTCGGCATTATCTAGAAGCTCAAAAGCAGCAGTACATATCTCCTTTCGATCCAGCAAGTAAACAATATGTGCGGAATATGCAGTTTGGGCAAACTGAAATTCCCCAACTGTGGGGTAATGGCGGTGGTTATCAGGATAGGAATAACCAACTCAGAGGCTATCAAACAATGCTCAAATATCGGGTCTCCAAAGGTGATCCGACTAATTTTGCTCCCAGAGTTAATATTGTCGATGTTTTAGACAACAAAGTTACTCCAGAGAAAATCAAAAATCGGATTGTCCTCATTGGTTTCATTGATAGACAAAGTAGACAAGCCGACTATTGGAATACACCCTATGGCGATGTTGCAGGAGTGACTTTGCATGGACAGATGATCAGCCAGATGATCAGCGCCGTTTTAGATAATCGCCCGTTGATTTGGTGGTGGTCTGTTGGCTATGAAAACCTGTGGATATTTGGCTGGTCTTTGGTAGGAGGCATCGTTTGTTGGCGGTTCAATAGCACACAGCCTTTGGTAGTGGCTGTAGTTGGCTCACTTAGCTGTCTTTATGTTGTCTGCTATCTAACTCTTATTTACCAAAGTGGTTGGATTCCTTTTGTACCGCCCGCCTTGGCATTACTGACTACAGGTGGAGGAGTTGTTTTTTTAACTTATCAATTACGAAAAGTTTAGTCAGGAGGTTATGAAATCATGATCAAGCGATCGCTCTTACAAAAAACTATCACCATCTGCACACTCACAACTCTGTGTTCTGGAAGTTTACTGTCCCCTATGTTTCTGCCACAAGCACAAGCTCAATCTACTTTTGAGCGCATCCAGTCAATTTTTACTGGTAAAAGAAGCGGCGGATCAGCTTCCGGGCGATCGCGTGGTGGGGCGACTCGTTCACAATGCGCTCAACTAGACAGCAAAAACCTGATAGCTTTAGCTCCTGAGAGCAATGAAGGTTTAACAACAAAGGATTATCCTGATTTCTGGTTTTACATCCCCTTTGCTGGGACTTCCCAGTCTCCCCCAGCTAAATTCAGATTGCAGGATGAACAGAAAAAATCTGTCTTGACCAAACCCCTACAACTTCCTTTACCTGACAAAAAAGGTATTGTCCGTTTTAGCTTACCCAAGACTGAAAAACCCCTCTCTGTCGGTCAACGATACCGCTGGTATCTAACTATTAGTTGTGTGAATGAAGAAGGTTCAGAAACTAAAATCTCTGTTGATGGTTGGATTAAACGAGTTGAAGCTAACCTTACTCTTGTACAGCAACTAGAAAAAATGCCTCCTCAAGACCAATATGTTCTGTATGCGGAAAATAACATCTGGCATGAAATCGTTAGCCAACTAGCGCAATATCGCACCGTTCATCAGGATGAGTGGGCTAAACTCTTGTCGTTGTATGGTTTGGGAGAATTTGCCCCCTCTCCAATTTCTGAACTCAAACCGCTGTAAATTAGGATGTAGGTAGTAGAAAGTCATGGTTTTGAATAGGCGGGAAAACCTGTCCGTACTCCTGACCGATCAGACAATTTCTGTTAATTTCTATAATTCAAATCCGAATAAATGGAACATTTATTGCAGCTAACTTTTAATCAGGGACAAACAGCAACAGCAGCTAAAGTATCTGATGTATCAGCCTTACCAACAGCACTGGAACAACTGGGTCTCATTGGTTCTCGTCCCTGCTTAGTCATTGTCGGCGGTGCAAGTCAGATTAGTGCAGACGACTTTGTGCGTATCCAAAGCTTGTTTGTAGAAGTGTTAGCCCCCATAGCCCAAACTTGCGGTGCTTATGTTGTAGATGGCGGTACGGATGCAGGAGTGATGCAATTAATCGGTCATGCCCGGAAGCAAATCAATGGCGAGTTTCCGCTGGTTGGTGTAGCGCCTACAGGTAAAGTAATTCTTCCTGATCAAACTACTGCTGTAGCTGATGATGCCACACCCTTAGAACCAAATCATACTCATTTTGTGCTGATTTCCGGCTGTCATTGGGGAGATGAATCTCCTTGGCTCGTAGAGGTGGCAACTGTGTTATCAGGCGACGCTCCCTCAGTAACTATACTGCTAAATGGTGGGGAAATTACTTTTTTGGATGCTGCTAATAGTGTTAACGCCGGACGGTTAGTAATGGCGATCGCTGGTAGTGGCAGAACAGCAGATAAACTGGCTTCTGCTTTGCATGGAAACCCTACTGATGAACGAGCCAAAGAATTAGCTGCTTCTGGAAAGTTGCAAACAATTGACTTAGACGCAGGCTGGGAAAAGTTAACCAATACCATTACTAATTTACTTGCTAATTAAGGAGTGCATCATGGCAAAAAAAGACCCTTATCGGGAATATTTAAAGGAAGATTTTAAAAATATAATTGAAGCATTAAATCTGCCAGAGTTATATAAACATTTTCTGAATTCGCGCTGGTTAGATCAACTGCTCTGGATGGAAGCACAAGCAGGTAAGGCACGCAATCGGTATTACAGTTTGCGCTTGGTCACTATTATTGGAGGTATAGTTCTTCCGGCTTTAGTTAGTCTGAATATTAACAATAATAAAATTCGAGACAGCATTGTCTGGGCAACTTTTGGACTCAGTCAAGTTGTGGCCATGAGTGCTGCAATTGAAGAATTTTTCCACTATGGTGAACGCTGGCGGCATTATCGCCGCACGGCTGAATCTTTGAAAACCCAAGGTTGGCAATTCTTCCAATTAACGGGACCTTATATGAATTGTCTGAATCACGAACAGGCTTTTATTGTGTTTGCAAATCAGGTGGAAGATATTGTTCAGCGGGATGTGGAAATATATGCCACCCAAGTTGTTCAGGAAAAGAAACAAGAAGAAGATGAGAAAAATGGCAAGCAAGATTTTCTCAGTATCAAGTCAGAAGATTGAAATTTTTTAACCTGTGGCTGCTGTACGGTTTTCGTAATTAAAGAAGGCAGAAGGCAGGAGGCAGAAGGGAAAATTTTGAATTAAGAATAAAGCCTTTTTGACTCGCCCATTTGGGTTGAAGTCTATAATCTGGTGATTTGGTGAGCCAGCACTGCAAAAAGGTTTCCTTCTGTATGTGACTAGTACAGCACGGCGTAAATAAACCAACCATTCTCAATCGCTAAAAAGCTTACGACCTATTATTTTTGACTTTTGACTTTTGAATGCATGACTTCCG
>RDYJ01000155.1 GCA_004293145.1 Nostocales cyanobacterium | reverse complement strand
TTGCGGTTCTGGACGCTCAAAACCACAAAGTAGTTGTGGTAGAGCCGACAAATCACGAAAGGGACGTCGGATACCATCAACACCTGCAAGATAATTTTCTGCTGGTTCATTTTCTAGGGTTTCTGAGTTCACCCACCGTAAACGCAAATCCCCATAGGTAGCAATAGCCGCATGGCGTAAGGATTCAACTACAGATAGATAAGCGTCACTTAAGCGTACATATTTACCAACAATGGCAATTTCCAGACTGTACTTAGGACTATACATTCTTTCTACCATTGTTTCCCACTGTGTCAGATCGGGTTGGCGTTGCTCCATTTGCAGCAAGTCTAGGGTTTGCTGTGCTAATCCTTCCCGTTCTAAAGTCAGTGGTACTTCATAGATACTACTAGCATCTTGGGCGCTGATCACACATTCTACGGGAACATCGCAAAATTCCGATAATTTCTGTTTTAAGCCCACAGGGATAGGGCGATCGCTCCTACAGACTAAAATATCTGGTTGAATGCCAATTGATCTCAGTTCCTTCACAGAGTGTTGTGTTGGCTTGGTTTTCATCTCACCCGCTGAGGCAATCCAAGGCAACAATGTGACGTGCATATATAAAACATTTTGCCGTCCTACTTCCTTTCGCAATTGACGAATTGCTTCTAAAAAAGGCAGTGATTCAATATCACCGACAGTGCCACCAATTTCGGTAATTACGGCGGCGGGATTTGTTTCTTTAGCAACTCTGAGAATTCGATCTTTAATTTCATTGGTAATATGGGGAATTACCTGAACAGTTCCACCGTTATAATCTCCCCGACGTTCTTTATTAATTACTGACTGATAAATCAAGCCAGTAGTAACGCTGTTTAACCGGGACATAGAAGTATCAGTAAAACGTTCATAATGTCCCAAATCTAAGTCTGTTTCTGCACCATCTTGGGTCACAAAAACTTCCCCATGTTGAAAGGGACTCATCGTACCTGGATCAACATTAATATAAGGATCGAGTTTAAGAATCGATACCGAATAATCCCGCGATTTGAGCAACCTCCCCAAACTTGCTGCTACAATGCCTTTACCAATACTGGAAACAACGCCTCCAGTTACAAAGATAAACTTAGTCATAGTATTTTCAATTTCTAGCAACTTCTAAAAATACATCCCGTCTCGTGAAGGATAAAACTTGCGCCCCAACGCAGGAGAGGAAGAATGAATTCTACTATCAAGATGAATCGGCAGATTTTGAACCGACATATTTACATCTTTATTTTCATGCTTCATTCTTGATCCTTTATTGCTCATTGTCTCACAATCAATATCCCGAAATCTTCTGTGTTTTGCCGTGAAAAAAGTCTTAGGATTAGTAGTCTTTAACTGTCTATTTACCTCCTCTGTTGCTTTAGCACAAACATCGCTCCTAGTAGTTTTTCCCCCAACAAACCACCAAACCAGTACAGAAAAAATCTTTTTTATCGGTACAACACCACACGATGGACAAGTTTTCATCAATGGTAGACCAATTAACCGCAACCAGGCTGGACATTTTTCTCCCCGCCTCCCTTTACAGTTAGGGGAAAAAGTGTTTAAGGTAAGTTACCAAAATCAAGAACGAGAGATTAAGGTAACAAAGCTTTCTACTCCACCAGAATTACCGCCAGGTTTAGGCTTTGCTAAAGATTCTCTAACTCCTGCTGTCGATATTGCTAGATTACCCGGAGAACTGATATGTTTTGGTGCAATTGCACCTCCTCAAGCGACTGTCTCTGTCAAGCTGGCTAACCAAACTATTCCCCTATCACCACAACCTTCACAGGCGCAATTACCTGCTAATTCATCTGTACTAACAGGAAAAAATCAGCCAACTATCTCTAGTCCTAGCAAATATCAAGGCTGTACAACAGTGGCCAAAGTTGCCGATTTAGGACAACCTCTATTTAGTTTGACATTGAATGGTAATACTGCTACTCAACTTGGTCAGGGCAAGATTTCAATTTTGGCCTCTGCACAACTGCCAGTTATTGAGGTAATTGCCACATCAGGTGTGTCTCGGACTGGACTTAGTAGCGATCATTCTCGAATTACACCATTACCTAAAGGTACAAGGGTAGCTGTTACGGGTAAATAAGGAATTGGTTACGCTTAGACTAGGGAGATTGGATTAATAGTAAGGAAACCCAAATTATGTTTTACAATACCAGATGCCGTACCACCACAAACTGAATCATCGTGATGAGTTTGAGGAGATAGTCAACCCTCAACAACAGAAGAAATTAGCTAAAACATTGGCTGATGGGGTGACTGAGTGGTTTAAGATGGTGAAATAGGATATTGATTATTTTACAGCCTTCACTCTCATTAAATATTTTGTAATTTCACCGTGAAAAAACTTTTAGGATTAGTAATATTTAGCTCTATTTTCACTTCTTCCCTGGTGGTGGCACAACAACCATCGCTTTTAGTGGTTTATCCCCCAGCAAACCACAAAACCAGTGCAGAAAAAATATATTTTATCGGTACAGCACCATCAACAGGAAAAGTTCTCATCAATGGTAGACAAATTCACCGCAGTCAGTCTGGTCATTTTGCGCCTAGTTTGCCCTTAAAATTAGGCGAAAATATATTTAAGGTACGTTACCAAAATCAGGAACGAGAGATTAAGGTAACAAGGCTTTCTACTCAACCTCAGTTACCAGATGGGTTAGGCTTTGCTAAAGATTCTCTAACTCCCGCTGTTGATATTGCTAGACTGCCAGGAGAATTGATTTGTTTTGGTGCGATCGCACGTCCTCAAGCTAATGTTTCTGTTAAACTGGCCAATCAAATTGTTAATCTTTCACCTCAACCTGCAAAAGCAGAATTACCTGCTAATTCCAGCATTTTAACTGGGCGCAATCAGGCTACTATTTCTAATATTACCAAATACCAAGGTTGTACAACTATCGCAAATCCTGGGGATGTGGGACAACCTCAATTTAGTTTGACATTAAACGGTCAGACTATGACGGAAACTGGTAAGGGTAAAGTTGAAATTATTGCACCTGCACAGTTACCAGTTGTAGAAGTAACAGCCGCATCAGGAGTTGCACGCACAGGAGCAAGTACCGATAATTCCCGACTGACACCATTACCAAAAGGAACAAGGGCAAGCTTTACAGGTAAAGATGGTGATTGGTTACGGTTAGATTATGGGGCTTGGATTAATAGCAAGGAAACCAAAATTATACCCGGTGCAGTTCCACCACAAACAGTAATTCGCAGTGTGGGATATCGTCAACTAACTGGAGTCACAGAGATACGTTTTCCCTTACAAATGCCTGTACCTGTGAGTGTGGAACAGAGCGATCTTGCTTTTACTCTCACTCTCCATAATACCACTGCTCAAACAGATACCATTCGTCTGGATGATGACCCCTTAATTTCTCGCCTAGATTGGCAACAGGTGACTCCTGGTCAGGTCAAATACACCTTTAACCTCAAAAAGCGCCAGCAGTGGGGGTATGACCTAAAATATGACAACACAACCCTGGTATTGAGTTTGCGTCATCCACCGAATATTCAGAATAGAAAACGTTTACCTCTATCTGGCATCAAAATCTTACTTGATCCAGGACACGGTGGTAAAGAATCTGGTGCAACTGGTCCAACAGGCTATTTAGAAAAAGATGTCAACTTGGTAGTTTCTAAATTACTGCGGGATGAATTGGTGCAGCGTGGTGCAAAAGTAGTAATGACACGGGAAGATGATCGGGATGTTTCTTTAGTGGAACGTCAGCAGATCATTAGTAAAGAACAACCTGCGATCGCTCTTTCTATTCATTATAATGCTTTACCTGATAATGGTGATGCGGAAAAAACCAAAGGCTTCGGCACTTTTTGGTATCATCCTCAATCACATAATCCCGCAGTATTTTTGCATAATTACGTAGTTAACAAACTTCGTAAACCTTCCTATGGCGTATTTTGGAATAATTTAGCTTTAACTCGTCCGGCTATTGCACCTTCTGTATTATTGGAATTGGGTTTTATGAGTAACCCTGATGAGTTTGAGGAGATAGTTAATCCCCAAGAACAGAAGAAAATGGCTAAAACGTTAGCTGATGGGGTGACAGAATGGTTTATAAAACTACATTAGGGAAGCCTTGACGATGAAGATTTTAGTAATCGAGGATGACGAGTTAAATGCCTATGCACTTACAGCCGTTCTCACTGACCAAAATTATGCCGTAGAAGTAGCGAATGATGGTGATGCAGCCTGGGATTTAGTCGAAACTTACGATTATGATTTAATCCTATTAGATGTCAAGTTGCCTAAACTTGACGGTATAAGTTTATGTAAAAAAATCCGTTCTAGTGGTAGGCAAGTACCAATTTTATTATTAACAGGATGTGATAGCTCCCATGATAAAGCCATAGGCTTAGATGCAGGTGCAGATGATTATGTAGTTAAACCTTTTGATCAAGAAGAATTAGTAGCCCGTGTTAGGGCATTATTCCGACGGGGTAGCATGACCTCACAACCCATATTAGAGTGGGGAAATTTACGATTAGATCCCAGTAGCTGTGAAGTCATATATCACCAAAATCTCCTCTCACTAACCCCTAAAGAGTATGCCCTATTAGAACTTTTAATGCGAAATAATCGGCGCGTATTTAGCTGTGGGATGATTTTAGAACATCTTTGGTCCTATGAAGACACACCAGGAGAAGAAGCCGTTCGCACCCACATTAAAGGTTTACGGATGAAACTCAGAACAGTGGGAGCGCCTCATGATTTAGTAGAAACAGTATATGGCATTGGTTATCGTCTCAAACCCTTGCAAGACGAGGAAGACCAGGGAGCAGAGAGTAAGGGAAACAAAAAGAGCAAAGAAATAGGGGAAGCAGCGGCGCAGGATCGCGATTTTAAATGCCAACAAACGCTGGCCGCTATTGGCGAAATTTGGCAGCGATTTCGCGGACGAATAGAGGAACAAGTTATCACTATAGAACAAGCTGTACAGCAAGTTTTCAATCAAGAATTGATCACGCAAGCTACTCAAGAAGCTCACACCCTAGCCGGTTCTTTAGGTACTTTTGGCTTACCTTATGGTTCAGAATTAGCCAGAAAAATTGAAAAATTATTGAAATGTGAGCAAACTTTGACAGCAACTGAAATAAATAACCTCCAAAATTTGGTTAAGTTACTGCGTCAAGAAATTGAGGGCAAAAAACAGGAAAATCTCCCCTCAGCAATTAATCGCCATCAACAGTCTTTAGATATCGAAGAAGAACTAGACCAAACAGCAACTAAAGCCACAATATTAGTCGTAGATGATGATCCAAAAATTTTAGCATTATTACAAACATTATTGACACCTTGGGGATTGAAGATTATTCCACTGAATGATTCCCTCCAGTTTTGGCAGACCTGGCAAAACGTCAAGCCAGATATGCTGATTCTCGATGTAGAAATGCCGAATACAAATGGGATTGAATTATGTCAACTTGTCCGCAACCATCCCCAAGGTAGTGAACTACCAATCTTATTTCTTACTGTCCATAATGATGCAGATATCGTCAATCAAGTATTTAGCGCCGGTGCAGATGATTTTGTCAGCAAACCCATCATAGGCTCGGAACTAGTCAACCGCATCATTAACAGACTGGAACGGGTAAAACTGTTACGAAAGATGGCACAGAATCAAAATTCTCAAATTAATGAACGGGAAAATCAAGCTCGATTTATTCAAGAAAGCTATCATAATTTAGTAGAAGTTTATCCAGACGCAATTTTTATTGTTAATCAAGATAAATTTGTGCTGGTAAACAGTGCCGCAGTGCAACTTTTTGGTGTGACTTCAACAGCAGAATTATTAGGTAAGAAATTCCTCGACTTTGTACATCCCGATTTCCAAAACGTAATTAGCGAAAACCTCCAACAACTCAGCATGGGTCAACAATCAATTGCCCTGGATGAAGTTAAGTTTTTCAGGCTGGATGGTAAAGCAATTAATGTAGAAATTGTTGCAGCAGCTTTCACCTACCAAGGTCAAGCAGTAGCCCAAATTGTCGCTCGTGATATTACCCAACGCAAACAAACAGAATTAGCACTACATAAAGCTAAAGACGAACTAGAATTAAGAGTAGTAGAACGTACCGCCGAGTTAATTACTGTTAATCATCAGTTGCAGTCACAATTAGATGATAGACGACGCACACAAGAAGCCCTGCGAATTTCTCAAACTCGTTTTGAGGGTATTTTAAGTATTGCTGATGATGCGATCATTTCTATTGATGGTAGTCAGCAAATTACTTTATTTAACCAAGGTGCAGAAAAGATTTTTGGCTATTCTGCTGACGAGATTCTAGGAGAACGCCTAGATTTACTATTACCAATACGCTTTGCTGAACAACATCGCCATCATGTTAATGACTTTGGTAAATCTTCCAGTCCGGCTCGAAGAATGGGCGAAAGGCAGGAACTGTTTGGCCTCCGTAAAGATGGGAGTGAATTTCCCGCTGAGGCTTCAATTTCTAAACTAGATGTCGGTGAAGAATGTGTTTATACAGTTATATTGCGTGATATAACTGACCGCAAGCAAGTGGAGAAAATGAAAGATGAGTTCGTCTCAGTCGTCAGTCATGAATTGCGTACTCCCTTAACTTCAATTCACGGTTCTTTAGGAATGTTAGCTAGTGGTTTGTTACCAACAGACTCAGAACAAGGTAAACGCTTGCTGCAAATTGCTACCGATAGCACAGAGCGTTTGGTGAGATTAATTAATGACATTCTCGACATTGAGCGCATCGAGTCGGGTAAGGTAAAAATGGAGCGCGAAACCTGTAATCTGGAGAATCTGATTAAGTCGGTTATCAATATTATGCAGCCTCTAGCTAATAAAGCGGGAGTAAATTTATCTATTGCTAGTTTATCTGTACAACTGTGGGCTGATCCAGATCGGATTATTCAAACTTTGACTAATTTGTTGAGTAATGCCATTAAATTTTCTAGTGCTGGTTCTACAGTTTCATTGATCACAGAACTAACAGATCATGAGGTGCTAGTGATAGTCAAAGATACTGGCAGGGGAATACCTGCTGATAAAATAGATAGTATTTTCGAGCGTTTTCAACAAGTTGATTCTTCTGATTCACGTAACCACGAAGGAACTGGTTTAGGTTTGGCTATTTGCAAGAGCATTATACATCAGCATGGTGGACAAATCTGGGTGGAAAGCGAGTTAAGTAAAGGTAGTAATTTTTATTTTACCCTGCCGACTGCGGAGATTTACCCAAAGGCTGAATTTGAAAATTCTCCCCCGGAAGAAACCTTAATTACTCATCAATATTCTCCTTTAGTTTTAGTATGTGATGATGATCCTGTGATCCGTGTTGAGATTAGACAATTGCTGGAACAGGGGGGATATCGAGTAATCACGGTAGATAGGGGTGAGGAAGCCATCGCTCAAGCAGTTTCCCAAGGTCCAGATGTGATTTTACTAGATTTACTCATGCCAGAGATGAATGGCTGGGAAACGATGGCATTATTAAAAGAATGCCCAGATACTCAAAATATACCAATTGTGATTTGTAGCGTCTATAAACCCAGTAACAGTAATCAATCTAGTTCTGATTTTGTCGATTGGTTAAGTAAGCCTGTGGAAGAAGGTACTCTGTTAAATTCTTTGAGAAAGGTAGTATCCGAACCTTCTAGAAAAGTGAAGATTTTAATAGTTGAAGATGATAATGATCTGACAGATTTATTAGTAACTTTGTTTGCTAGACATGAACTAGAAACGTTTGTTGCTAAAACTGGCAGAGAAGCTATTTATCTCAGTCAAAAAGTCAATCCTGATTTGCTAATTCTGGATTTGATTTTGCCGGAAAGTGATGGTTTTACAGTCGTGGATTGGTTAAAAAAACATAATCAACTTTTTAGTATTCCAGTAGTTGTTTATTCTGCCAAAGACTTAAATGATTCAGAACGCCAACGACTTAAATTAGGACATACAGAATTTTTAACTAAAGGAAGAGTTACGATTCAGGAATTTGAACAACGAGTAATGTATCTACTACAAAGAATTACTCACAATAATTGAAAGAAGCAGGATATAGATAATTGAACTGATGTCACAATGTACTTTTAATTATCTAAAATCCCAAAT
>RDYJ01000154.1 GCA_004293145.1 Nostocales cyanobacterium | reverse complement strand
GATGGAAAACTGGAGAATTTAAGCATTTATATGAAAAAGATCGTCAAGAATTTAAAATAAAATTTGGAGAGTATATTTTTAATCAAAAAGAAAACAATTTAGAGGAATATGTAATAAATTTATTAGATCATGTGGTTCGTTCAAGAAAATTAATGCCATGTATTATTTTTGATAACACAGATAATTTTTCGCAAAAATTCCAAGAAGCCGTTTTTCAAGTTGCAGAATCAATACACAGAGCAGTATTTTCTTTTATTATAGTGCCAATTACAGATAAAACAATTTGGCAGTTATCCAAATCTGGTCCATTTCAATCATATGATTCTAAATCATTTTATTTGCCAGTACCATCAATTAAAGAGATTCTGGATAAAAGGATAAAATTTCTTAAGAAAAAAATTGAAACTGAAAAAAATGGTAAGTCTTATTTCCTTAACAGAGGCATAAGAGTTAAAATTGATGATATAGGAGCTTTTGTATCATGTATTGAGGAAATTTTCGTTAATGAAGACTTTACTTCTCGTCGCATTGGATGGATTGCTAATCATGAAATTAGACGTAGTTTAAAAGTTTTTCAGGGAGTAGTTACCTCTCCTTATCTTGGAATTGATGAACTTGTGAAAAGTTATATCTTGGGTAAGATGGAAAATATAAACTCACAAAAAATCACCAAAAGTTTAATTCTTGGAGAATATAAAGGATTTGCTCATGAACATAGTCAATTTATATTAAATCTCTTTACATTAAAAAATAATCTTGTCTCAAGTCCTTTAACAAAAATCAGAATGTTGAGACTATTACGTGATAAAGAGGCATCATCAAATGATGTTCATGAATCTTATCTGACTGTTCAAGAAATAGAAAATTATTTTGAGCCTATGTGTGTAAATGAAGATATAATAGTAAATTATATCAAAGAACTGATTTCATATAGATTATTACAAACGTATGATCCAAGCGATGATAAGGTTTACTCTGGACAAAGGCTGTCCATAACTTCATGTGGTAAAATTCACCTTGAAATGGTCATGAATGATGAAATTTATATTTCACAAATGGCCTTAGTAACAGAAATTAGAAATCTTAGTGTTGTTGAAAAGATTAGAAAAATTAGTCAACAGAGACTAAATGCTAGGGAATACTGGAACGGAGTTATATCGACATTTATTGAATACTGTTTAGAAGAAGATCAAATATTTGTTAGAGTACCAAGGGATAATCTATATAGAAGTCAGCAAGTAATAATAGATGAACTATCAAAGTGGAAATGACTTGAGATTTTTGATTTACTGAGAAGCATGGACTTAAGGTTTTTAAAAGCTATTTACATCTAGCATTCGTGACTTTCAAAATGCAAAACAATCTTTAGGTTTACAAGTTCTGACACCTACACAGCTAGTAATCAAATTAGCCTCTGGAGAAATTTAGATATGAGTAGATTAACACTGAGATTACCAGAAACACTACACCAACAGTTAATCAAGTTAGCTGAAACTGAAGGTGTTTCTTTGAATCAATATATAGCTTATGCTTTAACCCGCCAAGCTGTATCCACAAATTTCATTCAAGCAACACCAGAAAAAGAAATAATTGAGCAAGAACAGAGTTTTAAAACACTGTTACAAGGTTTAGTAAAAGCTTCCGAAAATCAAATGAAATTAATTTTAGCTGAACGTGAAGTAGTACAACCAGAAGCAGAATTAAGTCCTGAAATTATCGCTTCTCTTCAACAACGAATAAGTAACACGACTAGAGTGTGAACCAAAAAACACACAAACTACATAATTTAGCAGAGCAATCATGGTAAATTGTTACAGAGGTAAGCCATGATAACTTTGTAAAAATATGCAAAACAGAAATAGCAGCTTTTTAGTTGGTAACACCAGAGGCGACAATGTTCTCCGCTTCGATGCTGCCACAGGTAACTATGTAGGAGAGTTTATCACCTCTGGACTGGGTGGACTCAAAAATCCTGACACCTTGCTTTTTGGACCCGATGGAAACGGTGATGGTAAAAGTGACCTTTATGTGGCTAGTGGTACAACAACAGGAAGTTCCTCGATATTGAGGTTTGACGGACAAACTGGTAATTTCATTGATGTCTTTATCGGTGATGATCCAGATACAGACATAGATGAAACTGGAGGTTTGATTCGTCCCTACGGAGTTGCTTATGGGCCCGATGGTAATTTTTACGTTTCCAGTTTTCTCAGTGACCAGATATTACGCTATAACGGTGTAACTGGGAAATTTATTGATATTTTTGCTCAGGGAAATGGTCAAGCAGGTGGCTTAAATGGAGCAAACGGGTTACTTTTTATTAAAAACAGTCTCTATGTTACCACCCAAGGAAGTGTAGCCAAAGTTAATCCTGATACCGGAGAAGTTTCAGCCGATTTTAGTGCAGGTCTTCCTAGTCAAATTTTACGCTATGACTCACTGACAGCAGGAACAACACCCACAGTTTTTGCTACACCTGAACCTTCACCAGATAGCTTTGATTTTGTTAGCCTACTCGGTCTAGCTGTTGGTCAAGATGGTGATTTGTATGTCAGTGATTTTGCCAATGGTATTCTACGCTATGACCTGGAAACTGGGGATTTAGTAAATAGGCTTTCTACAAATTATACAACTGAAACTCCACCGAGTAATAATTTTATTGGCAATCTGGCTTTTGCGCCTAATGGTGATTTGCTCACCGTTGGTTTTGATTTTACTACGGACAATCAAGGTGCAATTCTTCAGTATGACACTGAAGTTGCTTCACCTGTTAGCCCATTTGAGGTTTTAGTTCCCACAAACCCAATTCTTGCACGTCCTGTTGGCATAACTTTTTTCCCGACGGAAAGTAAGTTAGTATTTGGAACTCCGGGAAATGATGATTTAAAAGCAGGTGTAGATTTAGAAGCTATATCAGATATTGTCTTTACTGGTGCTGGTGATGATAAGGTTGATCTATTTATCAAAGACTATGCTCATGATAACCGCGTCTTCTTAGGTAGTGGTAATGACATTATAGATGTCAATGACCAGGATAGGGCGTTCGGTGGGTCAGGTAATGATATTTTTGATGCTACCGATGCTAAAGGTGGTAGTCGGATGTCAGGTGGTGCTGGTAATGATACCTTTTATCTGGGTAGTAATGACCGGGTTTTAGGTGGTGATGGTAATGATAAATTTATTGTGCAGACAGGTGGTAATAATTTAATCAGCGGTGGTGCTGGTGCTGATGAATTCCAAATTGTTACCCTTGAACTCCCAGAAACCGCTAACAAGATTTTAGATTTTCAACTTGGTACTGATGTTATTAGTATCGGTGGTGCTGCAAAAATTGGTATTTCTGCTGCTACTTTGGTTTTGCAGGAAATTGGTGGAAACACTGAAATTAGCTTTGGTAATAAAACTCTAGCCGTTCTCAACGGTATTACAGCTTTAGATGTTAATATCATTAGGCTGATCAGCTAAAGCATCTGACAAACTTTACACAGCACACTTACTTGTTCTACCCAAATATTGATATGATCAGATTTGTCAAATGTTTCCTGTTAGGATAAGTGTGCTGTTTAATAAATTAAAAAACAGCAGTAAGCTATTTAAACTTGATCGTACATTACTTGAGAACAAATGAATTGCTGAAAAAATGTAAATTATTGATTTGTTTAAATATTTGTTTTGATTGTTCAACTTTTGGTTTAAGTCGTACAATCAAAACTTAAAAAGTGCCAAATTTCAGTCTAAAACTGAAAAATGCGGATGGCGAGACTCGAACTCGCAAGGGCTATGCCCACACGCACCTCAAGCGTGCGCGTATACCAATTCCGCCACATCCGCACGTTTGCCTAGACTAACATAATAGCATAAAAAATCAAAAATGGTAAATATTTTCCAAATTTTTTGCCAAATGTTTTAATCAGGGAGAGGGAGGTAGATCCGTTATGCCTGTCACCTGTCACCTGTTTGCTAACAAATTTGTGAGAATTTACAGTAATGCGACAGCTTTATTTCAACGGGATGGGAGAGAATGTCAATCTACTGGTACTAATATCGCAACTAGAAAATGAAGTTTGACAAAATTTTAATTGCTAATCGGGGAGAAATAGCTCTTCGCATTCTCCGCGCTTGTGAAGAAATGGGAATTGCGACAGTTGCTATTCACTCGACTGTTGACCGAAATGCTCTTCATGTCCAATTGGCTGATGAAGCCGTATGTATTGGTGAACCAGCCAGCAGTAAAAGTTATCTGAACATTCCCAACATTATTGCAGCCGCCTTAACACGTGGTGCTACAGCCATTCATCCTGGTTATGGCTTTTTAGCAGAAAATGCCAGATTTGCCGAAATCTGTGCTGACCATCAAATTGCCTTTATTGGACCTACGCCTGAAGCTATTCGCTTGATGGGGGATAAGTCTACAGCCAAAGAAACCATGCAAAAAGCTGGAGTTCCCACAGTACCTGGTAGCGATGGCTTAGTAGAAACAGAGGAGGAAGGGATAGCGATCGCCAAAGATATCGGCTATCCTGTCATGATTAAAGCCACAGCCGGCGGTGGTGGCCGAGGTATGCGCCTTGTCCGTTCCGAAGATGAATTTGTCAAACTTTTCCATGCAGCCCAAGGAGAAGCAGGAGCAGCTTTTGGTAATGCTGGCGTTTATATAGAAAAATTTATCGAACGTCCGCGTCACATTGAATTTCAAATTTTGGCGGATAACTACGGTAATGTGATCCATTTAGGTGAAAGAGATTGTTCAATTCAACGCCGTAACCAAAAGTTACTAGAAGAAGCCCCCAGTCCCGCCCTTGACTCAGAACTACGGGAAAAAATGGGAAAAGCAGCCGTGAGAGCAGCCCAATTCATCAACTACACTGGGGCAGGAACTATCGAATTTCTCCTAGATAAAACGGGTAAATTCTACTTTATGGAAATGAATACCCGCATCCAAGTGGAGCATCCAGTCACAGAAATGGTAACTGGTATAGACTTACTTGTTGAACAAATCAGTATTGCTCAAGGTGAAAGACTCAAGTTAACCCAAGAACAGGTAGTTTTAAGGGGTCATTCCATTGAATGCCGCATCAACGCCGAAGACCCAGATCACGATTTTCGTCCTGCCCCTGGCAAAATTAGCGGCTATCTACCACCCGGTGGACCAGGCGTGCGGATTGATTCCCATGTGTACACAGATTACCAAATTCCCCCTTATTACGACTCCCTTATAGGTAAGTTAATTGTCTGGGCCCCCGACCGAGCCACAGCTATTAACCGGATGAAACGGGCATTGAGAGAGTGTGCAATTACCGGACTGCCCACCACCATCGCTTTCCATCAAAAAATCATGGAAAATCCCCAGTTTTTACAGGGTCATGTTTACACCAGCTTTGTGCAGGATATGAAATTGCAATGATTTAGGGAACAGGGGAGAAAAATTTTAGATTTTAGATTTTAGATTGGAGTTAACAAAAACAATCCAAAATCCAAAATCCAAAATCCAAAATAAATAACTCCTGTCACCTAACTAACACGCGCCATCATGGTCAGTAATCCTTGCTGACCTAATAAAATTTCTCGCACCAAGCTGAAAATACCAACCCATAAGATGGGGGTGATATCTACCCCACCAATAGGGGGTACTAACTTTCGCAATAGCACTAAAAAGGGTTCAGTCGGCCAAGCGATAAGATTAAAAGGCAAGCGATTAAGATTAACTTGGGGATACCAAGTCAGAATAATGCGGAAAATAAACAAAAATGTCATCAGTCCCAAAATCGGACCAAGAATCCAAGCAGTCAGGTTAACACCAGTCATGGCTTTGAGCTACTATCTGTAAAGAAATCAAATCAAAACACTCGGCACGTAAGCCAGAAAATTTTAAGCTTTGTAAAGCACGCTCTCTAATTTTAACCAAAGGCCGTCATTTTCTCTAACTATAGGATTCCAATAACTGATAAATAAATCACCGCTTCTCAAGAAACTGATACACCATTAAAATTAAAATGAACTGAGTAACAAAAGGTTGAGAATTATGACACCCTCTTTAGCAAATTTTCTTTGGAGTCTGGTTTGGGGTACTGCTATTGTGGTTATTCCCGCTACTGTTGGCTTGATTTTCATCAGCCAGAAAGATAAAATTCAGCGAAATTAAGGAATAGGTGACAGGGAATAGGTGACAGGGAATAGGTGACAGGGAATAGGTGACAGGTGACAGTTAATTCTTGATTCTTCCCCATTTCCCTAGTTCCTACTCCCTAATAGCTGTTAACAGCTTCAGAGCTTCTTTGCAGATGCTTTGAAGCTTAAATATATTGTCAATAGTTAAAATAGTGATTTTAATTGTTAGCAATAATTCCTTGATGGTACAAGCCCCCGGATTCATCCGTGTGGTAAATCCAAAATCCAAAATCTAAAATCCAAAATTGGATGATTCGCTAACATAGATTTGATATTGGGAAAAGAGCAATGATAAATTTTGGGCTGAACTCAGCCAGTGTTTTGGCTCAGGTAAATTTTGGGGCTAACTCAGCCAGTGTTCTAGGAATTTTCCTGGCTGTGGCTGGGGCAGCACTGTATTTTCTCCGCACTGTGCGTCCAGAACTGTCACGAGATCAAGATATCTTTTTTGCAGCTGTGGGCTTACTGTGTGGTTTTATTCTCATCTTCCAAGGATGGCGACTTGACCCCATTTTGCAATTTGGTCAGTTGCTGTTAGTTGGTACTACTGTATTTTTTGCCGTTGAAAGTATTCGGCTACGAAGTATTGCCACTCAACAAGCTAAACGGAATACTCCCATTGTGGATGACGAGCGCGAAGTAAGCAGAAAATATTCTTACTCTGAACGGCGCAATTACCAAGCGGAAATGGATGCAGATTTAGAACCACTGCCTTATTACGAAGAAGAGGAAGAAGAACGTCCCCCACGTGCCAGAATTCGCGGTAGTAAAGATGAACGTTCCAGCCGTGAGAATTCCTATGAGGATCAACCCCCTCGTCGTTCAGAACGCAGTAATAATAGAGATAATAGAGAAAAACCAGAAACGGGAGAAAGAAAACGTCGTCCTAGTTCTGGGCGTTCAGTAACTCGCCCTAGTGAAAGTTTTGAACAAGAAAATTGGGATTCTGCTTCTAGGGCAGTTGATGACTGGGAAAGCCCCCAAGACGAAGTAAAAAAACCACCACGTCGCAGTAATAACCGACCTCAACGCCCAGAAAGTCGCGAGGATGATGTTGCTCCCAGACCCAGAAAGCGCCGTCCACCTGCTGACTCAACTCCTCGTAGACCAAGGGAAGATGATGAGGCTATTCCTACTGATTACATACCATATAACCCCATTGAAAGGCCAAATCAGGAATCAGATAATTCAAATGACTTTGATGATATCTAAATCATCTGGTGTAAATCAATGGTAATGGTAGTTTTAAAGCTGACGGAAAGCGGTTGATGTGAAAACATTTACGTCTATATTGCGGCTCCAAAAATGTGTTTATTGGAGCCTAGTTTTTAGCCTGACTAGCCTACTTATGTCTTGTAATGCCGCTGATATTCCTCTTGGGGTATCTTCCCTTAACAGTCGTTATGCAGAGGAACAACCTGCTTTAAGTGGAAATGGACGTTTTTTAGCCTTTGTTTCTAATCGTAATGGTAGTCAGCAATTATTGGTTTATGATTTAGAAACCCAAAGTTTTATTCCCACTCCGCGTTTAAATCGACGAGAAACTGTTGCTGAGAGTCCCAGTCTCAGCTACACCGGGCGTTATATTTGTTATTTGACCAGTAACCAAGGTAGACCAGTCATAGCACTGTATGATCGCGCTATGCAACAATCACAAATCCTCACTCCTAGCTATGGCGGTTGGGTCAGAAATCCCTATATCAGCCCTGATGGTCGTTATGTTGTCTTTGAATCCGCTAGTCGTGGACAATGGGATATTGAAGTTTTAGACAGAGGTCCGACTGTAGAGTTAGATATTCCCAATGGTGCAACAGTGACTGTACCGCAGTAGGGACTATTAAGAGGCAGGGGGCAAGGGGGCAGAGGGGAGGCATCTGGGGACATAACCCAATGACTAATGACTAATGACTAATGACTAATGACTAATGACTAATGACTAATGACTAATGACTAATGACTAATGACTAATGACTAATGACTAATGACTA
>RDYJ01000153.1 GCA_004293145.1 Nostocales cyanobacterium | reverse complement strand
ACCAGTAGTAGCGGCAGTAGTTGCACCTGCACCTGCCCCAGAACCAGTAGTAGCGGCAGTAGTTGCACCTGCACCTGCCCCAGAACCAGTAGTAGCGGCGGTAGCTGCACCTGCACCTGCCCCAGAACCAGTAGTAGCGGCGGTAGCTGCACCTGCCCCAGAACCTGCGGTGACAGCATCGAGAACCCAATTACAGCAGGTGGTAGCGCGGTTATTCCACGTCCAAAGTAACCAAGAAATTGAATTACCACAAAATCTGTCTGTGGTTCATATCGGTAAACCTAATGACCGCATTCCTCCAGATATCGATGTAGCTGGATTTCCCAGTTCAGAAATCGTTTCACGGATTCATGCAGATATCCGTGTTGAGGGAGATGCTCATTATATAGAAGATGTGGGTAGTTCTAACGGCACTTACATTAATAATTTGCCGCTATTACCAGGGAATAGACACCGCTTACGTCCAGGTGATCGGATCAGTCTAGGTAAGGGAGATTTGGTGACTTTCTTATTTCAACTCTCCTAGAGGAATAATTCGTAATTGATAATTCGTAATTCGTAATTGATAATAAGTATTTATAAATTACGAGTTACGAATTATTAGGAATATTACATAATGAGAGAACCAAAAGATTTTCAATCTTTGCTGACTCAAACAGCCCCACCAGAAGTTCAACGGATGGGGTTAACTTGGCTTGTGGGTGCAGCGATTGCCACGGCTATTTTGTGGCAATTCCCAGCAGGTGATTATATTTTATACCCCTTTAGCATCCTAGCTACATGGTTTCATGAAATGGGTCATGGCTTGATGGCTTTAATTTTAGGCGGAAATTTCCAGAAATTACAGATTTTTAGTAATGGTTCTGGTGTCGCTACTTATACTATGCGCTCAAGTTGGGGACCAATCGGTCCTGCTTTAGTTGCAGCCGCTGGTCCAATGGGTCCACCTATTGCCGGTGCAGTCTTGATTCTCGCTTCTCGCAGTTTTAAAACCGCCACCCTGAGTTTAAAAATCTTAGGGGGTTTTTTGCTGCTTTCTAGCCTAATTTGGGTGCGTTCTTGGTTTGGGTTAATAGCAATACCATTACTAGGTTTAATGATTTTAGGAGTAGCTTTAAAAACCCCAACCTGGGTACAGGGGTTGAGCGTTCAGTTTTTAGGTGTGCAAGCTTGTGTGAGTACATACCATCAATTAAATTATCTATTTAGTTATAGTGCCGGATCTTTAGGGCTTTCCGATACAGCGCAAATGCAGAGGTATTTGCTCTTACCTTATTGGTTTTGGGGTAGTTTGATGGCTGTGGCTTCTTTAGTGATTTTAGTTCAAAGTCTACGGGTTGCCTATCGTTTGGAATAATAGGTAAGAAAAATCTCGGGAAAGTGATGATTAGTGACTGAATTGCTGATTTCCGCATTTCATTGAGCGATCGCAACTTTGTAGATCAACATTCAACTAAATGAAGCTGTAAAACCTAGAATAATGTAATATTCCTACCTGTGTAACACGCTGTGAATATACGCCAATTAATCCCGATTTTTGATAATTCTGTTTCTACCTGGGCTGTGGAAGCCCGTTTATTGCGCTGGTTAACCTTAGTATGGCTGTTTATTGGCTTAGTTGTACTTTTTTCCGCCTCCTATGCTGTTGCTGATGAGCGTCAGGGTGATGGAATGTATTATTTTAAGCGTCAAATTATTTGGGTACTGGTTTCACTCATACTATTCAATATCATTGTTAATCTTCCCTTACAAAAAATTTTAGGGGTGTCTCATTGGTTTTTGATGTTTTTTCTGCTGTTAATTTTCGTTACTCTCATTCCCGGCTTAGGAAAAAAAGCCTTTGACGCAGCCAGATGGATAGCCATTGGTCCTATTCCCATTCAACCATCAGAATTAATTAAACCCTTTTTAGTCTTACAAAGTGCTAGGTTGTTTGGTCAGTGGGATAGATTAAGTTGGGAGGTTCGGCTTTCGTGGTTGGGTGTATTCTGTCTGGTGCTATTGGGGATTTTAGCCCAACCTAACCTCAGTACAACTGCACTTTGCGGGATGACAATTTGGTTTATTGCTTTAGCTGCTGGACTACCATACAAATACTTAGGAGGAACAGCCATTGGTGGGGTGCTATTAGCATTACTGAGTATTAGTATTAAAGAATATCAACGCCGACGGGTGATGTCTTTTCTCAACCCTTGGGCGGATGCAACAGGGGATGGCTACCAGTTAGTACAAAGTTTACTCGCCGTTGGTTCAGGTCAAGGCTGGGGCGTGGGATTTGGACTTTCTCAACAAAAACTATTTTATCTGCCAATTCAAGATACTGATTTTATCTTTGCAGTCTTCGCGGAAGAATTTGGCTTTGTGGGTAGTATCTTACTGTTGTTACTCTTAGCAATATTCGCTACTTTAGGATTGATTGTAGCGATGAAAGCGAAAAATATTATTCATCGACTGGTAGCAATTGGTATTACCGTTGTGATGATCGGACAATCATTATTACATATTGGTGTAGCAACAGGAGCATTACCAACTACAGGTTTACCCTTACCAATGTTTAGTTATGGTGGTAATTCCATGATTGCTAGTTTGGTGGCTGCTGGATTATTAATTCGGGTAGCGAGGGAAAGTAGTGAAGCTGAAGTAGTGCCTTTACGAACACCCCAATCAGAAAATAAACGTAGAAGACGGATGTTTTAGAGGTTACTTAAAAAGCCAAGAGATTGTGCATACAAAGTCTTTATATTTTTTCCTCATACTAGATCCCCGACTTTTCTGAAAAGTTGGGGATTTATCTATTCAGCTTTTTAGCTTGAATAATGTATGGCAGTAGCCAGTCTGTTCCCTGTTAAGAGTTCCCTTTGAATTAAAATACAATGTCCTAACTGATATGTCTGTTGCTATATGAAGAGAGAAAAATAAAGTTATTGTTAGATAAACCTGGCAATTTTAACTTTTATTGAGTGTAATTGTCAAAATAATTAAATTTTGGTTAAAAATGAAAAATGTGTACCAGAATGCGGTATTTAAAAATATATAGAATAAACAATTGCGCGATTGTGCCAAGCACAGCGTCGATAGCATAACTTGGCATTAGCCATAGGTAATCGCTCATTGGTAGAACCCAATACCATATCATGCTAACAATTCCCAAACTTAATAAGCTCACATCTAATCAAGTTCCTAAACTTGATGATTGTAATTCAAAAACGCTAGTCAATTACTTTGAAAATTCCTGGGACTTAGAAGAGAAACTGCTGAAAAGCTTAATCAGTGAGGACACATTTTACATCAATCCCGACGCTTTAAGAAACAAATTAATTTTCTATCTTGGTCACTCCGCAGTTTTTTACATCAACAAATTAATTCGCGTTGGTTTATTAGAAAATCGCATCAATCCCCAATATGAAATCTTGTTTGAAATTGGCGTTGATCCAGAAACACCAGCAGAACTAGAAACCGCTACACAAGATATCATCTGGCCTGATGTTTCTCAAGTTTGGCAATATCGAGACAAAGCCAAAGCAGAAATTATCAAAGTCATCGAAAATACACCTTTAAATTTGCCTATTCATCCCCAACATCCCCTCTGGGCTTTGTTTATGGGAATTGAACACAGTCGCATTCATTTTGAAACTTCTTCTATGCTGCTGCGTCAATTACCAGTTGATAAATTAAAACGTCCTGAAGGATGGAATTATGCCCCTACAAATGGGAAAACTCCGAATAATCAAATGATAGAAATTCCCGGTGGTGTGGTGAAATTAGGTAAAAAAGAAAATGATTTAACTTTCGGTTGGGATAGCGAATATGGTAATTTAGAAGAAGACGTAAAACCATTTTTAGCTAGTCAAAATTTAATCACCAATGGCGAATTTTTAGAATTTGTCCAAGCTGGTGGTTATGAGAATGTAGATTATTGGAATGTTGAATCATGGAATTGGAAACAACTATATGATGTTCAACATCCAAAATTCTGGATACCTGCAAAAAATCAACTTAACTACCGCTATCGAGCCACATTTGATGAGATAGATTTACCTTTAGATTGGCCTGTAGAAGTCAACTATTATGAAGCAATAGCTTACTGTTGCTGGAAAGGTAAAGGAACTCGTTTAATGACAGAATCTGAATGGAATCGAGCTTTACAAATATCGGCAGATTCTAGTTTAGAAAATAACCATAATCTCAATTTACAATGTATTTCACCTTCTCCTGTAGGAATGTTTTCAGATAGTCATAAATCTGGACTTTCTGACTTACGGGGTAATGTGTGGGAATGGTTAGGAGACACATTTTACCCCTTACCAGGATTTAAAACTCATCATCTTTATGAAGATCAATCTGCGCCTTTTTTTGATGGTAAACATCAGATGATGGTCGGTGGTTCTTGGGCAACAAATGGTACTATGGCTTTGCCTTGTTATCGTAACTGGTTTCGTCCCTATTTCTATCAGCACGTTGGCTTTAGAATTGCTGAGAGTTACCAATAAATACTTTTTTTCAGGACTATTAAGAGGATTTAAAAAATGATTGTTCAACCTTTAACAGTTTTAGATCATCATTATCAAGAGCTACGTGATGATGGAAAAGATGTGATTAAGGGGTTAAGTCAGACTCCAAAAACTTTATCTCCTAAATATTTCTATGATGATCCTGGTTCTCTATTATTTGAAAAGATTTGTGAGTTACCAGAATATTATCCGACTCGCACGGAAGCATGGATTTTAAATCAATATGCTGATGAAATTGCTGCAATTACAAATTGTTGTGAGTTGATAGAGTTAGGTAGTGGTAGTTCTACCAAAACTCAAGCTTTATTAGATGCTTATCAAAAAATTGCTGATTCTTGTAGATATCTTCCTATTGATGTCAGTGGAGGTATTCTCAAAACCAGCGTTTTACAGTTACAAGAAAAATATCCTGATTTTTTGATTCATGGGTTATTAGGAACTTATGAACAAGCTTTAGTTCATCTGGAATCAAATTATTTACAGTTGCGGATGTTGTTTTTTCTGGGCAGTTCTTTAGGTAATTTTAACCCAGAAGAATGTGATAGTTTCTTAAATCAAGTTTCTCGAACTTTGCAACCAGGAGATTACTTTTTACTGGGTGTGGATTTACAAAAACCCAAGGATATTTTAGAAGCGGCTTATAACGATAGTCAAGAAGTAACTGCTGCTTTTAATTTGAATATGCTTTCTCATTTGAATTGGCGGTTTCAAGGTAATTTTGATATCAATTTGTTTAAACACAAAGCGATTTACAATCAGATTAATAATCAAATCGAGATGTATTTAGATTGTCAAAAAAGCCATTGCGTAACTTTAGAAGCCTTGGATTTAAAGGTTGACTTTGAAGCGGGAGAAAGCATACTTACAGAAATTTCTCGCAAGTTTGATTTAGGAATGATGGAAAAGCAACTAGAAGAAAAAGGATTAAAAACTGTGAAAACTTGGACAGATGAAAAAGGGTGGTTTGGGTTGATTCTGTGTCAAGTTAAATAATCTTCCTGTCAGCATTCAGAAATCAAGATAAAAAAATATTTGTGAAATTCTGGATGCTGATACTTTTCTCATGCTATAAAATCAACAGACTCAAATATCTATCAGGGTAAATCATGGAAGCTATCTGGAACACGCTCAAAAATATCAATTATTCCAATATTCCCATTGCTAAAATTGCTGCTGTTCTCGTCATTCTAACGTTGACACAGACATTAAGAAGATTTTTTTTGGCAGTTATTATTAAAACAATTGAAAAGTTCACAAGCAAAACAGAGACTACCCTTGATGATGAATTGATTGCTATTATCAAACCTGCTATAAATTGGCTAATTCTCATTGGTGGATTTTGGCTGAGTAAGGAAATTCTTGCAGATAACTTAGGCTCTCAACTCAGCGAGACAATTAGCAGATGTCTCAATTTAATAGTTATCTTCATAGTTGCTTATGTAGTTTATCGTAGTTCTTCAATTTTAGGGCAATTAATTGCTAACTTGGTGCTGCAAACCGAAACTGAGCTTGATGAATTGCTCAGACCTTTGATGCCGAAGATTTTTCAATCAGCGGCAATTATTATATTAACAATTAAAATCAGCGAGATATTTTTAGGACAATCAGCAGCAGCACTTGTGGGTTTACTTGGTGGTGCTGGTATCACGTTAGGTTTACTGTTCAAAGACATTGTTTATGATTGGTTTTGTACAGTGATTATCTACTCTGATAATCTTTATCGTGAAGGTGACTGGGTAGGAATATCAGGATTAGATGGTTTTGTGGAAATAAAAAGTATTGGATTTAGAACAACAACACTGCATCTAGCTAAGTGGGGTTCAATCATGAAAATGCCCAATTCTCGCATGATTTCGGGAATTGTAGATAATTGGTCACAAAATCCAGGGGAAGAATTAAAGTGGGGATTAAATTTAATTCTCAAAATTGATGGTATTTCCGCAAAGCAAACCGGGAGAATTTGTGATGCTATTCAACAAATGCCAAAATCTATTCCTGGTTTTTCTCCTAAGTGTACAATTCGTTTCAAAAACATTGAAAAAAATGCCAGAGTTATTGAAGTAATGGCATTTGTTAATGATGACAATCTCTACTTTGATGCTGAGAAGAACTTAAATTTAGCCATCTTGGAACTTTTAGAACAAGAGGGTATTGATTCTCTGTATGTAGAGTTGAGAACAGAACCAGAAAAATATAAACCGATGCAAAACAGCAACAATTAAAAAAGTTCAGAATAGATATACCCGAATTCTTTGAGGATTTGGGTATCATAAAAATGCGAAAATTACCTAACTATGAACCTATTAATTATTTTAGCTGAAGTCGGCATTATCATACTTGTTTTTCTAATATTAAGATGGCTTTTAGGTAAGTTATTCAAGCTATTGGTTAGATTATCAATATTGAAGGGTGACGATATAAAAATTAAAATCCTGCGCCGCAATATTACAGGATTGTTATTACTTACTTGCATAGTATTGTGTATTTCACTTATAGGTGCTAATGGTTTTCTCATCTATCGGGGTGAAAATATCCAACAATATACAATAGCCCTGATTCGCAGGATTCCATCAGGATTTTGGGTGACATTAGGAATTGGTATCGCTCAAAGTATTGGTGTTGTCATTACAGCGGTTATAACTCTAAAATCAATCAAATATTGGTTGACTGTAGCTAGTAATCGCGCCAAGAACTTAGACCAAAACACAGCCGATGACAAAAGTATTGATGCTTTTTTTACCGCACTCAATCAAAGAATTAGAGGTGGAATTTGGTTATGGGTTCTGATTAGTTGTACCCAATTTCTCAAATTACCAACAGTAGTTTCCAACTATTTATATATCGCGCTACGAATCTATCTGATCATTGGTGTGGGATTACTCATACTCAAAGCAGTGTCCGCAATTGTTGATACCCTAGACGCTCTCAGTCTCAGATACTCAAGTCCTGATAACCTGTTGAGATTTTATGATCGTCTTCAACATCTAATTCCCTTTTTAAAGCGGTGTTTGGAATTTGTGATTTACGTCTGCACCGTCACATTGGTAATTCAGCAGGTGCAGTTAATAGCCAAGCTGGCCACTTTTGGTTTAAAAATTATCAAAATCATCGCTATCATTTTCATAAGTCGTGTGATGTTTGAGGTAATTTATTTACTACTAGAAGAGGTGCTATTCAAAGACCAGAATTTAACTGATATTCAAAAAAGCAGACGCTTAACTCTGATTCCTTTGTTTCGTAGTTTGTTGCAATACTTAGTTTACTTTAGCGTTGCAGTTTCTATTCTCTATATTCTTGATATTAATCCTACTCCTATTCTGGCTGGTGCTGGGATTGTTGGTATCGCTGTAGGATTAGGCGCACAAACACTAATTAATGATATAGTTTGTGGCTTTTTTATTCTCTTTGAAAACTACTATTTGGTAGGTGACTATATTGAGGCGGGGAAAGCCGAAGAGAAAACAGTAGAGGGTACTGTTGAGGCGATAGAACTGAGAACTACCCGCATCAGACATCCCAATGGTCAATTACATATTATTCGTAATGGAGATATTGGTTCAATTACTAATTACTCCAAACAATACATATTTGCAGTAGTAGAAGTTGATGTACCATTAAATTCCAATTTAGCTGATATATATCAAGTGATTGAAGAAATAGGACAGCAATTAAAAGCAAATGAACCAGATGTAATTGAACCCACTTTGGTAG
>RDYJ01000152.1 GCA_004293145.1 Nostocales cyanobacterium | reverse complement strand
GTTTATTCATGAGGTGAATATGGCCAAGCGCCGTAACCCGAAAAAAGAAAAGGCGCTACGGAACCAGGCTTATGCCAGAAAGTTTCGTAAACGGACTACGACAGGAAGAATGCAAAGAAGGTTCCAACAAAGACCACCTAAGAGTGAAGAAGAAGAAGGAACAGGAGCAGCAGCAGTTGATGCAGCTGATTAAATTAACTGTTTTAACTGTTTAAATATCTACTCTGGAATTAATTTGCTCTGTTTGGGCGTACATTTATTTATATTTGTACGCCCTTTACTAGCCCTTTGAAAAAATATAGCTCAAGAGTCAGCACTGACTTGAGTACGGGCAGCCGCTATAGCTTGTTTGACCTGTACAAAGCCTGTTCCACCGTAGCTGTTGCGGGCTGCAACTACTTGGCGGGGTGATATTGCTTCATAAATATCCGCTGCAAAAGAAGGGTGTATCTGTTGCCACTCTTCTATGGTTAAATCTTTCAGCAGCTTACCAGCAGCTATACTGGTTTTCACAACTTTACCGACGAGGTTGTAAGCTTCTCGGAAAGGTACTCCCCGTGCAGCTAGATAATCTGCTACATCGGTAGCATTAGAAAAGTCTTCTGTTACTGCTTGTGCTAGTCTTTGGGGTCTAAATTCCAAACCTTCCCGCAATAAAATTGTCATTGCTTCTATACAAGCTTTAACAGTGTTTACGGTGTCAAATATGCCTTCTTTATCTTCTTGCAAGTCCTTGTTATATGCCAGGGGTAAGCCTTTCATAATTACTAACATAGCTTGGAGATGACCAAAAACACGCCCGGTTTTGCCGCGTACTAATTCGGGAACGTCGGGGTTTTTCTTTTGGGGCATGATGCTAGAACCTGTGGCACAGCTATCTTTGAGGGTAACAAAGCGAAATTCTTCTGAAGACCAAAGGATCACTTCTTCCGAGAGACGGCTGAGGTGAACCATAATTATACTGGCTGCACAGAGAAATTCTATGGCAAAATCGCGATCGCTAACTCCATCTAAGCTGTTAGCATAAACCTTGTCAAAATGCAATAAATTAGCTGTGTAATGGCGGTCAATAGAAAAAGTTGTTCCCGCTAAAGCACCACAACCCAGGGGGGAAATATTCACTCGTTTGCTAACATCTTCCAAGCGTTCCCAGTCCCGTTGTGACATTTGGAAGTATGCCAAAAGGTGATGTGCTAAACTCAGCGGCTGGGCGCGTTGTAGGTGGGTATAACCAGGAATGAGGGTTTCAATATTTTGTTCAGCTATGTCGAGTAAAACAGTTTGAAATTCCCGCAAATACTGGCGAATTTGCTGGATTTGGTCGCGTAGATAAAGTCTAGTATCAGTTCCTACTTGGTCATTACGAGAACGGGCAGTATGCAGTTTTTTACCGACATCACCGACAATTTCCGTGAGTCGCTTTTCTACGGCAAAATGCACATCTTCGGCATCAATACCAGGCTGAAATTTGCCTTGTTGGTATTCTTCGCGAACTTGTTCTAAACCTTTAACGAGTGCTTCTCCTTCTTCTGGGGAAATAATTCCTGTGTGAGCCAGCATTTGGGCATGAGCTTGGGAACCAGTGATGTCATATTCTATAAGTTCAATATCAAAACTGATACTGGCATTAAAACGAGCAATTGCTGGATGTAAGGCGGTTTCAAAACGCTGGCTCCAAGTTGGTTTTTCGGTCATAAATTTGAAGAAAGAGGAAATAGTAAATGACGATTTTAGACTTTGAATTAATATCAATCCAAAATCTAAAATCTAAAATCTAAAATTCATTTAACCGTAACTGGTTAAACCCTTCAGAAGATAGCCAATAATCATACCAATCAATGTTGCCCAAATTTGGCCTGTTTTGACAAAATTATTCCAAGTAGCTTGCATTTGACCCATCAGGTCTGGGTCTTTAATGTTGGTGTATTCAGCTGCTAGAACAGTAATATCAAAGTGCAGATTTCCCAAAAGAGAAAATAGCGTATCGTGCAAATGTTCCATAATGGTTTTCCCAAAAAAAATATTGAACAGCTATGTGAATGAATTTAAAGTAATCAATCCAATCAACAGTTACCGCAATTATACGCACTATTTAAGTAGGTCGGCGTTAAAAATTGTCGTGATCACAAGGTAGCTATGCTGGAGGGAAGAGGTTTTTAGGCAACTTTATGTTTCGTTACATACTTCTGTTTTTTTTGCGCCTTTCTACTTACTTTAATAACTTAGGAACTCTGAGATGCCAAGCGCAATTTTTCTGAAGTTCGCAAAATCTGTCCTGCCAACATTGCGGCACCAAAGCCGTTATCAATATTAACTACACCTACACCTGCTGCACAAGAATTAAGCATTGTTAATAAAGGTGCTAAACCGGAAAAGCTTGCACCATAACCAATGCTGGTGGGAACAGCAATGACGGGACAATCAGCCAAACCTGCCACCACGCTAGGTAAAGCGCCTTCCATTCCCGCTACTACAATTAACACCGAGGCTGAATTAAGCACATGACGGTTATTCAATAAGCGGTGAATACCTGCTACACCCACATCCCAGAGACGTTGGACACGAAAACCGGAAAGTTCAGCTGTCACTGCGGCTTCTTCAGCTACGGGTAAATCAGCGGTACCAGCGGAAAGAATGCCAATTTCTCCAGGAAATTTAGGTTCAATTACAGAGGGGACAATGGCGCAAATTCGCGCGGATTCAAAATATTGCAGCCCTCTGACTTTGTTTTGCAGTGCGGCATAAACATCAAGAGAAATGCGAGTGGCCATGACTACAGAAGCACGATGACGCATGACTTCCATAATTTGAGCAATTTGCTCCGGTGTTTTACCAGGTCCCCAAATTACTTCTGGGAAGCCAGTTCTTAAATGACGATGGTGGTCAATTTTCGCAAACTCACCTACGGATTCGTAGGCTAAATCTTTAAGTGAGTCTAAGGCCATCTCTGGGCTTACTTTACCATTGGCGACGGCTTCTA
This sequence comes from Nostocales cyanobacterium, assembly GCA_004293145.1. Classification (GTDB taxonomy): domain Bacteria; phylum Cyanobacteriota; class Cyanobacteriia; order Cyanobacteriales; family Nostocaceae; genus RDYJ01. Next base: position 5,289 of record RDYJ01000152.1, on the reverse strand, counting down.
AGAGCGATCGCAAATTTTCAGGTTGAGTCATCCGATTTTGGATTTTAGATTTTGGATTTTGGATTTTAGATTTTAGATTTTGGATTTTGGATTTTAGATTTTGGATTTTAGATTTTGGTAATTGGTAAAATTCCTAGCTCCTCTTCCCTGTTCCCTTCTTACTGTCACCTGTTACCTGTAAGCTGTAACCTAATTGGTAATTTTAATTTCATGAATATTCCAGAAAGGACCGCCCAAAGCAGAAAATTTAATTCCTTCAAAACGATTTCGTAATGCTACCAGAGAATATGAATTTACCAAATAAATAAATGGTAAATACTCTTGAGTTAATCGTTGACTCTCCGCATAAATTTCTTTAACTTTTCCTTCATTAAATTCCTGTGCGCCTTGAATATAAAGTTGATTGATTTGCGCTTCCCAAGGTGCAACTTCCCAACCTTCTATTGGCTTTTGTCCTGGTTGTGGTTTTTGATTAAACATATGTAAACCACCTTGAGGAGACCAGACATTAGCCCCATCATTGGGTTCTAATCCACCAGTCAACCCTAGCAAAGATGCGTCCCAATCTAAAGTATTAGATAACTTATCTAGAAAAGTATTCCATGCTAAAGGTGTGAAATCAACTTGAATACCAATTTTACTCAAATCTTGTTTAATTTGTGAACCCATTGCTTCCCGGATTTTATTACCTGCATTGGTAAGTAAAGCAAATCTGACCCGATTTCCTTGAGCATCTTCTAGCTGATTTTGGGCATTGTATTTAAAACCAGCTTTGAGTAATAATTCCTTGGCTTTTTCAGGATTGTAATTATAAACTTTCAACCCTTTTTCTGGTGAAAGAAAATAAGGACTTTGGACAGAAATTGGTGAATCTTGTGTTTGTCCCAAACCACGAAAAGTATTATTAATCATGGTTTGTCTATCAATTGCATAAGCTATAGCTTGGCGAAATTCAACACTATTAAACCAAAGAGATTTAATGGGTTCTACAAGAGGTTTACCGTTTCTTTTACCTTTATTCAAATTAAAAACCAAAAAACTTGTACTTGATGATGGTCCACCATTATAAATTTTAAAATTACCTTGTTTTTCTTGAACCTTCAGCAAAGAGAAATAATCAGGTGTTACCCCTACAGAGTCTAAACCACCAGAACGAAATTGTAGTAAAGCAGTGTCTGTAGATTCAACAATTTGCCAAACAATACGTTCAATATAAGGTTGGGGTTTACCTTGAGCATCTTTACGCCAATAATAGGGGTTACGACGGAAAATTATCCGTTGACTTGTATCGTAACGTTCTAGTTTATAAGGACCATTGACAATAATTTGTTCAGGTGGAGTATCCACACCCCACATTGTCAGAAACTTGGGTTTTCCATCTTGGTCTTTAGTTTTTACCGATTCTCTTAATACATGAGCAGGTAAAATAGCAGCACCAGCATTTTGTAAAAAAGGTCTAAACGGTTCAGGTACACTAAATTCTACCCTTCTGTTATCAACTTTTTTTACAGTAGGAAGTTGTCGATTTTTCCCAATTCTCAAAATATCTCTAACATCTGTTGGTATGGCTTCATTGAGATAAATATCATTATAAGTAAATACAACATCATCTACTGTAAGTGGTTGTCCATCTGACCATTTCAAATTATCCTTTAAAGTGAAGGTAATTTTGAGTTTATCTTCTGAAACTTCCCAGGATTCAGCTAAATTTGGTTCTAGTTCACCCGTGAGAGGATTTTGACTGAGTAAACCTTCATAAGTATAACCGAAAATATTAGGAGATTCGGAACTGAGTGCATAGTTAAAGGTTTTGGGATCGCTGAGAATACTGGTGACTAATTGTGGTACTTGTTGAGTTGCATTACTTTTGAAGTTGCTGGGATTACAACCTGTAATTGATAGTGCTGTAAAGGAGAGGATAGTGATGAGTAATAAAAGGCGTTTTGTGTGATTGATAATGTTTTTAATAAATGCCATAATCTATTGACCTAAAATAATGAAATTATGATGATTGAGACTCTAACCAACCCAGAAAATTTTTAGTATTGCTAAAGTATTCTATACCTGCACTATTTAAAATTTGTTGCACATTCTGTTTACCAAAGTCCTTAGTGTTACCACTTATGAAGACTTTTCGCTCGTTAGGATGATGATTTGCATGGTCAATAATGCTCTGTAAAATCAAGTTATCCATCAGATCATTCTTTATTAACAACGTTTCTGTTGCCAAGAAAACTTGTGAGCAAATTTCCTGAATTATATGATTCTGTAAATTTATGGTTTCAGCATTTTCCAGCAGTAAATCAATGGTTGATGATAAACGATTCTGGACATCATTTAATAATAGGGGATTTTCAATATATGCTTTTTCTAAGCTCACAAGAAATGATTTGGCATGAACAGAAGTTTTATCACGCATTGCTTCATTAATTTGTTTTTCAATTTCTGCTTGAAATTTTAATTTATTTTGCTTATCTATTCTGTATGTGTTAATAGCTTCTACATAACAAATAGCAGGTATGGTTATACGTATTGATGGAGGAGGATTACGCAGTAATTTTTCTGCGTCTAAGTCTCTTCCTTTAGCAACTGTCATTAAAAAATTAGTTTCAATGTAAAGTATCAACACCTAAGTTTTCCTGTATGTAAGTATGTCCACCTTCTAATAATGGTAATAAACCAATTTGTTCTAATTCGTGATATCCTGGTGGCGTCTCTGAATGCCAATGATATGATAAGTCTCTTAGCCAAGATTTAATAAGTGTTTCTAAATAAAAATCAAAGATTCTTTTATGGGGAGACTCTGGATCATAGTCACCTATTATATCATTAGTTTTCAAGGAAGTTAGGTTTTGGATTTCCTGATTTTTATTCAGGGCAAAAATATTAATTTCTTCTAAATCAACTAACATCCCAAAAGGAATATCTGGTTTGATATTCTGCAAGTATGTTTTTAATTGAGAAATAGCTCTGTTCTTTAAGCTATATTCTAGTTTTTTAGCCTTGATTTCAATTAATAAAACAATGTCTTCATTTCTGTTGGTAAACAGAATATCAGGTCTATATTTTTGAGGGCTATCAGAAAAATTGATAAGTTCCATATCATTAGTTTCCCTAACTAAGCATCACAACTAATCACCAGCTATCAACAAAACCACAGCATAGGCACAAATACCCTCTTCTCTACCTGCCGGACCCAATTTTTCATTAGTAGTAGCTTTCACACCAACTTGATTTGCTTCAACTTCTAAAACTGCGGCTAATTTATCTCGCATTGTAGCAATATGGGGTTTTAATTTGGGACGTTCTGCAACAACAACAGAATCAATATTTCCAATTTGCCAACCTTGATCAATAATTAACTGATTGACTTGTTGTAAGAGTACAAGACTATCAGCGCCTTTCCATTGGGGATCGGTGGGGGGAAAATAATGGCCAATATCGCCTAAAGATAATGCTCCCAGCATAGCGTCCATAATGGCGTGAGTGAGAACATCAGCATCACTATGTCCCAACAAACCTAGTTCATGAGGAATGTGAACACCACCCAAAATTAAAGGGCGATCGCTCACCAATCTGTGAATATCGTAGCCGTTACCAATTCTGATGTTCATAGTCATTTAGTCATTTAGTCATTTAGTCATTAGTCATTAGTCATTAGTCATTAGTCATTTAGTCATTTAGTCATTTAGTCATTTAGTCATTTAGTCATTTAGTCATTAGTCATTTAGTCATTTAGTCATTAGTCATTTAGTCATTAGTCATTTAGTCATTAGGCGTTGAGCATTGGGCATTGGGCATTGGTTGTTTATTCTCCCCCTGCCTCCCCTGCCTCCCCTGCTCCCCCTGCCTCCCCTGCCTCCCCTGCTTACCTTTCTCCCCCTGCTCCCTGCTCCCTGCTCCCCTGCCTCTCTTGTTGCCATGTTTCCAGTAAATCGGGACGACGGGAAGCGGTGCGTTCAATTTGTTGTTGAAAACGCCATTTGGCAATTTCCGCATGATTACCACTGAGTAGCACATCTGGGACCTTCCAACCGCGAAAATCGGCAGGACGGGTATACTGGGGAAAATCTAATAAACCTTCCTCAAAACTTTCTGCTTTCAGAGATTCCTCCTTACCGACAGTTCCAGGGAGGAGACGCACCACACCGTTAAGTAAAGCCATAGCCGGAATTTCGCCACCAGTGAGAATAAAATCACCCAAAGACACCTCACGAGTCACCAAATTCAGCACCCTGTCGTCCACCCCTTCGTAATGGCCACAGATCACCACCAATTGGTCATAATTCGTGGCTAATTCTCGCAGCAAGGGCTGATTAATAGTTTGACCTTGGGGACTCATCAAAATCACCTCTCGGCGCGGTAGAATCGGCAGCGATTCCACAGCAGCAAAAATTGGTTCAGGCTTCATCAACATTCCCACACCACCGCCATAAGGTTCATCATCGACCTTACGATGCTTATCAGTAGTAAATTCCCTGGGATTAACCAGATGGACTTCAGCAATTTGTTTGGCTAGGGCTTTACTCAGAAGACCAGAACTCAGAACCGAGATAAAACAGTCAGGAAAAAGCGTAACTATATCAAAACGCACAGTAATTCGTATTCAAGGACACTAATCTTAGATTTGAATATCCAGCAGACGCAAACAGTCAAGGAGAGGTAGCATGATAGATAAACTTCATCAATAGTATCTAAAAGTACCAGAACTCTGGGCTTTTTAGTGCAATCAAAAGTTTTTCTAATTACTTAATTTATGTTTAAATATTGTCACAACTAAATTTAAATTAATAATCCCACCAAAGTTAACAACTTCCAGGATGCATCGAGCCAGCCTCAGAAAAAAGAGTGTCAAGACCTGCTTGCCCCCAAACCCAGAGGGGAGACCTAGCCTCTAAGCACTATGAAAGCCAGTCTGGAACAAGTAGATGGGTGAAAAATAAGTTGCTGGCTACCGAGGACAACGGACATGACCAAACTGAGGCATCGTGTGCGTTAAATGAGAAGTTGGAGAGACGGATTTCGCCACTCCACACTGATCAAAAGTGTCCTCTCAAAGAAGCAAAGGGCGAAAATCAACAGGCTACTAAACCTTGTTAAATTCACCCGCCATTCGCCACAAGCCGGTAAACCCGTCCAAGGCGATGGCTTCTGAAGTTGTTGACCGGAGAAACACAATGCAGCAATTACAAGCTAAATCGCTGGAAATGAGGACACCCCAAGCAACTAAAACCGCCGTTCTAGTTATCGGAGGCGCAGAAGACAAAGTTCACGGACGCGAAATCTTGC
>RDYJ01000052.1 GCA_004293145.1 Nostocales cyanobacterium | reverse complement strand
GCCTTCAAGCCTCTTCTTTAAAGGAGAGGATAATCCAAAATACTCGCTGCGCTGCGTACGCTTCGCTAACGTCAATCCAAAATCCAAAATTGATTGACTTATGACTCATTACAAACTATTGATTTTGCTGACGATTCACTTCTTGCAGGTCTAGAGCATAATTTAAACGTAAAACATTTATTCCTGGTTCACCAAAAATACCTAAGAATCTGCCATCAGTGTACTTATTAAGTAAAGGTGTAATTTCATCCTCTTTAATGCCCCGTGCCTGTGCTACCCTTGCTAACTGCTGTCGTGCTGCTTTCAAAGAAATATGGGGGTCTAAACCAGAGCCAGAAGTGTAAATTAAATCAGCAGCGGGTTGTATATTCTCATCCTCGAATTGAGTTGCTTCCTCAACAATTCTATTTTTTAGCTCTGGATTACTAGGTGCAAGATTACTTCCTCCTGATATACCTGTCGGTTTGGCTTTTCTGCCTTGGCTGTATCTCACGGCACTAGGGCGACCATGAAAATATTTATCTGAGGTAAAAACTTGACCAATCAAAGATGAACCAATTGGTTCAGCTTTTATATTTAAAACAATGCTGCCATTGGCTGAAGAAGGAAAGGCCAACTGACCAAACCATAATATTGCCAAAGGATAAATAATTGCTGTTAATAACCAAAGTAACAAAATCATCCGAATTGCGCGGATAGTTTCTTGAATAAACACCATGATTGAATTTTAGATTTTAGATTTTGGATTTTGGATTTTGGATATTTAAATTGGTGATTCAATTGTGGATTTTGGAATGTATTGCTATAAAATCTCAAATTTTCTTACCCAGTCCCTAGTCCCCAGTAATCAATCCCCAGTCACCTATGATTAAGTTAAACCAACCAATGTGATGAGCATATCTATTAATTTAATAGCAATAAACGGAGCAATCACCCCACCTAAGCCATAAAGAAAAATATTGCGTTGTAGAAGTTGATTAGCAGTCAAAGGTCGAAATTTTACACCCTTCAATGCTAAAGGAATTAGAGCCGGAATAATCAAAGCATTGTAAATTAGTGCCGACAATACCGCCGAATTTACACTAGTTAATCTCATAATATTCAAGCTTTGTAAATTAGCAGCCGCGAAAATTACGGGAATAATAGCAAAATATTTAGCAATATCATTAGCAATAGAAAAAGTCGTCAATGCCCCACGAGTAATCAACAATTGTTTACCAATACTGACGATATCAATCAGTTTTGTGGGATCAGAGTCCAAGTCCACCATATTAGCAGCTTCCTTAGCGGCTTGAGTCCCCGTATTCATCGCTACACCAACATTAGCCTGTGCCAAAGCGGGAGCATCATTAGTTCCATCTCCGGTCATGGCCACCAATTTACCTTCTGCCTGTTCCCGTTGGATGACGGTGATTTTATCTTCTGGTGTAGCTTCAGCGATAAATTCATCTACTCCTGCTTCTTTGGCGATAACGGAAGCAGTAATACGGTTGTCTCCAGTTAACATTACGGTACGCACTCCCATGCGCCGTAATTGCTCAAAACGTTCGCGGATACCGGGTTTGACGATATCTTTCAGATAAATAACACCATAAATTTCATGATCAAGACAAACAGCTAAAGGCGTACCGCCTTGGTGAGAAACTTCTTCGTAAGCAGTATCCAGTTCTGGGGTTTCCCGTCCATTGCGAGAACGCACAAACCCTTTAATTGCTCCCACTGCCCCTTTTCGCGCCTCATGTCCACTGGGCAAATTAGTACCACTCATGCGGGTTTTGGCGGAAAATTCTACTCCTTGGGCTTGTTTACGGTCAATATCAAATTTTGCGCCAAATTTTTCTGCTAGTCGGACAATAGAGCGCCCCTCTGGAGTATCGTCAAATATACTGGCTGCCAAAGCAACATTAGCAATTTCTACCATTGAGTGAGCGTTGATGGGGATAAAAGTTTCTGCCAAGCGGTTGCCCAGAGTGATAGTACCTGTTTTATCTAAAACGAGAGTATTGATATCTCCACAGGCTTCCACCGCCCGTCCAGAGGTGGCAATGATATTAAATTGGGCGACTCTATCCATACCTGCGATGCCAATAGCACTGAGTAAGCTGCCAATGGTGGTGGGGATGAGTGCTACCAGGAGGGCAATTAATACGGTGACGCTGACGGGACTGTTGACATAATAAGCAAAGGCGGGCAGGGTGGCGACGACAAACAAAAATACCAGGGTCAGCACTGACAGCAAAATTGTTAAGGCAATTTCATTAGGTGTTTTAGTGCGTTCTGCACCTTCCACTAAGTCAATCATCCGGTCAATAAATCCTTTACCGGGGTCAGCTGTGATGCGAAGGATTAATTCATCAGAGATGATGCGCGTACCACCAGTTACAGAACTGGCAACATCTGAACCTGATTCTTTCAGGACTGGGGCAGATTCACCGGTGATTGCTGATTCATCGACAGAAGCGACACCCAAAATCACTTCCCCATCTGCGGGGATGATGTCACCGGCGACGACGTAAACGGTATCACCTTTTTTCAGGTTGGTGGAAGGAATTTCTGTGATTGTGCCATCAACAACAATTTTTTTGGCGATGGTTTCTGTTCTGGTAGATCGCAAAGCATCGGCTTGGGCTTTACCTCTTCCTTGTGCTAATGCTTCGGCGAAATTGGCAAATAGAACAGTGAAGAATAAAGTCACTGTTAACAAGCCGTTGAACAGTTGGGGGTTTTTCTGGTTGACTGGTCCAAATATGGAAGGATAAATTGTGGCGGCTAGGGTAATGATTGTTCCTAACCAAACCAAAAACATAATGGGATTTTTAATTGCGTATTGGGGATTTAGTTTGACAAAGGTATCCCTAATTGCTCTAATGTAAAGTCCTTTGGTGCTAATTCGTGATTTTTTGCGTTTGATCCGGCGATCGCCAGGACGCGGCCGGGAAGATTTAGGTCTGGGACTACTTGCAGCAAAATTCATAAATGGGGATTGAGTATTGGGTATTAGGTATTAGGTATTAGGTATTAGGTATTAGGTTCTTTCTGCCTCCTGACTCCTGACTCCTGACTCCTGACTCCTGACTCCTGACTCCTGACTCCTGCCTCCTAACTTCCAGATGCTAGTTTAAAACCTTCGGCGATGGGTCCTAAAGCTAAAACTGGGAAGAAGGTGAGGACGGCTAAAATGATGGTGACAAAAGCGGTGACGGTGGTAAATAGTAAAGAATCGGTTTTGAGAGTAGCACGAGTTTGGGGAACTGTTGGTTTGCGTGACATACTATCAGCTAAGAGGAGGATGGCAATAATGGGAATGTAACGCCCTGCTAAGATGCTGAAACTGCTACTCAAGTTCCACCATAAAGTATTGTCTTTTAAACCCTCTAGTCCAGAACCATTGTTAGCTGCGGCTGAGGCGTATTCATAAACTACTTGAGAAATGCCGTGAAAGCCGGGGTTGCTAATTCCTGATAGGGAGATAGGATAAGCTAGAGCGATCGCACTAGGCACTAATACCATAATCGGGTGAATCAGTAAAACCACACTAGCTAGAAATATTTCTTTTTGTTCAATTTTGCGTCCTAAAAATTCGGGGGTGCGTCCTACCATTAACCCAGTTATGAAGACGGTGAGGATGAGATAAATGAATAGGTAAGCTGTTCCTGTTCCCTGTCCTCCCCAAATAATTTGCACAAATAAGTTAAATAATGTGGAAAATATACCTTGGGGCATGAAGGAGTCGTGCATTCCATTAACTGCACCGCACATAGTAGCGGTGGTTGTGATTGCCCATAATGCTGTTTCTGCCCAGCCAAATCTTACTTCTTTACCTTCTAAATTTGGTAGTTCTGTGTTCAATGCTTGGTTAATGATGGGATTTCCTTGTAGTTCACCAAATGCTGTCACCCAGATGAGAACGGCAAAAATCACAAATACCATCCAAAACAGCAACCAAGTTTGTTTGCGGTTGTTGGCAAATAGGCCGTAGGTGTAAATTAAAGATGAGGGTATTGCCATCATGGCGATGATTTCTAATAAGTTAGCAGCGCCATTGGGATTTTCAAAGGGATGGGCTGAGTTAGCAGTAAAAAAGCCGCCACCGTTTTCGCCTAAAAGTTTGATAATTTCAAAGGAAGCAACTGGACCTCTAGGTATATACTGAGTTCCTCCTTCTAAGGTTTGGACTGCTAAAGTTTCCGCTAATGTTTGTGGTACACCTAAAGCAATGAGTGCAATCGCCCCGATCATAGAGAGAGGCAATAATATCCTAGTAATGGCGCGGGTAATATCAACATAAAAATTCCCTAATTTTCTGCCTGTCAAACCCCGAATAAATGCAATTCCTACGGCTAACCCGGTTGCCGCTGAGGTGAACATTAAAAACCCTAAAGCTGCTGTTTGGCTAAAGTAGCTTAACGTTGTTTCCCCTGCGTAGTGTTGCTGATCAGTGTTAGTCAGAAAGGAAATGGTAGTATGTAGCACTATATCCCATTTAGGCATTCCCAAGTCGTTGGGATTCCAAGGTAAAATTGTCTGCAAAGAGATGAGTGCATACACAGAAATACCCATAATCAGGTTACTGCTTATGATCGCCTGGATATACTGCCAAACTGTCATTTCTTCTTTGCTACGAACACCCCCTACTGTATAGATAATTTTTTCTATGGGGTTGATGATGGGATCAAGTATTGTACTTTCTCCCAAAAAGATGCGGGCTATGTATTTTCCCAACTGGGGAGTGATAGCTATGACAATAGATAGCGTTAACGCAATTTGTAAAAAACCTTGTCCCATGTATTTATTACTCAATTATACTGTAGTTCTCGCAGTCGATTTGGAAAAATAATACCTAAATTAATGGTAAATTTGATAGCTGGTGATTGGATGATGAACAAATAAATACATTAACTCTGATTGTGGTCTAAATACATGAAAACTGCTGTAAGAATATGTCAATTTTACTCTTAGTCATCTATTTTGCTAGTTATACCAAATTAAGATGAGGCTGTATAGAATCAGATTTCAAGAATAATTGACCGCAGATAAACACAGATAAACGCAGATAAATACGGATGAATTCATGAATTTCATGATTCTGTGCAGTCTCACATAAAATTGGTCTTAACATTATCTGTTTATACAATAGATCCACAAAATTTATACGTGCAAAAATATAAAAAACCATGATAATCATGATAATTTTATTACACTCCTACTGTCTTATCGTATAAGATTACACCTTTTGATATATCTGATGACAACCATAGCTGAGGTTAGCAAATGATTATATTCTATATTTTCGATTTTTGGTAAAAATGATTATTTGTACAAGTATATATTGTGAGATTAAATCTGTTTGCACACAGGGATTTTGAAAAACAATGCCAGGTTAGTTGTACCATTTTATATTTTGAATTAAAAATATTTAAAATCCCCTGATTTATCTATTTGTATAATGCTGGAACAAATCCCAAATATGAAATCTAAAATCTAAAATTTTTTGACTCCTGAATTCTTACTTGATGACTAATTAAGTGTTTTTGTAAGGCCAAAGTAACAGCAGTCTGTCGATCACTAACTCCCAATTTATGCAAAATTGCATGAACATGAACCCTGACAGTTCCAGTTGTAATATAAAGAGTTTCAGCTATTTCATGATTGGTTTTTCCATCTGCTAGGAGTTTGAGAATTTCTTCTTCTCGATGGGTGAGAGGATTGACAATTTTTGAGCTATTGTCTGAATAGGACTGGGAGGAATCGAAGGCAAAAGAAGAACGAATTTCTTTTGTTGCTGTTTCATCCCACCAAGATGCTCCAGCAGCGACAGAACGAAGTGCTAAAACCAATTTTTCTGCGGCCACTCCTTTGAGGCAATAGCCTTGAGCGCCTGCGGTAATTAACTTTGCAATCAGGGATGTTTGAAAATGGGAAGTTAGGACTAAAACTGGTAAATTGGGATATTTTTGTTTAATTTGGTAACAAGCCTCAATTCCCCCAATTCCTGGTAATCCTACATCTAAAATAACAACATCAAGAGAATGCTGGTTGACTAATTCAATGGCTGTTTCTCCATCTTCTGCTTCGGCAATAATCTCCAAACCAGTTTCCTGTTGCAATCGCACACGCAAGCCCAATCGGAAAAGTTCATCATCTTCAACTAGGAGAATTTTTATGGTGCTAGAAGACATCTTATCCAGTCAAATTTAGGACTTAAAAGACGAAAATGCCAAAACAGGGAGCTTGAAACCAAAAATGGCACCATTGGCTATTCTGTTTTCTGCCCATATTATACCGTCATGGGCTTCAATAATTTGCCGAGATAAGTAAAGTCCTAATCCAGAACCTTTGACTTGACGTTGGGAAAGCTCATGACAATCACTATTTCCTTGATAAAATCGTTCAAATAAGTGGGTAAACTGTTCGGGTTGAATACCTGCACCGGTATCTAAAATTTTCACAACTTGATAGGAAGCTTGGGATTCTAAGATAACTTCAACACGATCACCACGTCGAGAATGGTTGATAGCATTTATTAACAGATTGTTAAAAACTCGTTGCAGTTGCAAAGTATCACCATTAACCCATAGCGATCGCTTCCAATCGGAGTCACCATAATTTAATGATAGATGAATGCGACGATTTGCTGCTAATTCAATCAAAGTAGCAGCCGCAGTTTCTGCTAACATTACTAAATCTACAGGTGCTAAATTCAGTTTTAATCCTTCAGTATCATTGTGATAGACATCTAATAAAGTTTCTAATAAATCTAGGGAAGTGTCATGACTGCGTGCCATAGTCTCTAAAACTTTCTTTTGGGTTGGTGAAACCGCACCAAATTTTTCTTTTTGAAAGGCTTTAATAGTTTCAATTGCTCCTAAAAGCGGAGTTTTTAAATCGTGGGTAAGTGTGGAAGCAAAATCTTCTCGCAGTCTCAATAATTGCCCTTGGGCTTCTAATTGAGTTTGAGTGAGTGCAATGGCTTTTTGAGATTTTCGTAATCGCTGACTTAAAAATCCCGTAACTATCAACGCTATGGCGGCGATGACTCGATTAGCAATAGTAGAAGCTAGAATTACTTCGCTTCCCGGTATCCACACATTTAACATAGTTAGACAAACCGCAATAAATGTTGTTATCGTTGTTGGCTTTTCCCCAAACCAAGAATTTACTAATAAGATTGCTCCAGTGTAAAGATATCCAAAAACATAGTCCTTGGGGGTGGAATATTCTAAAATTACCAAAACGATGAACATAGTTACAACCAGTAAGATTTTACTAAATTGTAATTTATTGCTGATTAATTTATTTTTTAAAGAAATCATTCACAAATTCACCTTTCATCACTTTATATAACTATAGCAATAATCAAGGTTCAGATCCCGAATTTCTTGAATAAGTCCCAGATTTTCTTAGTTATTAGTAATATAGCAATCCTATCTGATTTGTGAATATTGCTAGAGTCAGATCCCCACTTCTCTAAGCAGTCGGGGATCTTGCTATTCATAACTAATTTAAGATTGCTATATCTAGTGTTTATATTTTTTCTAAACACTGATATATATCTGAGATAAACACCTGCATATAAAAAATAAACGATTTTTATACCCTTGTAGTCCTTGTTTTTATTGCCACAATAATTGATCATATGAATTAATCATCTAAATATCACTGTCTGACTCAGGATTTTCTGGATGAAAGGATGTACAGGATTGATACTGATAAGCCATAAAAACTTGCTTTGAGGAGTTCTTATTATTCATGTTACAAGGCTTGATGCAAATTGCATTGACATTAATTATCGTCATTGCTACTACTCCCTTATTGGGTACATATATCGCCCGTGTTTTTCTAGGACAAACAACACTGCTTGATTCAGTTTTAAACCCCTTGGAAAGAATAATTTTCGCCTTAATTGGAGTCCATCCAGAAGATGAAATGACAGGTTGGCAATATGCCAAATCGCTACTTTATAGTAATCTTTTCATGGCGATTTTGGTATTTTTGATTTTGATGACTCAAGAATTTTTACCACTAAATACTACCGAGCTAAAAGCACCAAGTTGGGATTTAGCATTACACACAACTCTCTCTTTTTTAACTAACACAGATCAACAACATTACTCTGGAGAAACAACCTTCAGCTATGCCAGCCAAACCTTCGCTTTAGGTTTTTTAATGTTTACCTCAGCAGCCACAGGTTTAGCGGTAGGAATTGCCTTTATTCGCGGTTTAACTGGCAGAGGATTAGGTAATTTTTATGGTGATTTAACTAAAGCAATTACCCGAATTTTACTCCCTATGTCCATTGTGGGGGGATTATTATTAATCATGGCTGGTGTACCGGAAACCCTGGCTGGAGTAGCCACAGCGACAACATTAGAAGGTGCTACTCAAGCGATCGCTCGTGGACCCGTTGCTCACTTTGAAATTATTAAACAACTAGGTGAAAATGGCGGCGGTTTTTTTGGTGTTAACTCAGCCCATCCCTTTGAAAATCCCAATGGTTTTTCTAATTTATTAGCAACTTGGGCAATGATTTCTATCCCTTCAGCTTTTATTTACACCTACGGGGTATTTGCTAATAATCTCAAACAAGCATGGTTAGTATTTTGGATGGTATTTATCATCTTTATTTTCTTGGTATTCATAACAGCAATTGGTGAATATCAAGGCAATCCTCTGGTTAATTCTCTATTAGGATCACAACAACCCAATTTAGAAGGAAAAGAAGTCAGATTTGGTTGGGCGCAAACAGCACTTTGGGCAGTAATGACAACAGCAACAATGTGTGGTGCTGTGAACGGAATGCACGATTCTTTAATGCCTCCTGGGGGATTTTCCACACTCTCAAATATGTTTTTACAAATTATTTGGGGAGGACAAGGAACCGGTACAGCCTATTTATTTATCTACTTGATTTTGGCAGTATTTCTAACTGGTTTAATGGTAGGAAGAACACCAGAATTTTTAGGACGTAAAATAGAGAAACAAGAAATAGTTCTTTCTAGTGTAATTTTATTAGTTCATCCTTTCGCTGTTTTGATTCCTTGGGCGATAGTTTTTGCCTTTCCTGATACTCTTTCAGGTATTAGTAACCCTGGCTTTCATGGAGTTTCTCAAGTAGTTTATGAATATGCTTCTGCGGCTGCAAATAATGGTTCTGGTTTTGAAGGTTTGGGAGATAATACCCTGTGGTGGAATCTCAGCACTAGTGTCAGCATTTTAGCCGGTCGTTATATTCCTATCATCGCTTTATTGTTACTAGCAGATGGTATTTCTAGAAAACAACCAGTTCCCATGACTGCCGGTACTCTCAGAACTGATACTCGTTTATTTACTGGAGTTACGGGAGGAGTAATTTTAATTCTGGGGGCGTTAACTTTCTTTCCCGTATTAGTTTTAGGTCCCATTGCTGAATGGTTTTTAATTGGTAAATAAACTATATTTTTCTTTCCTCACGCAGAGACGCAGAGGCGCAAAGGAAGAAAGAAATTAGGTTGGAGTTGTGAATTTAAAAGTAACTGAATTTTCATGAAAACTACAAAAACTCGACAAGAACGTAAACATACTCCCAAGGTTAAAAAGACTGGAATTTATTCTAGGGCTTTTAAGCAAGCGTTTGTTAAATTAGACCCACGCAATATGCTAAAAAATCCCGTGATGTTTTTGGTGTGGGTGGGGACAATTGTTACGGCTTTAGTAACTGTTGAACCAAATCTTTTTGGTGTTACTCCTGATAATAAACCGCGACTTTTTAACGGTTTAATTACGATAATTCTGTTCTTTACGCTTGTGTTTGCCAATTTTGCGGAAGCTGTAGCTGAAGGACGAGGAAAAGCTCAAGCTGACTCTTTACGGGCGACAAAATCTGATGTTATAGCTAGAAAACTTCTCCCTGATGGTTCTATTCAAGAAGTTAATTCTACTACTTTGCGACGTGGTGATCAAATTAAAGTTATTGCGGGTGATTTTATTCCCGCAGACGGAGAAGTAATTGCTGGGGTAGCTGCTGTTGATGAATCTGCTATTACTGGGGAATCTGCACCAGTATTGAAACAGCCAGGAACTGATATTGCTAGTTCTGTAACTGGAGGAACGCGCATTAATTCTGATGAATTAACAATTAGGGTAACATCAGATCCAGGTCAAGGTTTTATTGACCGCATGATTTCTTTGGTTGAAGGGGCTGCTCGGACTAAAACACCTAATGAAATTGCTTTAACTGTACTTTTAGCAGTTCTAACTCAAGTTTTTTTAGTGGTAATTGTCACTCTACCTACAGTCTCAGTTTATGTTAAATCGCCTGTCAGTATTGCAGTATTAATTGCTTTATTGGTGGCGTTAATTCCTACAACAATTGGCGGCTTATTAAGTGCAATTGGGATTGCGGGGATGGATAGAGTTGCTCAATTTAACGTCATAGCCACATCTGGCAGGGCTGTAGAAGCCTGTGGAGATATTAATACTTTGGTTTTAGATAAAACGGGAACAATTACGTTAGGAAACCGCATGGCAGAAGAATTTATTCCTGTTAAAGGTCATTCCCTAGATGAAGTTGCCCAAATTTCTCTAGCATCCAGTATTTTTGATGAAACTCCCGAAGGAAAATCAATTGTTAAATTAGCCGAATCATTAGGAGCAAAATTAGATTTTAGTTCAAAAACTGCGGAGGGAATTGAATTTTCTGCAAAGACGCGAATGAGTGGGATTAATTTACCCAATGGTGTGGAAATTCGCAAAGGTGCTGTAGATGCAATTAAAGGATTTGTGCGTTCTCGAAATGGACAATTAACACCAGAAATTGATGTAGCCTATGAGCGAGTTTCTAAGTTAGGTGGTACACCCTTAGCAGTTTGTAAAAATGATGATATTTACGGTGTAATTTATCTCAAAGATATTATTAAACCAGGGATTAAAGAACGTTTTAATCAAATGCGAAGAATGGGAATTAAAACTGTGATGCTGACAGGAGATAACCGTCTTACAGCTTCAGTAATTGCCCAAGAAGCAGGTGTAGATGACTTTATTGCGGAAGCGACACCAGAGGATAAGATCGAAGTCATTCGCAGTGAACAAGCTCAAGGAAAATTAGTAGCTATGACTGGAGATGGTACTAATGATGCCCCAGCTTTAGCTCAAGCAAATGTGGGTGTGGCAATGAATTCTGGTACTCAAGCTGCTAAGGAAGCTGCTAATATGGTAGACCTGGATTCTGACCCTACAAAATTAATTGATATCGTCACTATTGGTAAACAATTACTCATTACTCGTGGGGCCTTAACAACTTTTTCCATTGCTAATGATGTGGCTAAATACTTTGCAATTATTCCGGCTATTTTCCCTGGTATTGGTGTTAATGGTTTAAATATCATGGGTTTAGCTAGTACCCAATCTGCTGTGTTATCGGCTTTAATTTACAATGCTTTAATTATTCCGGCTTTGATTCCTTTAGCATTAACTGGTGTGAAATTTCGTCCTCTTACTGCTGACCAGCTTTTGCAACGGAATATCTTGATTTACGGTTTGGGTGGTGTGGTTGCTCCTTTTATTGCGATCAAAATTATTGATGTTTTAATTGTGTCTGTGGGATTAGCTTAATTTGAGATAGAAAATCATGGAATATTTATCAATGGCATTTTCTAAACATAATCGTCTTCCTCTGAGTTTGTTTTTACTGCTTTGCTTTAACTTATTATTAGCACCAGCAGTCCAAGCGGCAACACCAGCAGCAGAATCGCGTTTTTCGGCTTACACAATTACTTTATTGGGACTTGTTACTCTGTGTCTTTGTGTTTATTTATTTGTTGTGATTTTTCAGCCTGAGAGATTTTAATGATTTTTTCAAACACCCTCTAATATGATCCCCGACTTATGAGATAAATTCATAATTTATTTACAAGATAAAAAAGCAGTCGGGGATCTGGGTTAGGAGAGATTTTAATAAGTTTTTTATCACGCAGAGACGCAGAGGCGCAGAGAGAATTTTTTGTTGTGATTTTTTAATTAGGGAGGTTTTAATATGAGTCAGAGACATCAAGTTAGTAAAGCAATTCGTTCGACTTTGGTTTTATGGGTGATAACGGCTTTTATTTATCCCTTATTTATGTTGATTTCGGGACAAGTTGCTTTTTCTTATCAAGCGAATGGCAGTTTAATGAAAAATTCTCAAGGTGTGATTATTGGTTCAGCTTTAATTGGTCAACCTTTTGTAGGCGAAAATTATTTTTGGAGTCGTCCTAGCACTACTAACTATAGCACCGCAAACCCTAAAAATGATGAAGCTGGGATTTTGAAAACAGGTGTATCTGGTGCTAGTAATTTAGCTCCCAGTAATCCTGCATTATTGGCAAGAATTAATGGTAATGAAGGTGAAATTAATAAACTAAGAAAAGCAGAAATTCAACCGACTGCTGATTTAGTTTACACTTCTGGTTCTAGTCTTGATCCTCATATTACTCCTGAAAGTGCGAAGGTGCAAATTGCACGAGTAGCAAAAGCACGAGGAATTGAACTAAAGCAATTAGAAACTTTAATTTCTCAAAACACTGATGGTCGCTTTTTGGGTATATTTGGTGAACCGGGTGTGAATGTTTTAAAGCTAAATCTCGCAGTAGATAAAATGAGGTAATGATTAGGAAATAAATTCATGTTTCATCCTTCTACTCCTTCTCCTGACAGTTCTTATATCCGTCCTGCTCGACGGGGAAAGCATAAAATTTTTATTGGCATGGCTCCCGGTGTGGGTAAAACTTATAAAATGCTGGAAGAAGCACATCAACTTAAACACGAGGGGATTGATGTTGTTATTGGCATTTTAGAAACTCATGGCCGCAAAGATACTGCTCTCAAAGCCACAGGATTAGAAGTAATCCCTAGAAAAGCCAGTATTAAACAAACTCTCAACCTGCAAGAAATGGACACGGAGGCAATTTTAGAACGCTCTCCTCAATTGGTTTTAATTGATGAATTAGCTCATACAAATATACCGGGTTCACCTAGAGAAAAACGCTATGAAGATGTGGAAGTAATTTTATCAGCTGGCATAGATGTTTATTCTACTGTTAACATTCAACATTTAGAAAGTTTAAATGATTTGATAGCAAGAATTACTGGTGTTGTGGTGCGAGAACGCATTCCAGATCATCTACTAGATGAAGCTGATGCTGTGGTTGTGATTGATGTTACCCCAGAAACTTTAGAGGAGCGACTGCGGGAAGGTAAAATCTATGCTGCTGATAAAATTGAGCAATCTTTGGAAAACTTTTTTCAACGTCGTAATTTGATTGCTTTGCGGGAATTAGCATTAAGAGAAGTCGCCGATACTGTTGAGGAAGAGGCAAATAATTCAACTTATATGGGAGAAAGTTGTAACATCCATGAACGAGTTTTAGTATGTGTATCTACTTATCCCAATTCTATACAATTATTACGCCGTGGGGCGCGGCTTGCTAGTTATATGAATGCTCCACTTTATACAGTCTTCATCGCTGATCCTGACCGGTTTCTGACCAAACAAGAAAGTTTACATATTGATACTTGTGAGAAACTTTGTCGAGAATTTTCTGGTGAATTTCTGCACGTTAAAAGTAGTAATGTCGCTAAAGAAATTGCTCAGGTTGCTGCTACTCATCACATCACTCAAATAGTTATCGGTGAGAGTCAGCAACCCCGATGGAAAAGATTTATTAAAGGCTCTTTTACGCAGCGATTAATGGATTTAATTAGAGATAAAAAAATAGATTTACACATTATCGCTACTGAAAAATAGAAGATTAATAGCAATTAAAGCATCGGCAGAGCCTCTTCATGGCATTCCCAGTCTCTGACTGGGAACGAGATAACGAGATAACGAGATAATCTGCTGTAGTTACATAATATTAATGGGATCTACATCAATTGTCAGGCTAACTGATGAAGGACAAAGCGCCCTAATTTCCCCCCAATCTGGTAAATTTGGTAGGGCATCAGGGGCAAATTTTAATAATATTTGCCAGCGATAACGATTCGCTACTCTTAATATACTGGCTGGTGCTGGTCCTAATATCTCAAATCCTGCTTGTTCGCTGAAATTTGTCGCAATGATTTGGGCTGTATTTTGCACTTGCATGGGATCAAGGCTACTCAAACGCAATAATATTAATCTGCCGTAGGGGGGATAATTCAAAGCTTCTCTTTGTTCTAATTCTGCATCACAAAAAGATTGGTAATCATGAGTTTTCACCGCTTCAATAACTGGATGTTCTGGGGTGTAGGTTTGGATAATTACCCTGCCTGGATCTTCCCCTCTTCCCGCACGCCCCGCAACTTGGGTTAAGGTTTGAAATGTCCGTTCATTGGCGCGATAGTCTGATAAATGCAGCAACCCATCAGCGGCAACTACACCTACAAGGGTAACTTGGGGTAAGTCTAATCCTTTGGTGAGCATTTGTGTACCCACTAATAAGTCTGCTTCGGCGTTCGCAAATTGGGTTAAAAGGTTACGGTGTGAGCCTTTGTTGCGGGTGGTGTCGCTATCAAAACGAATTAATTTGAGGTGGGGAAATTGGCGGTTGAGTTCCTGGGCGACTCTTTGAGTACCACTACCAAAAAATTTCAGGTAGGGGGAACTACATTGAGGGCAATGTTTAGGGTGTGGTTGACCATAATTACAATAATGACATCTTAATAATTCGGGCGCACCCGCTTCTACATGATGATAAGCCAGGGACACATCACAGTTAGGACATTCCAGCACATAACCACAACTACGACAAGAAACAAAGGTGCTATGTCCGCGACGATGAATAAATAAAATTCCCTGTTGTTTTCTCTCTTTTAATTCTTCTAAAGCTTGTTGCAGGGATCTACTAAATATTGATCTGTTTCCTTCTTTCAACTCTTGACGCATATCCACTATTTCTACTGGTGGTAATGGTTTGGAGTTGATGCGTTCAGGAAGGGATAGGTATTGGGGACTGGTGACTGGTGACTGGGGAGTAGATATAAAGTTATTCTCCCCTACTCCTCTGCTCCCCTGCTCCTCTGCTCCCTGCTCCCTCACGCTTACCCAACTTTCTAAGGAGGGGGTAGCTGATCCCAAAATTAAGGGACAATTTTCCAATTCTGCACGCCATTGGGCGACGGTGCGGGCGTGGTAGGTGGGGATGGGTGAATCTTGTTTAAAGCTGCTATCGTGTTCTTCGTCGAGGATAATTAAGCCTATGTTGGGTAAAGGAGAGAAAATGGCGCTGCGAGTTCCTATGACTACTTGGGGTTCGCCTGTAAACATTTGTCGCCACGTGTCGTAGCGTTCCCCGCCGGAAAGGGCGCTGTGATAAACTTGGACTTTGTTACCAAAACGGGCGCGAAATCTGTCTGTAAGTTGGGGTGTGAGTCCAATTTCTGGGACTAATACTAATGCTGATTTTCCTTGGTTGAGGAGGGGGGCGATCGCTTGGAGGTAAACTTCGGTTTTTCCTGAACCTGTTATGCCATGTAATAAAATTTGTGTAAATCCATTTAATGATTTTATGGTTTCTAAGGCGTTAGTTTGGGCTGGTGTTAATGATTTGGCTTGATCCCCGGCTATTTTGGGTCCTTGTTCTCTGCGTAATTTTTCCCTTTCTTCAATGACAATACAACCTTTTTGTTCTAATCCTCTTAAAGTTGGTAGTGTAGTTTGACATATCTCTACACACTCTGTCACCCATAATTCACCACCATGATCTCCAAGTATTTTTAATATTTCTTGTTGCCGTTTAGTAAGATTCATGTATCTTCCATGATCAACTAGTGTTACTGCTAGTTTCATCTGTGGTTTAGATTGGATGAATTTAACATAGCTTTCTGCCCAGTTTCTATCTATTAATTGTTTTTTTGCCCCATAAAAACCCTTAACTTGACGTTTGAGGTATTGAAAAGTGTAATCTCCATCTGGTTGGGATTGGAGAATTTTGAGTATTTCTCTTGCTGCTTGAGAACGTAAAAATTCGGCTGCACCATTGGGAATATTTTCTGGTTTTAGTCGTAAACGACTTTGCGATCGCCCTAATAATCCCGGTGGTAAAGCTACCCGAATTACTTTAATTAATGGTGTGTAGTAATAAGCAGCGATGCGATTCAGTAATTCCCAATAGGTGCTAGAGAAAAATTCTTTGCTGACTACATCTTGTACTTCCCGGATTTTTTCTGGTGGTAAATCTGCTGGTGGCTGAGATAAGAAACGGATCGCTATTCCTCCTACCAGTTGTGTCCTCCAGGGAACTGTTAAAATATCCCCCGGTTTAATATCTAAATGTTCTGGTATCTTATAAATCAATAGGTCTTTGTTAGATATTTCCTCAACTGATAATTCCTGTTCGGGTATTTCATCATTTAATAAGTCTTTTTTTACTATTTCATCAATTGCTACATTCTCTTCTGGTGTCTTATTTGTCGTTGGTACTAAAGGTTTTGACAAATCTACTAATACTTCAATCCAACGATAAAGATTTGTTTTGGACTGGTATGATGATCCTGGTTCAGCTACAACTAGAGAGGATAAACTTACATCCTGAATATACATATTTTTTGGCTTTTTTATATAGATATTTGCTCACTTACCTGAAGAAAATTCACACCTACTCACTTAACTTTAAGTTCTTAGTTTACTACAGGCAAACTGTATTTTGCAATACTTTTATTACTAATCATACTTGATAACTTTGATTAGGTGTAATCTACTAGACAAATTTATTTCTACAGTACGTGCAATAAATATTTGATGCTAACTACACAAATGGAAGTATATTTAATATTAATCTTCCGGTTTTTTATCTACTAAATAAGTAGTAGAGTTTTTCCACCTATCGATAGATATTCAAGAGTTTTTGGATGTGAGATGCTTTTATACAATCAAGATTGTCCGGATTTTAAGCTACAATTTTTGTAATTTGGATCATTTGGATCATTTAGGAAGCTTTAACTGATGAAGCTTTATTTTTCCCACTCTAAATCAAACAAAACTTCATGAAAATACATGAAAATTTAATGTATAGGGTCTTTAGATGGAATTTTTATATTTGTTAAGCTTGATAATGTTTGAGGGGGGTTTGACATATTTGGTGATTAAGAAAAAAATTAGGAATATGTCTGCTGGTAGTGGGAAAAGATGGTATTTTGGGTGCAAAGACAATATAAGTTGTATCTAAATGTAACCAAAACATGACAGACAGATACAGATTTTCATTCCGACTCAGGAATTTTCAAGAAGATTGTATTTGACTGAGTATATGGGTGTATATGTCCCCTGGTAAAAACTAACTATTCTCAAACGAGCAGCTGTCACTAAATTATGTACCAAACAAAGCAACAATCCCGAAAGGAAACTATGAATATTGCTGAATTGGGAACAATGGAAATACTGGATAACGCTGCTGATCATGAAGAACCATCACTTGATAGTTTAGAAGCAGTAGTATTTGAAGACTCTTCAATTGTCGAAAATTTGGAGTCAGAGGAACGGGATGGGGATGAAATGGCAGCCGCTCGTCCTTCGGGATACAATAAAACCGAACATGACGATGCTGTGGGCGCGTTTTTCAAAGAAATGGCGCGTTATCCTCTCCTCAAACCTGATGAAGAAGTAGAGTTGGCGCGTCGAGTTAGATTTTTAGAAGAAGTAAAAGACTTGCAAGCAGCTTTAGAAGAAGAATTGGGACACCACCCCAGCAAAAGCGAGGTAGCTGCTAAGTTTGATATGACTGAAAAACAACTAGAAAGTCGGTTGTATCAGGGTAGGGTAGCGAAGCGGAAAATGATTCGCTCAAACCTGAGATTGGTAGTATCTATTGCTAAAAGATATCTCAATCGGGGAGTGCCTTTTCTGGATTTGATTCAGGAAGGGGCGATGGGTTTAAATCGGGCTACAGAGAAGTTTGATCCTGATAAGGGCTATAAGTTTTCGACTTACGCTTATTGGTGGATTAGACAGGCAATTACACGAGCGATCGCTAATGATGCCCGCACCATCCGCTTACCAATTCACATTGTTGAAAAACTCAACAAACTTAAAAAAGCCCAGCGCGAACTAAAACAAAAACTAGCTCGCAACCCGACGGAAGCGGAAATGGCGGAATCTTTGGAAATTAGCGTCCAACAACTGCGTCAACTCCAACAACTACGTCGTCAAGCACTTTCCCTTAACCACCGTGTCGGTAAAGAAGAAGACACGGAATTAATGGATTTGCTAGAAGATGAAGATAACCAATCTCCAGAAGCAAAAATGAATGAAAACATGATGCGTCAGGAGATTTGGGAAGTTTTAGGAGATGTACTCACCCCCAGAGAAAAAGACGTAATTTCTTTACGTTATGGACTGACAACCAGCGAACCATGCACTTTGGAAGAAGTTGGCAATATGTTTAACCTTTCCCGTGAACGAGTCCGCCAAATTCAAAGTAAAGCTATGCGAAAATTACGTCGTCCCCATATAGCTAAACGTTTAAAGGGTTGGTTGATATGATTTTAGATTTTAGATTTTGGATTTTAGATTAACTTTCTTCACCAATGTCAGAATTTTAACTCCTGCATATCATTTCTGTTCACTGACAAGGTAAAATCTAAAACTGATCTAAAATCTGAAATCTAAAATTACATGATGTCTTCTAATTTAATGATTAGGTTTGCCCAAGCTAATGATAGTGTTGTATTGTTTGAATTGATTCAGGGATTGGCAGAATACGAAAAATTATCTGCTGCTGTTACTGGTGATGCTCAAACACTAAAAGAGCATTTATTTGGTCAACCAAAATATATAGAGGCAATTTTAGCGGAAGTTGCTGGTAAAGCTGTGGGATTTGCTTTATTTTTTCACAATTATTCTACCTTTCTCACCAAGCCAGGAATTTATTTAGAAGATTTATTTGTTTTACCAGAATATCGCCGTCAAGGTATTGGTAAAGCACTGCTGAATAAATTAGCCAAAATAGCTTTAGAAAGAAATTGTGGGCGGTTAGAGTGGAGTGTTTTAGATTGGAATGTTTCTGCACAAGCATTTTACCGCAGCATGGGCGCTGATATTTTAGAAGATTGGCGAATTTGTCGCGTGAGTGAAGCAGCAATAACTGAGTTGGCAAATCAATAGAAAATCTTCAAGGATGAAGGATAAATTGATAATTTATTGATAATTTATTGATAATTTAAGGAAATTTTCCTTTCATCCTTAATTTTTAATTTATTCTTTAATTCTGGTAAATTTTAGGGTAAGCATTCAGGTAAGGCGATAAGAACCCCGAATTCTGAGATCAATTTATCATTTATGGACACAATAAATAAAAGCAGTCGGGGATCTGGGTATGAACGATTGCTATAGCTGAATACTCACATTTTAGGTTATATGAACATATCCCACTAATACCAGATTGTGGTAATCTAGTTTTGATATGAGTTGGGAGTCAATACTGTTCGGTTAAGGAAAAAGAGGGGATAGGATCAAGAGAGAAGAGTTCGCGTAATGTTGACGAGAAATAACAACCAAAAAAAAGATAGCCAAATTCTCACACACTCAAACCATGAGAGAGAAAATAGTCAAACTATGAAATTATAAATTAAGAAAGAATAAATTACTGTAGCGTCAAACTAAATAGATTCAACTTGCCCGGCTAATAATTTGAAAAGATAACTGTTGTCCAGGAGTACAATTATTTCTGTGACTTCGTTTTTTACTCTTAAACTTAGAACGAGCCTTCTTTACCACTCTAGGATTACTTCGCTGTTGTCGTCAAGGTATTTCCAAATCAGAAATTTCTGCCATCAACCAACTATAATATAAATTAATATCCACCTGAGTATTTATCTGGCGTTGAAACTCTTTCCATAGCACGCCGAATCACTCGTAAACTACCTTGCACACTTAACCTTAAAGGAGAAATCTTCTTCAAAGTAGCACTTTGAAACATCAAACTACTAGTTCTCACACCTCGATGGGGAAACAGTTTTCAGAAATTTTTAGAGTTGCTGTCTGTAGACCTTGGTGAAGACGTTGCAGTTATTCAGTTTAACCAAGGCTCTTTTCATACAATTAAAACCCTGGATTGCCCGGAAAATATTATCCCCATTTTTCAACCACCCCACTCTCCAGAACTGAACCCAATTGAGCGGTTTTGGGAGTATATATCAAGATAATGTCCCCCTATGAATTATCCCCCTACCACTTCAAAAATGCTTCTTCTACTCCTTTTTCTCTCCTGATTTTCGCATCAATTTCAAACCAAGTAATAATTTGCTTTGTCGTCAATTCCTCAATCGGTAGATCATATTCCTTAGCAATATGTTGTAAAATCCGTAAGGAAGAAATAGTCAACCTGGTTAAAAACTTCTCAGGAGAAGATAATAAAGCTGCATCAACTTGAGCAGATTCGTCATGGGTTAAAAATTGAGTTGATGATTGATTTGGTGAAATATCCATAAAATTACAGTAAGTGGAGCAATTAGTATTAAAAAAGTAGTAGCATTAATGACAATTAATAACTCAATGGATAGTAAAGCATTTGTTTTTCTTGGTTTTCCAGACTCGCCTTGGGATTTGAAAACTAGATTACCACAATCTGGTATTAGTGGGATAGGTTATATAAATTTACATTTTGCCCAAACCCTTCAGCTAACAATCTATCAATCTCTCATCCTCAATTATCCAGTCCAAGTTTGACAGGCTGTCGTTTGACTAATGCAACACAATCAAAAGAAAATCATAGATGATATTGCACATAATCAGCGATTGTTGTAGAGAGAACACAAGATGAAGAAAATTATTTCCGTATTACTGTTAGGCATTACCATCTTCACCTTTGCCTTCAGTAGTCCCGCTTTAGCGGCAGATGCTGTTAATGGAGCTAAAGTATTTACTGCTAATTGCGCCCAATGTCATGCGGGTGGTAGAAATTTAGTTAATGCTGCTAAAAGCTTGAAAAAAGCAGACTTGGAAAAGTACGGTATGTACTCAGCAGAGGCAATTATTGCTCAAGTTACAAAAGGTAAAGGTGCTATGCCAGCCTTTGGCAACCGTTTAAAAGCTAACCAAATTGAAGATGTAACTGCTTACGTACTTGAACAAGCAGACAAAAACTGGGGCAAGTAAATTGATATCTGAGTTAATAAATTAATAATTGGCGGGGCTTTTTGTCCCGCTAATTGTTGACATCTGAAAATTGTCAAAGGAGATGGTGATGATTTTTTTCTGGCGATTAATTTTCAGTCTGATTATAGCTTTTTCGATGATGTTTGTAACTCCCCATGCCCATTCATTAACTGTTGCTAACAGCGAAATTACAGCTAATGACTTGTTTAAATTGGGTGTAAATCAAATGCAGCAAGAGAATTACCAAGCTGCGATTGAGTATTTGAATTTGGCAATTAAAATGCAGAATGAGTTTATAGCAGCCTACAAAAATCGCTGTTTAGCTTATTTACAACTACAAGATTATCCTGAAGCGATCGCAGATTGTAGTCAAGTATTAAATTTAGCACCTGATGACTCGGAAGCTTATCTCAACCGGGGATTAGCACAATACAGACAAGAAAATTATGTAGATGCTATTGCTGATTATAATCAAGCACTTGCTCTCAAACCAGATGATTTTCGTGTTTATTATAATCGGGGAATAGCTTTTGCAGAACAAGGTGATTATGCCCAAGCAATTATTGATTATAATCGGGCTTTAAGTGAAATTACTCCCCATGATAATTTATTATTAGCAGATATATATAATGATAGAGGTTTAGCTTATTTTGAGTTGCAAAACTTACCAGAAGCTATGAATAACTTTAATTTAGCAATTGATTTAAACTCTGATGATGATAGAGCATATTTTAACCGGGGTTGTATTTGTGGCCGCAGTGGGGATAATCTGGGAGCAAAGTATGACTTTTCCCAAGTCATTAGGCTGAATCCTAGTAATGCTCAAGCTTACTTAAATCGGGGAATAGCAAACTATAATTTAGGATATTATCAAAGAGCGATCGCTGATTTAGAAACAGCATCTGAATATTTTCGTAAACAAGAACAAACTCTTGCTTACAGAAAAACTTTAGATTTGCTGAAGATTGTTCAACAGGAAATATCATCAACATTAGAAATTGCTTAAACTGCATATTTGTTAAAGGCAGTAATTACCAATTATTAATTAGCTCCAAGTTGTCTATTTGGCTGTATTCTAGGAAAGTACAGCGGATTCCATCTGAGTGAGGTACACCAGTAGCGGGCTTTCCATCCCGCACTACAAAAGTTTTATCATTAATATAGCAGATTGCAGATCAATGAGGTACAGAATCTAAATTGAAACCTATACACAATTATTGAAACTGTACCCCAAAAAGTAACCAAACTACAAGAAATAGAAAAATCCCAATTAAAGATAAATTCTGGCGATGGTGGTAATAACGAAGGTAAACGTTTGATTTCAGCAGAAACCGCCATCAGCATGACTAATAAACCACCCAAAATCTAGGGTGGGTAAGCCGTTAACCCACGATTATACCTTGAATTTGTATTGATTAATGTCTGTATGACAGCTTGTCTTTTGACAGTTTTTCCATTCATCGGGAAAATGCTTGCACTTGTTTTTACCAGGTGTGAGTTCAAAAATATGAATAAGAGTGTTTTTTTCCTGCCAGTTTCTTTACTGAGTTTACTGGTAAATTTTCCTGCTGTAGCTGATGATAATGAAACTGAACAGAAGGTAGTAAATTCAGATATTCCTAGTTTAAGTGAAATTCAACTACCCGCCACAAATGCTGAATTATTAACTCAACAACCCGCAGCAAATGAAGTTAAACAAGAAATTGATTCAGCAGAAGATTTAACTTCTACAAATGATGCAGACATTTCCATAGAAGCGATTGGTGAAAAAGACACTTTACCCGAATCAACGCCTACTTATGTCATTGAAAAAGAAGAAATTCAAAAGCAAGGTGCTACCAGCGTTGCTGATGTTTTAAAAAGAATGCCTGGTTTTGCTATCAATGATGTTGGACATGGTGCAGACATTCACACAGGTACATACTATCGTGGTGCATCTATTAATCAGTCTGTATTTCTAATTAACGGCAGACCAATTAATAGTAATATTAATACTTATCATGGTGCCACTGACTTAAATAGCATTCCCGTTGAGGCCATTGAAAGAGTTGAATTATATAGCGGTGCAGCTTCTTCTTTATATGGTTCTTCAGCTTTTGGAGGTGTTGTTAATATTATCACCAAACAAGGTTATAGTCAACCTAAATTAACTGGTAGTGCAGAATTTGGCTCATTAAATTTAAACAATCAACAGGTAACTTATGCTGGTTCAGCTAATAAAGTCAAATACAACTTTAGCTTTGAAAGATATTTTACAGATAACCGTTACCGTGTTCCTGTTGGTGCGGCGAATCGTAATCCTGCTGACGGTTATTTATTTAATGCTGATACTGCCACCAGTACCTATTTTGGTAGTCTTGGTTTAGATTTAGATGCTAAAAATTCTTTGAATTTAGATGTCAAGACACTCAGTAGTCGTCGGGGTTTAATTTATTTTGGTTTCCCTTTGCAAAGAGATAGATTAGACCATGATGGGTTGAATATTGGCTTATCTTGGAAAACTCAACTGGGTAAAGATAACGACTCAAATCTGACAACTACCATCGGTTATAACCAAGATTACTTTAGCACTTATGGTCCAACAGGACCGGGAGGTATATTTTACCGGACTGGAGTTTTAGATACTAAACAAATTACAGCCAGGGTGGATCATGAATGGAAACTTAGCCCGAATAACCAATTACGTTGGGGG
Organism: Nostocales cyanobacterium; assembly: GCA_004293145.1. Lineage (GTDB taxonomy): Bacteria > Cyanobacteriota > Cyanobacteriia > Cyanobacteriales > Nostocaceae > RDYJ01. Next base: position 3,783 of record RDYJ01000052.1, on the reverse strand, counting down.
ATTGATTTAAAAAATACAGCTTTAAAGGGTGATGTTTTCAGTACAAACCCTAATGTTTCTGCTCAAAATGAAAAGGAAGATAGAAATGTTTTAAATACAGCTTTATTTGCTGTGAATACTTGGAGAGTTAGTGATGATTTTCTGATTGATTTGGGTTTAAGACAAAGCTTTGATGGACAGTTTGGGAGTTATCTTAATCCCAGTGCTGGCTTACGTTATGCGATTAATTCTGTAGTTGCTGTGCGTGGAAGTTGGTCTCTGGCACAACGTAATCCTGGTTTAGATCAATTATATGTTTTTGACACGGTTCATAATTGGAATCCTAACCCAGATTTAAAACCAGAAAAGGGTTCTACTTGGACTGCGGGAGTGGATGTGAATTTGTCTAGTAATTTGCTGGCACAGTTTACTTATTTTGGCAGTAGTTTAGATAATCGCTTAGGAGTTATTAGTGGAAAATGGGAAAATATTGGCTTAGTAGATACCAATGGTTTGGAAGCAGCATTACAATTAAAAATTGCTCGTGATTGGTCTACTTTTGTCAACTATACTTATACAGATGCCCAAATTAAGACGGGAACGGAAAAAGGGTTACAATTAGGTTTAATTCCTTACTCTTTGCTGCAAACTGGAATTGGTTATCAAAAGGATGGATGGCAAGCTAATTTGTATCTGACTTATAATAGTGGTACTCGTCGTTCTGTTTTTACCAATACTGCTGCTGGTGATAAAAATACAGATTTTGCACCATCTTTTGTGAATTTAGATTTGAGTGGTCGGATTCCTGTGAGTAAAAATTTAGGACTGACGGTTTACTTAGAAAATTTACTAGGTGAACAATATGAACGAGTGAATCGGATTTATAGTCCTGGGTTCACTTTTCGTTTGGGTTTAACTGCAAATCTCTAATTTCAGTCAATCATAAAGTTATCTATCTTAGAATGGATGTGGGGATGCCGTTAACATCAGCCTAATGGTATAGGTTATAGGGCAATATGTTTCAGTTAAGGATAATTGTAAATGTGGAATTTTGGACTTAACTGAAGCATATTGGACTTAAATTATGTATTTCTAGTATTGCAAACAAAATTTTTGACAGATACAAACCTAATCAAAATAAAAGTACCAATTGAGAGTAAGGAATTTTTAATCCCATTAATTTTCAGCAACCAAAAATTACACCTATGTCAGAATTATGGACTACTATATTTACCGCAAGTCCGTTTATCCCGCATGGACACTGCTATTTATGGAAAACAGATTTAGTCAGGTTACACTTAGTATCTGATTTGGTTATTGCCCTAGCTTATTACTCTATTCCAGCGACACTGTTTTACTTTGTTCGCAAACGGCAAGATTTGCCCTTTCATTGGATATTCCTCCTGTTTAGTGGATTTATCTTAGCTTGCGGCACTACTCACATCATGGAGATTTGGACACTTTGGTATCCAACTTATTGGCTATCGGGGTTAGTTAAAGCAGTAACTGCAATGCTATCTCTACTTACAGCAATAGAACTCGTGCCTTTAGTTCCTCAAGCCCTGACACTTAAAAGTCCGGCTCAACTAGAACAAGCAAACAAAGAACTGCAAATACAAATAGTTGAGCGGTTGCGGGTCGAGGAAGAATTGAGAAATTACCAAAATCATCTGGAGGAGTTAGTTGCTGTTCGTACTACCGAAATTACTAAATACAATGAGCAATTACAACAAGAAATCACTGAGCGCCAGCGCATTCTAGCAGTGCTAAAGCAAAGTGAAGAGCGATATCGTTATTTGGCTGAGTCAATTCCCCAACTTGTCTGGACTACTGATGGCGAGGGTAATTGTGATTATTTCAACGAGAATTGGTGTGAATACACGGGGCTAACACTGGAGCAGTCTGTGGGTTCTGGTTGGTTGGCAGCGTTGCATCCAGATGATGTAGAAACCGCAGCTAAAGTGTGGTCAAATGCTGTAGTTAATGGGACTGTATATGAAAATGAATACCGCTTTAAACGGGCTACTGATGGCTCCTATCGCTGGCAATTAGCGCGAGGTTTACCACTCAAAGATGAGCAAGGTTGTGCAGTGAAATGGTTTGGGACTTGTACGGATATAGACGAACAAAAACAAATACTACAAGAACGAGCGCATCTACTGCAATTAGAACAAACCGCACGAGCTAAAGCCGAAACAGCCAATCGAATTAAAGATGAATTTCTGGCTATACTTTCTCACGAGCTACGCACTCCACTTAATGCGATTCTTGGGTGGTCTCAGTTATTGCTAACCCATAATTTTGATCAAGCAAAAACATCAAAAGCACTAGCTACAATCGAGCGTAATGCCAAATTACAGGTTCAACTAATTGAGGACTTGTTGGATACTTCCAGAATTTTACAGGGTAAATTGACGCTGAAGATTACGAATATCAATTTGCCATCTACAGTATTGTCTGCATTAGACACTATGCGGTTAGCATTAGAAGCCAAATCAATTCAGGTAAATACAATCTTTGAACCGAATGTGGGCATAATTCTGGGTGATTCTACTCGTTTGCAGCAAGTTGTTTGGAATCTCCTTTCTAATGCAGTCAAATTTACACCCAAGGGCGGAAAAATAGAAATTCAAATCAGGCAGACTGATGGCTATGCTCAAATCATAGTTAGTGATACAGGTAAGGGAATTAACCCTGAGTTTTTGCCCTATGCGTTTGATTACTTCCAACAGGCAGATAGCAGTTCTGTGAGAAAATTTGGCGGCTTAGGATTGGGATTAGCAATTGTCCGTAATATCGTGGAGATGCATGGCGGCATTGTTAAAGCAGAAAGTCCTGGTGAGGGAAAGGGGGCAACATTTAGCGTCAGTTTACCACTGCGTCAAGATCAAAGTTTAAGTATGCCAGATGGAGAAAATCACTCTTCATTTTTGAAATCTAAATCCTTGCCTCTGGCTGGTGTGAAAGTTTTAATTGTGGATGATGATACTGATTCGCGCGATTTTGTTGTTTTCTTATTAGAGCAAGAGGGGGCTGAGGCGTGCGCCGTAGCTTCGGCTTTTGAAGCATTGCAAGTCTTTATACAGGCAAAACCTGATGTTTTAGTCAGCGATATTAGTATGCCCGATATGGATGGCTATATGCTCATCCGTCACGTGAGAACTTTGACCTCAGAAGTCGGTGGACAAATTCCGGCGATCGCCTTAACTGCCTATGCTAGAGATTATGATCAGCAACAAGCACTGCAAGCAGGATATCAAATACATTTATCTAAGCCTCTGAACGCAGAAAAATTAGTTGCAGCTGTTGGGCAACTTGTAGTAACAGGAGTGTAATATTAGGTCTATCTCTTTGTTGAGAAACCAGACAAATCAGATGTCTTCTAAAATCTAAAATTGCGATGAGAGCGAGAATTGAAAATCATGTTTTATTTATTCACCACGAGGATGTACCTGAATTTAAAAAAGGTGGTTCCGTGGTGAGAAATTCTTATTTTTGGGCGCTACGTTCTATTGCTGGTCGTGCTAGACGTGCTGGTGATTGGGAATATGAGTCTGAGGTGTGGTTAGCATTAGCACGGATGTTGATGTCTTTTACTGAGTCGGGATATTTGGGATACAGAGAAACTATGTTAGAGTTTCCCTTATCGCAGGGTGAAATACCCCATTTGTTGCGGGATGTGGCAACTTGGGAATAAACAAAGTTCTAAGTAGGTAGGCGTTAAAATTTATCGTTATGGCAAGGCAGGGGAGCAGGGGGCAGGGAGCAGGGGGAAAGAGGGTTTCAGGCATATTTACTTTTCTT
>RDYJ01000151.1 GCA_004293145.1 Nostocales cyanobacterium | reverse complement strand
TCTTTTTCAGGAAAGTAGATACTAAATAAATTTGGTGCTTGGTAAAGTTTGAGGTCAACTGTGGTTTTTTCCCCTTCAACAGAAATTGTTGCTGTTTTTTTAGGTGGTCTATTTGTTGCAGATTGATTATTAGCAGTTGGTATTTTTTGATCAGTAATGAGATTTTTTTCCAAAGAAGCTTGGTTCTGTGGCGCTGTAGTGCAAGCAGTAGTTACACTTAATAAAATCGTTGTTATGACTACTTTGATAAAATTAAGGGACATCTTATAATAAATGTGTTGCTGTTTACAGAAAATTTAGCTATTATATGAAATTTACCTTTCCTGATGCCAGACAGATGATGTATTTTTCTCTCTCTATCAACTGACCAAAAATATACATTTTTCGGGAAATACTTACGTGATTAAAATCACAAATGAATATGATTACAATCACCATTTTTCATGATGAAGATCCTCCTCTCATCAGAGGCATCTTGGCATAATCATATATAACTGAACTCTAGCCGAGTCATTAATAGGGAACACAACTAATGGCCGACAGCCTCCTGTCGGTTTTTTGTCATTGGTGATCTATCTATTTTAGTAGATACACATAAGATATCCCCACAACGTGATAATAACTTGGCAAATAGTTTGCCAGAGCCACTATCAAGTGTGGGGAAAGTATGATCAGATGATGACTTTGATCGGTAGTTTTGTGTGAAGTGTCAGTCGTTGAGGCGATCGCTAACTGAAATTATCCTTGGGATTAGGACATCGCTTGAATGATGTAATCAAAGTAAGGCGCTGCTGCTGCTGCATCTTCAGCACTCAGCAAGTCCAAGGATGCTTGTTTGAGAGAACTGATAGCTTCCACCATTCCAGGTACAGGAACGCCCAGAGAATTATACATTTCTCGCACACCAATCAAACCAATTTTTTCAATTGGTTCTTTGTCTCCAGCAAGTACACCATAGGTAATCAGGCGCAAATACCAGCCAAAATCACGGATACATAAAGCACGTTGCTTTTCTCCGTAAGCATTACCACCGGGGGCGATAAAATCAGGGCGCTTTTGCCAAAGTTTTTTGGTTGCTTCCTGAACTATCTTTTTTTCATTTTCGGATAGGGTAGCAGCGATTCTAGTGCGCTGTGCGCCTGTTTGCAAAAATTCTTTGATACTTTTGAGTTCGCCACTGCTAGGGTAACGCAGTTCGTCGTCCGCTTGGAGAATAACTTGGCTAATTACAGTCATGATTATGGCAATCAAACGAAATAATATTATTTGTTAGTTTAACCAGTTCGCGGTACAGAAGTGAAGGGTATGGCAAGATAGGAATTGGTGATTGGGAATTGGTAATAGGTGATTGGTAATTGGTGTAAATTATGCAAATTAAATTAATATATTGTAACTTTTGCCTATTCCCTATTCCCCGTTCCCACCGACTAATAACTAATGACTAACGACTAATGAGTAATACAGTTTGGCGGCAGGGTGAAATAATTGAACTGGAAATTTCTGATTTAAGCGACACTGGTGATGGGGTAGGACGCTTTGATCAGCGTGTGGTTTTTGTTCCAGATACCGTAGTGGGCGATCGCATTCTAGTTAGACTAGTACACGTTAAGCCAAAATATGCTCATGCTACCCTCAAACAAATACTTCAACCATCTCCACAACGTATCCGCCCCAGTTGCATTGTCGCTGATAAATGTGGCGGTTGTGAATGGCAGCATATAAATTATAATTACCAACTCACAGCTAAACAAAATCAAGTGCTTCAAGCTTTAGAAAGACTTGGCGGATTTGTGAACCCATCGGTAGATCCGGTGTTGATAGCTGATTCATTTTTAGATTATCGCAACAAAGCTACTTATCCTCTTGGTATCTCAGCTACAGGTCAGGTTCAAGCTGGTTACTACCAAAAAGGTAGTCATCAATTAATCAACTTAAATCAATGTCCAGTGCAAGACCAACGTTTAAATCCTCTCTTAGCTGAGGTAAAACAGGATATCCAAAAACAGGGTTGGTCAATTTATGACGAAAAACGCCATCAAGGAGAAATTCGTCATTTGGGTTTACGTATTGGTCGGCGTACAGGAGAAATGCTACTAACTTTAGTAGTCAAACATGGAAATTTACGGGGGATTGAAAGTCAAGCACAGGAATGGTTGCAGCGTTATCCCCAGCTAGTAGGAGTTTCATTGAATCGAAATAGCGATCGCACAAATGCTATATTTGGTAATGAAACAACTTGTATTGCTGGAATTCCTTACCTGCGAGAAATATTCGCCGGATTAGAATTTCAAGTGCGCCCGGATACATTTTTTCAAGTGTATACCGAAACAGCTGAATCACTTTTACAGGTAATTCAGTCAGAACTAAATTTACAAGGTCATGAAGTTTTAGTTGATGCCTACTGTGGTATTGGTACTTTAACCTTACCCCTAGCAAAACAAGCACGCCAAGTTATCGGCTTGGAAGTGCAATCAACAGCAGTAGAACAGGCTATTTTAAATGCTCAACTAAATGGAATTGATAATGTTACATTTCAAGTAGGAGCAGTGGAAAAAAGTCTACCAAATTTGGGGATTATACCAGATATTGTGTTACTTGATCCGCCACGTAAAGGATGTGAGGCTAATGTCATCAAATCTTTACTTGACTTGCAACCTTCGCGGATTGTTTACGTCAGTTGTAAAGTAGCTACCCTAGCTCGTGACCTGAAATTACTTTGTGAACATGGAAAATACAATCTTACAAGAGTACAGCCAGCCGAATTTTTTCCCCAAACTGCCCACGTCGAAACAGCAGCTTTTTTGGTGCGATCGCCATCTTAACAGAAGAATCTGCTTTGAATTAGCTCATCATCAATTCTTTACAAAAACTTAAATGGAAAATTTGTAGTCTAGTAAATACTAATAATGCTAAAATCAAACTAAACCTAAAAATAAAATTCTTTTTGTTTAAAAACATTAAAGTTGCATAGGCTCTGATCTCAAAAGGTGAATCAAATTGTGTAAATTATTAAGCGGCGATCAAGTTGGAATATTTATATACTCATTCAAAGGAATAAATAGGAACTGATTAATTGTTCACTGCGACTGCAAAACAATTACAGCCAAATATTAATTAACCAATTTTCACTCAATATATGAGAGTCTATGCTCCCTAGCATTTTCAAAAATTTAGTTTTACAGACGCAGGTTTGAAGGCAGAATGACCACCTTAATTTTAATCAGGGTGCATACAACACCAAACTGATGTCTAGCTAACTAAAAGCTACGGGGTTTCTCTTGTGATTACCATTTCTCTTCGTCCGCTTGGGCGTTCTTGGGGTACTATTAGTTTTGCCTCAACTCTTTATTTGTGTCCAATATTAGATTTACTATTGGCAGATGTTCCCACAAAACTACAAGCAGAACTGCGGTTAGGACTTCAAGAAGCCCTAGTCAACGCAGCTAAACACGGCAATAATCTCGATCCTGGCAAATCAGTAGTAGTTCGTTTTTCCTTGATAGATAATCAATATTGGTGGATTATTTCCGATCAAGGTAGTGGCTTCACTCCATCCTATGATGCTGATAGTGATCCTACCGATTATTTACCACCAGATGAATCAGAAAATGGTCGAGGTATGACTCTTTTGCATCAAATATTTGATCAAGTAGAGTGGAACCGCAAAGGTACAGAATTAAGGCTTTGTAAACAACTAGAAACCAGGCGTTTGTTATCTTTAAGACGATAGAAGGCAGAAGGGAGGAGTCAGGAGTCAGTACAGACGTGGAAGGCGGAACGTCTGTACAGGAGTCAGGAGGTAAGAAGTAATATATTATTCACCCCATCTCCCCAGTAAAGAGTCCTTCAACTTTTCCCGTGAGTAGGACAGGGAGGGGCAGAAATTGACTTATCTAACCAGCCTACAGCCTGTTCTAACCTAGCTTGTGCCTCTTGGGGCTGATTTTTGAGGAGAAATACCATAGCAGCCGCTAACTGTTCACTAGCGCGGGAATTGCGGTTAGACTTAAGACGATGCCAATCATCAGGAGAAATGCTTAGTCTTTCCATCAGGGCTTGGGCGAGATCCAGAGTAGTAACATCATTTAGTTGACTGGTTTGATACATAAGATTAAGTGCTGAGTCAATAGACAAAAGTTATGATGTAATTATCATAGCCAATGACCAATCACCAATGATCCATCAACAATGACCAAACCAGAAGAAAATTCAGAAGCAGACTTTGAACAGGAACTGGAGGAACTAGAAACTTCACTCCGACTCTTAAAAGAAAGATATACCCAAGTGCAAAAGGATCAACAGCAAAAGGCACAATGGCAACAAGAAATTAAAAATCTCAAAGAAAATAAAAATCAGAACCCAGAAATTAAAGCCGAATTAAAACGCCTAGAAAAAGAGTTGGAAGTGCTAGAAATTAACTTAGAAAGCCAGTTATTTTCGTGGAAGAGTCTCAATCGACCTTTTTGGCAAGCAGTTCGCTTTGGTGGTTTAGGCATAATTATAGGTTGGATGTTAAAATCTTGGGTTGGGTAATTGCTAATTGGATTATTCATCTCCCCCTATTACCTATTCCCTGGTTAAAATTAATGTTATATGTAGTGAAAAAATACAACTTGTAAAAAATGCTCAAACATCGAATTGCCGAAATATTAAGAAGTGGTCAACCTGAAGAAACTTTGATAGTCCAAGGTTGGGTAAGAACAAAACGCGAGTTAAAGGGATTTGCGTTTCTGGAAGTTAATGATGGCTCATCATTAGGTAACTTGCAAGTAGTTATTAATCAAGATTTACCAAACTACGAAGGAATATTAAAACAGATAAACACAGGTGCTTCTGTTGAAGTAACAGGAGTGCTAGTAGCTTCTCAAGGCAAAGGACAAAGAATAGAATTAAAAGCAGATACAGTAAAAGTATACGGAGATGCTGATCCCGAAACATATCCTCTGCAAAAAAAACGTCATTCCTTTGAGTTTTTAAGAACCATTGCCCATTTACGTGGTAGAACTAACTCCTTTGGTGCAGTTTTCCGGGTGAGAAATGCTTGCGCCACTGCGATTCATCAATTTTTTCAACAACGTGGTTTTTTGTGGGTACATACTCCCATTTTAACCGCGAGTGATTGTGAAGGTGCGGGGGAATTATTTAATGTCACCAGCTTGAATTTAAAAGATGTTCCCCGAACTGAAAACAAAGAAATTGATTATACTCAAGACTTCTTTGGAAAACCCACATATTTAACAGTAAGTGGACAACTAGAAGCCGAAATAATGGCGATGGCCTTTAGTAACGTTTACACCTTTGGTCCTACATTCCGCGCCGAAAATTCTAACACATCTCGTCACTTAGCAGAATTTTGGATGGTGGAACCAGAAATGGCTTTTTGTGACTTAGAAGGAAATATGGATTTAGCAGAGGAGTTTCTAAAATATATCTTTAAATATGTATTAGAAACTTGTCCAGAAGACATGGAATTTTTCAATGAACGTATTGATAAAACCGTCCTAGAAACCGCAGATAACATTATTAATAATCAATTTGAACGTTTAACTTACACTGATGCAGTTAAACTTTTAGAAAAAGCTGATGTTAAATTTGATTATCCTGTGAGTTGGGGTGCAGATTTACAATCAGAACATGAACGTTATTTAGCAGAACAACTGTTTAAAAAACCTGTCATTGTTACAGATTATCCCGCCCAAATCAAAGCTTTTTATATGCGGTTGAGTGATGATGAAAAAACCGTTCGCGCAATGGATATTCTAGCACCGAAAATAGGCGAAATCATTGGTGGTTCTCAACGGGAAGAAAGATTAGATGTGTTAGAGAAACGGATTTTAGCCCAGGGAATGAAACCAGAAGATTTATGGTGGTATTTAGATTTGCGTCGTTATGGTACTGTACCTCATGCTGGTTTCGGTTTGGGGTTTGAAAGGTTGGTACAGTTTATGACGGGTATGGGGAATATTCGGGATGTAATTCCTTTCCCCCGCACACCACAAAGCGCGGAATTTTAATAGTTAGAGGTAAGGGTTTAGCAGTGCTAAACCCAGATTTTTAGGATTTAATGAACCACGTTCGCGAAGCGTCCCGTAGGGATAGGCACGAAGTACACGAAGGAAGAGAAGAAGAAGAGAACAAGAAGAGAAGAAGAAATTAGTTTCCGAAAGTGATGATTTAGCAGATACCCAAGCCAAAATGCGAGAATATATTAATAATGGTTTGCGTTTAGGTTGGTTAATTAATCCTAAAGATAAACAAATAGAAATATATCGTCAAAATCAAGAATTAGAAATATTAGAACATCCTCAAACTTTATTTGGAGAAGATGTATTACCAGGTTTTATTTTAGATTTAACACCCATTTTTTAAACGCAAAGTTCGTAGTAAGGAATTTATTCCTTACTTGAGGACTTCAGTCCTCACTACAAAACTTAATCTACTTTTGAAGTATTCTCTTTCTCTGCGTTCTCTGCGTCTCTGCGTGAGATACAAAAGATGTTGGGTTTCCTTTCGTCAACCCAACCTACTTCTTCCTCCTGACTCCTGACTCCTGACTCCTTTCTACGGTACTTCAATCGGAATCAAAGAATTTTCCGGTAAATAACTGTGAAAACAACCATCATCAGCTAAAACCAAAATTAAACGCAAAGGATAATCTGGAGGAACTTGCAAATCTGCCCAAGGTACTGCTACTTCTAAACAAGTATTTAAAGCAGCTTGGGCGCGACTAACACGGGGATGCCATTGATAATTATTTCCTGCTTCACGAAATTGAACTGATTGTGTGAGTAAATTAATTTCTAAATGATGATGAAACAGATAATTAGCTGGTGCAATATCTGGAACTTCCGCTAAAGGTACAGGACTATTCACCATTGTTCTATCTGGATAATACCAGAGTAAATTTAATTCTGTTGGTAGTTCTTTTCCTGGTGAAACGCCACTTCTAAAATCTACCCGCAAATAAAAATTCAGGTGATCTACCCCATACCAAAGGCGCTGAACTAAGCTGCTATTGTGCATTGTTCCCCTAGCACCACCAACTTCTATCCGTCCAGCTTTATCCCAGTCTTGTTCATCACCTTTACCATCAATAACGGGATGAATAAAACTTTCTGGTCGATGGTCTGCCTTTGCTTCATGCACTTCTAGCGGTTTTGTCAAATAGGCGGGTATGGGTTCATTTAAGGCTTTATAAATGCCATATAAATGTTCTCTAAATAGTTGATCAAATATGGCATCTTGGTTTGAAGAATGTCCTTCACCAAACCACCAAAACCAATCTGAACCTTCAGCTGCATATAAGGATTCCCATGCTGCGGGGTTATTTTCTTCCGTAGCTTCGGGATGATTGGCTAAAACTTGTCTGGCGTGGGTGAGGTAGTCCCAAGCGCGATTTTTAGCGGCATCTCCTATCCAAGTGGTAAAACTGCCATCTACCCAAGAACCGCTATGTAATTGTTCACCGGGAATGGTAGCTGTAGCAGGATATTTTTCTAGAAATTCCGAGACGGTAACAAGTTTGATATGGGGTTCATTACTCAAACTTTGATACAAGGTTTCTAAGAAAGGTTTACCGTCTTGGGGATAAAATTCCCAGCAATTTTCCCCATCTAAAGCAATGGTAACTAACCAAGGTTGTTCTGTGGGGTTTTCTCGTTGTTTTTTGGCGATCGCTTGCAAATGTCCCACTAAATCCGCTGTAGCTTGTTTTGGCTGCATCGAACTGTAGGTAAAACCAATCAAATCTGATAATCTATGATCCCGGAAAACTATGGATACATCGCCGGCTGGAGTTTGCAACCGATAAGGACGATAAAGCAATTCAGGTTGTTGGACATTTCCCGCGCCATCCCGATGGAAAAAGTGTTTGATCGTCCAACCTAAGACGGCTTCATCTGAGCAAATCCACTTAAATCCTTGTTTAATAATATACGGCAGAATCTCTGGACTAACTGACTGTTCCGAAGGCCATAAACCCTTGGGTTCTTGCCCAAAGCGGTCTTTATATAAATCCCAAGATTTCTGTAAATGCCGAGGAATATCTTCCGCCCACTGAAAACGAGAGTTAGGCAGCGTCATATTTGGCACTGCGACCCGCCCAGAATTGGTATCAGCTAACAAGGGTAAAATTGGGTGAGTGTAGGGGGTAGTGGTAACTTCTAGCTGTCCTGTTTCCTGCATTTTCCGATGTTGGGGAATAATGCGACTGAGGATTTGCCGTTGTTTAGAATAGATACGTTGGCGATCGCTTAAACTAAAATTCCTTCCCTGTTGCAACCAAGC
>RDYJ01000051.1 GCA_004293145.1 Nostocales cyanobacterium | reverse complement strand
GTGACGCGGGAACAACTAGCCGGGTATTTGGGACATTTATCACCTGGTTAGCGGAAAAAACTTCCCCTGTGTTTGTTGTTTCTACCGCTAACGATATTCAAGCCTTACCCCCGGAAATGCTGCGAAAAGGTCGATTTGATGAAATTTTCTTTGTCGGTTTACCTAGCCAAGAAGAGAGAAAAGCCATTTTTAACGTCCATTTATCCAGATTGCGTCCCCACAATTTGAAAAGCTATGAAATTGATAGGTTAGCCTACGAAACACCTGATTTTTCCGGTGCTGAGATTGAACAAACGTTAATTGAAGCGATGCACATCGGATTTAGCCAAAATCGTGATTTTACCACCGATGATATTTTAGAAGCCGCTAGTCAAATCATACCTTTAGCGCGAACAGCGGTAGAACAGATTCAAAAACTGCAAGAATGGGCTGCTGCGGGTAGGGCGCGTTTGGCTTCTAAGCATAGTTCTTTGAGTGAACGCATTCAACGCCAAATGTAATAATAATTTAGTCAAAATTCTTTAATCAATAGTTCATAGTTTAATGATCATTTACTATGGACTATTGATAAAAACAGGAAACAGGGAAACAAAGGTGAAATTTTTTTTGATTCTCCTGACTCCTGTACGGGCGAACGGCCGTTCGCCCCTTCTGACTCCTGACAACTAACTAAAGGATATAAATATGCTTTCTGGCTTGCTTAAACTTATACTTGGTTTTTTATTAGCGATCGCAGTTTTATTAGGTAGTGGAGTAACAATAGCTCTCTATTTTGTTAATCGCACCGCTATACCTCCTGAAAAACCCATGTTTGCTAATGATAATCCCAAACCCAAACCTGATAAACCAAAAGTAGCTCAAGTTAAAACTACTTCCAAACCTCAATCTAGCCCTAAACCTACCCCTACTCCTACTCCTACTCCTACTAAATCACCTCAATCATTACCACCTGGAGCTTATCAAGCTATTGTCACTTGGCCTCAAGGTTTGAGTATGCGAGATCAACCAACTCTAGATGCACAGAGTGTTGGTGGTGTTGGTGGTAATCAAAAAGTAATTATTTTAGAAGAAAGCCAAGATAAAAACTGGCAAAAGGTTCGTATTGAAGGTAGTGATCAAGAAGGTTGGGTAAAAGCGGGTAATACTAAACGAGTTGAAGAATAGGATTGGCGACTGGGGATTGGGGAAAAATTTTTCCCAATTACCAACTACCAATTACCTACTCCCTAATTTATGTAACTAAATAAGAGTTTCTTACTCTATGCGGTTTATTTATATGCTCTCAGCATTCTCGTCGCTTCTTCAGCGGAAAGAGGGTGACTAAAAAGATAACCTTGCATAACTTCACATTCTAGAATTCGCAGTAAATTGAATTGCTCTTCAGTTTCAACTCCCTCTGCAACTACTGCTAAATTCAGTCCATGCGCTAAAGCAATTATTGCTGTTGTAATCGCCGTTTGATTATCACCATTTACAAGATCACGCACAAAAGACTGATCAATTTTTAAAGCATGAATGGGAAAGTCTTTTAAATAACTGAGAGAAGAATATCCTGTGCCAAAGTCATCTATTGATATAGTAAGTCCTATCTTATCTAATTCTTTTAAAATCTTTCTACTTAATTCTACATCTTGCATCGCCACGGTTTCAGTAATTTCTAACTCTAAATATTGAGGTTCTAAGTTAGTTTCTAATAGTACCTGTTGTACCATGCTAACTAAGTTAAGTTGCTGAAATTGTCTGGTTGAAAGATTTACAGCTACTGATAAAGATGGAAAATTTAGAGTTTCCTGCCAAGTTTTATTTTGTAAACAAGCAGTTTTCAAAACCCATTCAGAAATTGGTAAAATTAATCCAGTTTCTTCAGCAATAGGAATAAAAGTAGCTGGTGGAATTAAACCTAATTCTGGATGTTCCCAACGTAGCAAAGCTTCCATTTTAGTAATTTCACCCGTAGAACTGTTTACCTGCGGTTGGTAGTAAACTTTAAATTCTTGCCGTTCTAAGGCCTGGTGCAAACTATTTTCTAAGATAAACAATTCTGTAGCTTGGGAATTAATCGCCGGGTGATACAGTTTGTATTGATTACGTCCCTGTAATTTTACACGGGATAAAGCTGCATCGGCATTTTTAATCAGAGTTTCCGCATCTTTGCCATGTTGAGGATACAACGCAATACCAATACTGGGACTAATATTTAAGTGGTGATTATCTATTTTAAATCCTTGTTTAAAAGCTGCAAATATACGCTCTTGAATTAGAGTTATATCTTCACTATTGCTAATTTCCGGTAAGATAATAGTAAACTCATCCCCTCCCCAACGAGCAATTGTATCACCAGGACGCAGACATTGCCTAATTCTTTGGGCAACCATTTGTAATAATTGATCACCAATAGCATGACCCAGACTGTCATTAATTTTTTTGAAGCGGTCTAAATCTAAAAAACATACTGCCAGGTTATAATTATGATCGGCTTTTTCTAAAGATGTCATCAGTAGACTATTAAATAACACTCGGTTGGGTAAATTGGTTAAAAGGTCATATAAGGTGTGATATTGAATTGTATTTAATGCTAATTTTTCAACGGTAACATCACGAAAACTCCAAACTATCCCAATTTTTTTTTCCCCAAGTTGTTGACGTTGACAATAAGCATTAAATATTCTTCCATCTTTGAAAAGTATGGTTTCATTAATTTCATTAATTTCATTAAGTTGAATATCTGTATTCTGATTTAATTTTATAAATATTGATAAATAATGTCTAGGGCGTTCTATTTTTTTGAGCGCAATTATCAGGAATTTTTTGTAATTACCTGATTTAACTAATAATTCAGAAATTCCCCATATATCTAGAAAATTTTGATTAAATCCAAGAACTGTATCTAGATTATCTAATATTAAAATAGCGTCTTTTGTAGATTCTAGAGTAGCTTTTTGCAAAAATAGTGATTTTTCTAATTCTGTTTCGATTCTTTGCCGTTCAGATATTTCTCTTTGTAATTTACTTGCCAAAGAGTTAGATGAATCGGCTTTGTATATGTTATTGTTTTGATATTTTTGGATTTTATTGTGACTAAATTTTGGGACTATAAACTTGAAAATATGTAAGGCAATTAATGGAATTACTACACAGGTGATTAGCTCAATTATTACAATGTTCATATTAGGTTTTGCTTGAGTATAGTGCTGCTGATTTGATTATTTTGAGACTTTTTATTTGCCATAATGAATAAATATTTTTGATGATCTATAGCTTTTATTTATAAACTAATGCTATGTTGAGGAATTGAAAATGCTAAGTTGATATGAAACTGCATGAAATAGAATTTTTAGAATAATTAACCGCAGATGAATGCAGATCAATGATGATATTACCTATAGAAGTAGATTCTCAATCAATCCTTTTTTAGATAACAGCATCAAAAACAGCAACAATATTACCAGTGATGCTATGAGTGAATAATAGTAAACATTTGTCAGTAAAATTTAGAATCTAGCACGGGTATTATCACTAAAAAACCGCGCTCATGTCAAGGTAGATGATGAAATAGTCAAGTATTAAATTGATAAAGATAGCTGTGAACCTTGCTGAGTTTTATTGACTTCAATCCGGGCTTGAAAAGCTTCTTTAAGATGAGGGATATGAGTTACAGTAAGAATACAAGCAAAGTCAGCAGCGATCGCATTTATCGCCGCAATTAAGCGATCACAACCTTCTGTATCTTGTGTACCAAAACCCTCATCAACAATTAATAATTGTAACGCGGCCCCAGCCCGCTGTGCTAATAATTTCGCCAACGCTAACCGCACCGAAAAATTAATTCTAAAAGCTTCGCCCCCAGAATAGGTTTCATAGGCTCTTGTTCCCCGCGCATCAGCAATTAAAATATCTAAAGTATCAATCAACTTGGCATTTTTCCTCGTTGACTTTCCACTACGTCCCGCTTTTTGAGTAACAAATTGTACGTGCAACTGATTAGAACTCAACCGCGAAAGCAGTTGATTTGTCTCAGCTTCTAGTTGGGGTAACACATTTTCAATCATCAATGCTTGGATGCCATTTTTACCAAAAGCTTGCGTTAATTCCTGATAGACACGCTGTTGTTGTTTGCAATATTTTAATTGTTCCTGCTCTTGCTCATACTGATTTTGCAGCATTTCTAACTGATGTACTCGTTGTTCCAAACGCCCCAAATGAGCAATTTTTTGATCCAGTTCCCGTCTACGAATAGCTATTTGCTGCTCTAAACCATTGATTTGCTCAATGGGATTAGCACTAGCTTTTAATTGCTCCACAATACTATCAATTTCAACCTGAAGTTTTTGCTGATCTGCTAATCTGCTATGGCGAGAAGTTATTAAATCCTCTAATCTTGTTTGCAGTTGGGGATATTGCTGTTGAGCAGATAATAATTGTTGATAACGCAACTGCCAAGATTGAAACTCTCTGACACCTGGGCGTAAGTTATTGTGTGCTTCAGAACTGTAACCAATTTCCTTAATTTCCTGTTCTAAAGCCGTTATTTGTCTTGCTATATCCGAATCTGTTTTTTCTGACTGAATTTTGACTTTTAACTCATCAATACTAGCTTGTAGTTCTGGTTTTCTCGCTTCTAGCTGTGCTTGTTTTTTCTTAGCATCTTTAATCTGCGCCTGTTTAATTTCTGCCCATCGCCAACGCTCTACTTCACTTCTAGCTAAAGCATGATCTTGTTCATTATAATTAAGTTGTTGTAAATTCTGGTTTAACTGCTGAAGTTCAGCTTGTTGAACAGGAGCATAGTCACCTTGTAGAGAAAGTTCTAGAGTTGCTTTTTCTGCTAATATTTGTTGTAACTGTGCTTGAGTATCTGTAGTTGCTTGTAACTGGGCAGCTAATTGTCCCCTTTTCTCCCTTAAAGTATCATAAGACCCTAATTGCTGCAATATTTCCCTATATTCCTGTCTTAATACCTGAATTTCTCGGTCAGAAACCGCCATCTGTTCCCTGACTACCCAAAATTGCCCTTGAGTATCTTCATACTCCAGTTGAGTTTTTTGGATCACTCGACTCCAGTGATGTTCATCTAAAGGACGCTCACACAAAGGACATAAAGCATCAGGATTTTGCAGCATTTGGATTTTTTGCTCTAATTCTCCCAGTAATTTCTCGTAGTCTCTTTGGTGAGCTTGCAAACGTTCAATAAAATGTCGGCGTTCATGTCCTTTTTCCTGGACTCTTTGCAAATAAACCCGCTTTTTATCTAACTCTTCAATCTGAATACCGATATTCATTAACTCTTGTTGCAATTGGGGTTGACGGCTATTTTGGCTTTGGAGTTGTTTTTCTGTAGCTTGCAACTGTTCTAACCGTGCCACTAGACTAGCATGGACGCGATCTAATTGACTTTGTAAAATCCCTCTTTGTTGTAATAAAGGATTCACCTGCATTTGCAACTGATCCAAATAATTAAGATGTTCACGAGCCGCAGCTAATTGAGATAAAGCAGGTTCTACTTCCGCAGCTTTAGTTAGGGTTTGTTGCAGTTCTCGCTCTTGTTGTTCTAAAGCTTCTAATTGAGCTTCTGCTTGTTGTAGTTGGCGTTCCAGAGATTGAATTTGTTGAGCAAGTTGTTGTTGCTGCTGCTGTCTGAAACTAATAGCACGGGTATGTTGTTCAAACTTAACGGTAAAAGCTTCTTCTTGAGCCTGTAAACTTTGATATTGAGCGTATCCGGCTGTAATTTTCGCCTCTTGATTTAAAATAGCTTCTAAATCCGTTAATTGGGACTTCACAGCTAATATTTCTTGATGTAAGCGATCGCCATCTTGAGTAAGATTTTGATATTGCTGTTTGACAAAACTCAATTTTTCTGCAAAATTTTGGCGTTGATGTTGGACAAGCTGTAAATTTTGTAATTGAATATGCTCAAAAGCTTGCTGCTGTTGCAGTTGATTGAGTTTAACTTCCAACTCGACTCTTTCGGCTTTCGTAGTTTCCCGTTGTTGGAGTTGAGATTTGATATTTTCCAAAGAGCGTTCTAACTCTTCCGCCCGTCCTTTATACTGTTTAGAACTGTCCTTAGCCCGTTCTTCCAATTGATCATACTGATTAAGTTTTAATAACTCCGCTAAAATTTCCTTCCGTTCAGTGGGACGCTTGAGCATAAATTCATCTGCTCGACCTTGACGCAAGTAAGCCGAATTAATAAAAGTCTCGTAATCCAGTTTAATATGTTGTATGATTACGTCCTGTGTTGCTCGCATCCCTTTACCAGTGAGAGGACGAAAGCCAGCAGGAGTTTCAATTTGAAATTCCAGGAGGCTAGTTGCACCCCGGACACGGGTACGAATTACCCGATATTTTTGTTGATTATTGTAAAAAGTAAAATCGACTCTGACTTCTTTTGCGCCAGAATAAATCACATCATCTTCAACAGTGGCACGGCTTTCACCCCAAATAGCCCAAGTGATAGCCTCCAGCAGCGAAGATTTACCCGCACCATTAGAACCACAAATACAAGCCGTATGCAAACCGCCAAAATCTAAAGCTGCATCACGGTAACTCAGGAAGTTTTTTAAGATCAGTTGAACTGGGATCATTAAGGCTATAGCGCCATATCGACAATTTTTATAAACAGTACAGATGCACTTTTTGTTAGTTTAGCTATCTGGATATCAGCTTTCTAGTCTTGAAGACATCAATGTTACAAAAATTTACATTTCAGTCAGATAATTTTGGATTGACCCCACTTAGTTTGCTTCTCGTCGAGCAAGTATAAATCTGGGGTCTTGTACCATCAAGGAATTATTGATTATCTGTGAGATTCAGGATTTACAGCAAATTTCAGATAAAGGAGTTACAAAATTTAAGCACAAAGCCTTCTGCTAAGAGACGTTCAACCCTGTTCCCTGTTAAAAGTTCCCTGTTGTATCCTTTAATAGTTAGTTGCTCCCATTCCAATTGCATACGCCAAATTAAAGATGTAAAAACGATTATTTGATGTTAGATGTTCAGTATTGCTCAAATTTGTTAAATTAAAGCCACAGCAAAAATTATTTGTTGTCTTCATAATTGATGTAGGAGTGAACGTGAATACTATGTCCTTACGTAAAAATCTTTTTTGCTTACCAAGTCTGGTAGTGCTGACAGTTTTAGGTAGCAGCCTCTCTGCAACTGCTCAGACAAACCAGCCTGATACCGCTGTAATTTCTGATAACCAGGAAACTACAGAACTTACCACAACCACTGTGGCTGAAGTACAGCAGTTTCCCAACGTCGCTACAGAAAAAACCCCTAATCGAACAATCATACCCATTCCAGGGACAGTGGCCACCTCATCCATGATGCTGACTGAAGATACAGCAGCAACTTCCCAGCCATCTGTTGCTCAAGTAGCACAGCCAAACCAAATAGCACAAGCTGATATTGATCCTGGTAGACCTACTCGTGGAGGTAGTAGCTATATTGGCGTTGGCGCTAATATTGGTATAAGTGGGGGTAGTACATCATTAGGCGATGGTAACTTTACAGTCCTCAGTAAAATTGGTTTCACCAGGTCTTTATCTTTAAGACCCTCAGTAATATTAGGGGATAACACCCTATTTCTCGTTCCCATCACCTACGATTTCTCCTTCCAGCAGGTAGGAGATCCATTTACCGAACGTTTACCCATTGCTCCCTATGTGGGAGTTGGTGCAGCCATTCAAACTGGTGATAACTCGGAAACAGCCGTTATGATCACTGGTGGTATTGATGTACCTTTAAATAGTAGATTTACCGCCACCGCTGCTGTAAATGCAGGATTTTTTGATCAAACCGATGTCGGTTTGTTAGTTGGTGTTGGTTACAATTTTAGTGGTTTTTAAATCACTGGGGACTGGGAACTGGGGATTGGTGATTGGTGATTGGTGATTGGATTATGAACCTCCCCCTGCACCCTACACCCTACACCCTACACCCCATTTCCCTAGTTTCTATTTAGGACTAACCTGATCAATCACCTTGATTTTGCCATCATCACCCACAGTCCAAACATCGTAAGTACCGATCACATCACCGTTAGCATCGACATCGACATCACCGCTTGCGCCTTGGTAATTAATCTTTTTACCTTCTTTGAGCAGATTTAGTCCTTGACAAACATCACTTACTGGTGTACCGTTACCAGCCGCAACTTCCCGAAGTTTACCAGCAATGCCTACACCTGTATTTTCCTTAGATGCTTGGGCTGCTAATACCAACAAAGCTGAAGCATCCCAGGCTTGAGGTGCGTATTCTCCTGGTGTACCGCCTTTTTTCTCTTTCCACAATTTATTAAAGGCTTCTAACCCTTTACCGCTAGAACCGGGAACTGTACCTATCGCCCCAGATAACAAATATTTGCCATCAGCACTTTTACCTACTTGTTGAGGGAAACTATCAGACTTCACCCCATCAGTTAACATGATTTGTACTCCCTTGGCCAGACCTTGTTGGTAAGCAGCTTTGAGGAATAGACTACCTGTTTCTGCATACATGACAGCTAAGACAGCATCTGGTTTACCAGCGAAAGTAGCACCTGCTTCTGTTTCAAATGTTTGCGCTTTGGGGTCATAGCGAACTGGTTTGTCTTTATTAACTACAGTTCCACCTAATTTTTCAAAAGTTTGGACAAATGCTTTTTCAAAACCTACGCCATAGTCGTTGTTAATCACAACTGTGGAAACTCTTTTAAAACCTTTTTTCTTAGCAAGTTGGGCTAAAGCTAGTGCTTGGTAGGTATCTGGGGGAGCAGTCCGCGCCCAATAGCCTTTAAAATCGCCTTTTTGCGATTTTTCGGTAAATACCGGGCTGGTACTCCCAGGGGAAACAAGCATGACTTTGTTAGGAGTGGCTACTGAAACAGCCGCTGTAGAAACGCTACTAGCAAATGAACCTACGACACCAGCAACTTTATCTACAGTTGCTAATTTGGTCATACCTGCTGCACCTGCTTTCGGGTCAGTTTGGTCGTCTACTTCTACTAAACTGACTTTTTCTCCGTTGACTCCACCGCAAGCGTTGACGGTTTCCACCAGTAGGGGAACTGAACCAGCCATCTGTTGGCCGATGGAAGCTAAGTCGCCTGTTGTTGGTAACAAACTACCAATTTTTAAACCTTTGGTACCAGCAGATGTGGTAGTGGTGTTAGCTGCTGGGGTAGCTGTAGTCCCTGTTGTGCCTGTATTATTAGTTGCATTAGTTGTGGTGGTGTTTTCACAAGCAGACATCAACAAACTACTGGCTATGGTCGCTAAACTCAAGGCTAGGGAAACACTAAATTTTGGCATATATTTCTTTCACTCCTCTCATTTTGAGGAGCCTGTAAATCAATCAACAAACTAACCAGTTAGTTTAGCCGCTAATGTCCCAAGCTTCAAATGTTAAATAGTAGGATTTACTTTTGGAAATATATAAATCAGTGCTAAATCCAAAAATATGCTTGTGAATGCGGTTAATTCCCATATATTATGGAAATTTTAAACGGAGAAGGAGGGATTCGAACCCTCGGATGGACCTTACGATTCCATCAACAGATTAGCAATCTGCCGCTTTCGACCACTCAGCCACCTCTCCAGAGGTCATAGCTAATAATATTAGCAGAGAATTTTTGGCTAGTCAATAGTTTTTTTGTAATTTGTCAGTGGTCAGTTGTCCGTTGCTAATGACTAATGACCAATGACTAATAACCAATGACCAATGACCAAGTTATAGCACTTGCGATCGCATCCAAGCTGCTGGCAATGTCCGTAATTTTTGCCACTGGGGGACGTAAGCACGTTGACTGAACACTTCATAATCATTGCGCTCAATCACATCTAAAATCTGTCCATATAGCATAGATGCTGCCCAAACTGGCCAACGGGCATCAGGAGCAAGATAGCTAATTCCCTTATCGGCTTTGGTATAAAATTCACGGGCGCGGTCAATTTGAAAGCGCATCAAGGAACGCCAACGGTCATCTAAAATACCTTGGAAAAGTTCTTCTTCGCTATAGTTGAATTTAGCCAAGTCTTCCAGGGGGATATAGATTCTGCCCCGGCTTGCGTCCTCGCCCACATCGCGGAGAATGTTAGTCAGTTGGTTGGCTATACCCAAGGCGATGGCTTCGTCTATGGGCAAATAGGGTTTTTTATCTCGATGCCAAGGCGCTGTATAGATGCTATTATCGACACCCATAATCGTGGTTGACATCAAGCCCACAGTTCCAGCAACACGGTAGCAATAGAGATACAAGTCCTCAAATGTTTCATAGCGACTGCGGTACAAGTCCATTCGCTGACCTGCAATCATATCCCGAAAGGGTTGAATATCCAGGGGAAACTGTTGGAGTGTATCTGCTAAAGCTACATCGTAATTGTCTAATGGATGTCCCGCAAAAATTGAGTCCAGCTGCTTTTCCCATAGTTCTAGGGTTTCTGGCGTGGTTATAGCAGATGCGGGACCATCTACTAATTCATCTGTACGGCGACACCAAGCGTATATTGCCCAAACAGATCGACGCTTTGCCGGACTCATCAGCAATGTACCCAGGTAAAAAGTCTTGGCATACTTGGCTGTGAGTTCCTGACAAAGCTTGTAGGACTCGTCTACAGAGACCAGCGTTTTCATGCGCGGGGGGGAATCAGGCAGTTGCAGCATTCGTTGCGGGCGGTCGAGTTAGCGTTTGCAGGTTGGAAGAGTTTGCTACCGATGTCGCTATGGCTCCGTTGTCGCCACGCAAGCTATCGGAGATCGCCTGTGCTGTTAGCTTACCAGAAAGTACGGCTCCCTCCATACTGCCTAGATAGCGTTGCATGGTGTAACTCCCGCTCAAAAAGAAGTTGGCTACAGGAGTTTGTTGGGGTGGACGGTACTGTTGACGACCAGGGGTCGCTTTGTAAACTGAACGCGGCGTTTTGACGACGTGAGATTTCAGCAGTTTTGCTGGGTTGTCACCTTTAAAGTGGTCGGGAAAGAGTTTTTCTAACTCGGCCATAGTAGCCCAGACAATTTCCTCATCGGATTTGCTAATCCAATCTTTGGCGGGAGCTAGAACTAATTCCAGCATTGAGCGAGAGGGGTTAGCATATTCACGACAAGTGTTGCTCATATCAGCATAAACGCTGAGGAGTGGCGATCGCGAAAAAAGTAGGTGATCAATGTCTGTTAACTTCCGATCAAACCAGAGATGGAGGTTAATTACTGGTACACCTTCTAAACCTTCCAGCTTTTGGAAAAATTCCATCTGCTTCCAAGGTTCTGGCAACATGACTTTTAATGGGTCAACCGATATGGCTGATACGTAAAAGTCTGCTGTTACTTCTTCATCTGGCTCCCCATTTAACCCGCGCAGCAAGAACCCTTTTACTGTACCATCCGGGTTGAGCAAAATCTCTTTTAAGGGGGCATTTAGTCTGACTTCTCCACCCCGTTCGGTAATGTAATCAACGATGGGTTGGCAGAGTCTTTCTGTGGGAGAACCATCCAAAAAGGCGATTTTCGAGCCGTATCGTTCTTGTAAAAAACGATTGAGGGCGGTTAATAAAATTGTGGAGGAAACTTCATCGGGGTTGATAAAGGTTAGCGCCTTGGAAGCAGCGATAAACACGTCGCTGGCTACCCGCTCACCAACTCCTTGCCTTTTTAACCAATCGGAGAAGCTGTACTTGTCCATCTCCTCAACATACTTTTGCCCGCGAACTATGGCTGGAAGCAACCCAATGGCGAAACGAATCTTCTGCTCCCAAGTCAACATATCGTTGTTGCGAAGAATCGAGGCAATGATGTTAAACGGAGCAGGAATATCGGGAACATCAAAACGTGAGAGTGTTCCGGGCTTATCTGGTTGATTAAAAATCAGTGTATGCTCTTTCCACTGGAGTCTGTCTTCAATGCCCAACTCTTTAAACAGTTGCAGCATATTGGGGTATGCCCCAAAGAAGGCGTGTAACCCGGTTTCGTACCAGTCGCCGTCAGAGTCTTTCCACGCTGCCACAAGACCACCTAATACATCCCTACGCTCCAAGACAATGGGAGTGTGACCTGCATCTATGAGATATTTCGCGCAGGAAAGTCCTGCTAGACCAGCACCAGCGATCACTACTCGCATTTTAACCTACTGTTTTCAATATTTTTTAATTGTTTTGTCGTTTTCATTATACTTTGCATTCTGTTACATTTGACCTGGCTTTGGGAAAATGCAGAGGAAAAGGTGACAGGTGACAGTGAGTTTTATGATTCGAGAAGGATGAAGCGTAAAAAATAAAGGGTAGAAAGGATAGAGTAGAGAAAATTTATCCTTTATTTTTACTTTTATGTCAGTACCCCAGCATTTGCAAAGATTTGGCAATCACCTGGTTCTCGGTGTTTCTGGTACAACCTTAAGCGATGATGATAAACGGGCGCTCAGTGAGTTAAAACCAGTTGGGGTGATATTTTTTGCTAAAAACTTTCTTGATGGTGTCGTATATCCAGTTTGGTTAGAAAGTTTTAAGAATTTAATTCAACAAATACGAGAATATACTGAACGTGATTCCCTGTTTACCAGCTTAGATCATGAAGGTGGAAGGGTGATCAGAACACCATTTCCGATTACTCGTTTTCCTCATGCTTATTTACTGCGTTCGTCTTCGACGCAGCGTAGCCGTTCGCAAGCCTATCAAGTAGCAAAAGCCACGGCTTTAGAATTAAAATCCCTGGGAATTAATCTCTCATGGTCTCCCGTTGCTGATATTTTTTCCAACCCCCAAAACCCAATTATTGGACCCCGTGCTTTTGGGACAACTTCCGAAACTGCTAGTCAAAGTGCGCGGGAATATTACCGGGGATTAAAGGAAGGGGGTATTCTTGGTTGTGCTAAACACTTTCCCGGACATGGAGACACTAGCAAAGATTCCCATCTGGAGTTACCAATATTGGATTTGAGTGTTGAGGATTTGCGAAAGCGAGAATTGATACCGTTTAAAGATTTAATTGCAGAACAGATACCGCTAATCATGACAGCACATATCTTGTTTCCACAAATTGATCCAGAAGTTCCCGCTACATTATCAAAAACTATTTTAAATCAGATCCTTCGGGAAGAATTAAATTTTCAGGGAGTTGTTGTTTCTGATGACTTAGATATGAAAGCTGTTGCCGATATGTTCATGCAGTCGGGAACAGTCGCACAAGCTTTTAATGCTGGATGTGATTTATTTATAGTATCGCGCAATATCAATTCTTCATCCTTAGAAAGAACAGCCAAAATAGCTGAAGATTTTGCAACTTCCTTAAATAACGGTAGTTTAAATATAAATGTTGTAGAAAATGCTCAGAAGAGAATTGATAAATTACTAGCTATCACACCTCAATATCCAGTTTTTCAACTTGAAAAAGAGACTTTAGTCAATCATGCAGAGTTAGCTATTACTTGCACTTTGGAGTAGATATAACCCCGAATTATTTGAAAATTCGGGGTTCTAGCTAGATAGTTAATTGAATGGGATTAACAGCGATATTGATGTTCAATTATGAAATTCTGAGTAAAAAAGTCTGAACTTGTTAAACTTTGTTAAACTTGCTAGTCTTCCCAACCTTGGTATTGGGCTAATAATGCTTCTTTCTCTGTGATGCTACCAATTTCTGGGGGACTTAAATAAGCAATTCCCAAGGCTTGCAGATATCTGCCGGAATCAAACTTACCTTTACTATCTTTACCACCTTCTTTTTCTCTTTGTTCACCTCCTTCAGCTTGACCACCGTTAATATTAGCAGCAGTTTCCGGGCTGAGATCAGCAAATAATTCCTTGTGGATGTTTAACATCAGCTTTTCTCCAATCAATACCTGGTTGATAACGTTAGTTGAGAAATCATCTATTATTGCTCAACTAATCGCTTGTTTCTATAGTAAATTTCATGATTTTTAATTACCTCCGCATTAGAAAATTAAACTTAGGTACTAATTACCATATTGTCAAATTCATCTTAGTTATTGATAATAATGTGAAAATTCTCTGACATAGATAACGTAAATGTTGAGTTTTCATTCACCTAGTTTTAGCAGATTTCTCAATAAGCCCGTTATTCACAAATCAGTTAATAAAATATGATTTAAAATCCTGTAGCCTTTGTCTAGTAATACTTATGAGAGTTGCAGTCATCAAAATAAATTTTTGTACCTCAGTAATATTTGTATGCCCCAGGTTATTCAATAAACATTGAGATGAGAAAAAGACATATTTTGTAATGAAAACATGATAATAGCTTCCCTGATCGCAGGCATCACTCCCATACAACTAAACAAGACAGAATTGAAGAAAGAATGAACCACGAAGACGCGTTCGCGCAGCGTGCCGATAGCTTGCTCCCGCGACGTAGGAGCTATAGGCATAGGACAAGAAGGAAAGAGACTTCAGAGATATTTTGCGTAAGTCCTCAGAATCTAACTCTACAATAAGAGCGATACCTTCGTTAAGCTATGCTAATGCTATCCTATAGTTTATCTCATGCGATCGCTTGCATCTGAAAATAGGGCGATCTCACTACTTGTACTAGCCATAAAAAATTATCTTAACCCCAGTTGCTAATTATCTAGTCGAGTTTTGTATAAGTGATGATGCGTAATGAGTGAGCAAATTACTGTCTTCATCCTCTAAATCCTTAAATACTGGACATCCTGATATGGCTTGCGCCACGCTTCGCTATCAGACAGTTTCCCTATTTTCACACACAGCATGGCAACTGATAAAAAAGTCAATCCGCCCTAATTTTGGTTACAGTTAGATCACAAATAAATCGTGAGGGGTGATACTATGCGTGTCTTGCTAGTTTATCCAATATTTCCCAAAACCTTCTGGTCTTATGAAAAAATCCTAGCACTCGTAGATAGAAAGGTTCTATTACCACCATTGGGTTTAGTCACAGTAGCGGCGATTTTACCCCAAGAATGGGAATTTAAGCTAGTAGATCGTAACATTCGCCCAGCAACAGAACAAGAATGGGCATGGGCAGATATAGTCATTTTCTCGGCTATGATTGTCCAAAAACAAGATTTACTAGATCAAATTCGGGAAGCAAAACGCCGGGGTAAGTTAGTAGCTTTGGGTGGTCCATATCCTACCTCTACACCCCATGAAGTGGAAGCAGCAGGAGCAGATTACCTCATTTTAGATGAAGGGGAAATCACCTTACCCATGTTTGTGGAAGCGGTGCAAAAAGGTGAAAAATCAGGCGTTTTCCGCGCAACTGAAAAACCAGATGTGACAACTACACCGATTCCCCGCTTTGATTTATTAGAATTTAATGCCTATGATATGATGTCTGTGCAGTTTTCGCGGGGTTGTCCTTTCCAATGCGAATTTTGCGACATCATTGTTTTATATGGACGCAAACCCAGAACCAAAACACCTGCACAACTTTTAGCAGAATTAGATTATCTCTATGAGTTGGGTTGGCGACGCGGTGTATTCATGGTAGATGATAACTTTATTGGCAATAAACGCAATGTGAAATTGTTGCTAAAAGAGTTAAAAGTTTGGATGGCTGAACATCAATATCCCTTCAATTTTGACACAGAAGCTTCCATTGATTTGGCTCAAGATCAAGAGATGATGGAGTTGATGGTTGATTGTGGTTTTAAAGCGGTATTTTTGGGTATTGAAACACCAGATGAAGATAGTTTACAACTAACTAAGAAATTCCAAAATACTCGCAGTTCTTTAACTGAATCTGTAGAAACTATCATTAAAGCTGGACTGCGGCCAATGGCTGGGTTTATTATTGGTTTTGATGGTGAAAAAGCCGGTGCGGGCGATCGCATTGTCAGATTTGCAGAACTAGCAGCTATTCCTTCCACCACTTTTGCCATGTTACAGGCGTTACCCAACACTGCATTATGGCATCGCTTGAAAAAAGAAGGTAGACTGCGGGAAAACAAAGATGGAAACATCAATCAAACCACATTGATGAACTTTATCCCCACCCGTCCCCTAGAAGAATTAGCTAGGGAATATGTGGAAGCTTTCTGTGCTTTATATGACCCTGTAGCATATTTAGATCGCACCTATCGCTGTTTCCTAATGTTGGGTTCTCCTCAATGGACAGCACCAGCGAAAACACCAGAATGGATAGTTATCAAAGCATTGCTAATTGTGATTTGGCGACAAGGTTTTAAAAGAGAAACCCGTTGGAAATTCTGGCATCACTTCTTTAGCATTCTCAAGCATAATCCCAAGGTGATAGAACAGTACGTTTCTACCTGCGCTCACATCGAGCATTTTATGGAATATCGGCAAATTGTCCGTGATGAAATCGAAAGTCAATTAGCTGCTTATTTAGCCCAAGGTGCAGAAAAACCTTATGTTCCAGAACAGGAAAAAGTAGAAGCAGTAGTTAGCTAAACAGATGAAAAGGCGATGTCTAGTTTGGGCATCGTCTCAGCTTTTTGATTTATTTTTATCAGCCTCTAAAGGAACATCTTCAACCATCGAACTCACATTTCATTTAAATATAAAACCTCACGAAAATTCCTCTCCCCTACAATTCGAGAGGCTTTGACTCCTCTTTCCCTACCAGGGAAGGGGGCTGGGGGGTTAGGTCTATCTTATATTTTTTAACGCCCACCTGACTTGAAAATAAGACCCCTCCCCTAACCCCTCCCCGCAAGCAAGGAGGGGAATAAAAAGTTTTTTTAATGTGTCCTGGTGTACGCAGTTCATGATGGCTACTTAGCAGCAAGCGTCGATAAGATTGGATACTACATTGTTTGCTAAATTCTCCATCGTCGTTTGACTGACTGAAGGCTCAGAAAACAAGAAAGATAATAATGTTTTTTCTCGAAACTCAGATATAATAAGAGTCGGCATTCCCCCAAATGCAGCTGTTCCACAAATGGTGTGAATTTCTTCAAGTTCAAATGTCCCGTATACTGTGGGAATATTAAGTTTTCCCAGATTGCTGATATCGGCGGTTGTTTCCACTTCTTTGCCGAGAAGATCGATAAACTCATCAAGCTGTTCTGAAGTGATTTCGCTAATAAAAGCACCGCTCTTTAAAACCGATCGAATCTGTTGTCTTACCTCCCGCGACAAACCCCAAAAAGATGTGTTTTTTTCTAGAGTTTGCCATGAGATTGCATCCCAAGCCAACGAGTTCAAATGCTCGTTACTAACAGTAAATTTTAAATAAGGACGCAAATTAAAAATCGTAGTGCAAGAGGCACGCACAACCTCAATTTTCTGATTTGCTCTGATAATTCCGGCTGTCGCTAGCATCAGGGCTGCACAAAATGCTCCATGCAAGGTTGTTTTTTCCTGTCTCGCAATTTTTTTCAGATATTGAGTTAACTTTTCATCGAGATATTTGTAAATGTAGGCAGTTTTGCGGCTTTCTATGGGAACCCACTTTTCAAACCCTAAGGTGTCTATCTCTGAGTGTGATTCATACGGCTGAGTGGTTGTTGTTGAATGTGGCAAGAGTTTGTCTAGTGAGGGTATTACAGGTAAGGGTGTCACTTGAGTTAGAGTTTCACCTGAAGCAATTTTTTGACAGTAGCTCAAGATTTCCGATTGCAGTTGCACAAATGAAAGTCCATCTGCTATTGCATGATGCACGGTTGTAATCAAATAGTTGCTATCTTTTTCATCGAGAGCGCGAATCAGTACAGCTCGCATCAGGCACTTGCTACTATCAATTTCTTTGTTAATTTGTGCGGTGACAATTTCTTGCCAGTATTTATCATGGAGCTTATCCACAACCTGTAGCGGAATCTTTTGCGTACCTTCCGTTTTAAATTGCAAACAATCCTGTTCCTCAACAATTCGCCAATTCAGGCGTGGATGACGAGACTGAGCCATGTCAAGAGCCTGTCTGATCATCTCTGGTGTTAATGGCCCCTTGATCTGGCTGGATATTGTGATATTAAATGTGCCTCCTTGTCGATTCAATAGTTCGCAATACCGTTCATGTGGGAGGAGATTTTGGTTATTATTCATGAATATTTTATCCTGTAATTAAGCTAATATATATGACTAAACTCCTCAAAATTATAGAAATTTTTTTCAAAAAAATCATCACGAATAAATGTTAGTATATTTTTTATTGCGCCAGGGGATAATCAACCCGAAATGTTTTTACCCAGTCCTGAAACTCAACCCTAGTATCTGTCTGATGAAGGTTATGCTGATTTATTTACACAAAGACCTTGCGGGAAACATTCTGAGCGTGGGAAACTAAGTTATGTTCTGTGGCAGGAAGAACTGAGCTTTTTATCAGAGATTCTGGGACAAAACTTTGTTCCAGTAATCAAAGGTTCTATTGCTGCTGACTCTGTTAAAAACTACTAAAACCCTGATTTTAAGACAGAATATTGAGCGTCATCTGCGGTTTTACTCCTGTGTATGACTCCCTCATGCTCGCTATATTGGATAATCTCAAAAGTCGTAAGTTCAAACGGTTTTAATTCTTTGTAAATGCATAAGTTCTATTAATTTCTTTAGCAGAGGAAATTGCTTCTTGATAGTCAAGTACTTCTCCATAATTATTCCGGTTTAGGTGCATCATCATACATGAGAGCGATGCTCCTGATTTGTGGAACTCGGATAAATTGAACAACACAGGTTCCATTCCCATATATGCACACAGCTTGTTTAATGATTCAATCTTAGTTTTTTCCAACTCATAGTTATTATCAGAGCACGAAAGTTCTTCGATATTAGATTCACAAAGGATGTATTTTCCTAAAACCACACTATTGCAAAGTCCAGCATAGGCAGAATTATATTCAATGTCATAAATATAAGTATATTTTTCCAGTTCTTGCAAAGTTTTTTTCTCCGCTATGTGTGTACACACAGCGACCTGCTCAGATAAAATTGGAAAAACACAGCAGTCAAGATGATATAGATATCCATCTTTCATGAAAAAAGGAATTACTTTCATCTCAAAAGTTTGACTAAACCAATCTAAAGCATTCTTTGAAGTGCGAAGACCGTGAGCGCCAATGTAAATGTTGTCCTTTATGTGCTTTAAATCTGCCTCTCCTTCAAAATAGGCAGGTGCTTGTTGGACAGAAGAGAAACCTAAATGCTTGAAAAATTCAAGTCCGATACTACTCTCGTTCCGTCTCGGCTCAGAATAGTAATTTGCAATCACAACAGTTTGCTCTTTAGTATGAGGTAAAATAATACCTAAATTTGCCACATAGGTCTGATCCTGAAGACCAGAACAGCTAGGAAGCAAATAAACAAGCGCAAAACGCGATACAAAGCTATATAATGACATGAATTGTGAAATAGCCTTTTCTTGGTCAATAATACGATTATCAGGGCTAAGTTTTTGCATATAAAGATTATTAGGAACTTCAGCCGACAAAGAAAAGGGAACATTCATCAAAAATGCTGGCTTATTAGTAGTAGAAATAAAATTGGCAGGATGCTGTGACATGAAAACCTCGTTAGTAAAAATGCTTTAATATCAAATGAAAGTTGAGAACCAAGTGAGAATTAGACTCTAATAAGATAATGCGGCTCTACTTAGCGGCTCATCATACAAAATCGAAAAGGCTTCGGAACACAATCCATTAAAACGAGTAACGGATGAATTTGAATATGCACCAATTTGGTCAATTTCAATCCAATCACCTTCACGCACATCATTAGACAATTTTAAGGGTGTTGGCAGCATATCGGCAGAATCACAGGTTGCGCCATTAATATAAAACTCTTCTAACTTATTAGAAGTAAAATCATTAAGACGAACAACTCTCGCTGGTAGCTGAATTTTTGAATCATACAATTCAGATAACCCACCGTAAATACCATCATTGATGTAAAGTTGGTTTTTTTTACGCAATTGCACTTGCACTAATAATGAACAACTAGATGCAACGAGTGCGCGTCCTGGTTCTGCTATGACTTGGGTTTGAGGCGATAATCTCAGCCGATTTAGTCCATGCTTTATCTCTGTCATATAATCTTCTAAAGGAGGAACATTAGTTCCTGGATAAGCATTGGGAAAACCCCCACCTACATCAAGGCAAATTGGTTGAATACTAGTACTATGAATGACCTCTTCTACAATGTCTAAAGCAATGCTGTAAGCTTTAGGGTCAATACATTGAGATCCAACATGAAAAGTAATGCCTGTTTTACAGCCATGTCTCTCAGCTTCTTTAATTAAGCTACTTGCATCGTTTGGTTCGGCACCAAATTTTTTGGAAAGGTTGTAGAAGCTGCCTTGTGATGCTGGTGTTTTTAAACGCACCATAATCACAATATCTTCCCCACCAGTCTCCTGTAATATTTTTTCTAATTCATCATAGTGATCGGCTACAAAGTGTCGTATCCCATGATCCCAGTAAGCAGATTTGATAGCAGCGCGGCTTTTTACCGGGTGCATAAAGTATGACTTTGCATCTTTATAAGCATTGGATATTTGTGAAAACTCAGCTTCTGAAGCAATATCAAATCCTCTAATTCCTGCTTTATATAAAGCATCTACAACAATGGGTTGTGGGTTGCACTTTAGTGCATATATGACTGTTCCAGGAAAGAGAGATATAAATTGCTTGACTTTTTCTGCTAAAATTTTTGGTCGAAAACAGTAGATAGAGTAGTTGGGTTGTAAAGCAGCAATTAGAGATTGAACATCTGCAAAACATGGAATACATATTTCCAGACGACGGTTATTGACTGTTTTCTCAATCATTTTTTAAAGGAGCAGCAGTAGTAGAAGAATGAAGTAAACAATTGTTAATTAAATCAAAACAAAAAATGGTAAAACAACTGTTAATACGCGACGGTATACTATTACTTTCAATTGCACTTGTCAATCTAGTAGGTTAAATGACATTTGTCAATAGGAAAGTCAGGATATACACATTTACAGGAATCACCAAATATTTAGTATTGGTTAAATCTCTTGTAGGGTGCGTCAGAGGTCAAAAATCTGTTCATTTTTGCCAAATGATTGAGTCTAACGCACCCTACTAATATGCTGTCCCACAAGCCGGAAATTACCAATGATCGTTGATTCATATCATGTTCAATTTGTATAGCGAGTAAGTCCTATATTAAGACAGGAGAATCATCCTCAATGTTTTTACTTGACGACAAACCACGTTGCATATATGCTGTGCTTATTTGAAATTAGGCTTTTCCAGGCTAACACAGTCGATTCAAAAGGGTGTAGGGGGTAGGGTGTGGGGTGTAGTGACCCAAGTTGAAAAACGTGGGATTGAAAACAATGACGCTGTATTTCTTGCGCTTTGCGTCTCGAAATACATCTTTTTTTTAACAAAGCTCTCACCCAGAACTAAAGTTTTCTCTCTATTCCCCCACACCCCACACCCTGTTTTTTGTAATGTAAAGAAATGAATTGAGTTAAAACAAATGTCTAACACTAATCTTCCAGAAAAATTAATAAACTTTACGGCTTACCCCCAGACAGAGCAAGCTTGCCGAGATGAACTTAGTCAGGCCAATCTTGAAATTGATTCATTTAAACAGAATCGTCAGCGTTGCTCTTTGTCTAGCTGTCACGGTATGTGCTGCCATTATGGAGTTCACATTAATCAAGAAACTGCGGAAACTATTCAAAAAGTCGTAGAAGAAGAAGCCGAGTTTTTTAAAAGCATTGGTCTTGATTTACCAAAAGAAGTAATTATCGATGATGAAGAATATGAAGACTTTCCAGTTGAAAAGCTTGAATGGAAAGGTATGTGTTCGGTAAAAAAAACGGCTCTTAAAGAGAAACCTTTTTCCCGTCTCGTCAGCGACTATCCAAAACATTTCAAAGACACAGCTTGTGTCTTTTTACTTGATGATTCTCGCTGTGGATTGCAGGAACTTTCCAAAGCCAAAGGATTACATCCCTGGTACTATAAACCATTGCCTTGTTGGCTGTTCCCAATTTTTATTGCTCCAGGAGAGAACCAACCTGAAATATTTTTACCTAGTCCCGACGCAGAACCTTGGTATTTGCCAGAGTATGACTATGATGGGTTCTTCACAAAAGTGCCTTGTGGTCAATATTCTGAGTGTGGACAAATAGGTTATATTTTGTTGCAGGAAGAACTGAAGTTTTTGTCAGCGATTGTGGGTCGAAACTTTGGGCAAGAAATTCAAGATTCAGTTGATAAGTCTGCTGAGAGCGATTGAGAAAAATATTCTAAGAGGTTGTTTGAAAAGTCTAAATTCATACATCCCTTGGCGATTATAAAGATGCCTCCGGCTCCCGTTAGGGATACGCGTCTACACAGACCAAACCCACCTATTCCTTCGGTCCCGTAAGGGATACGTGGGTTCAAAAGCCTTGATTTTTCATTAGTCCACGCAGGTTGACTATCCCTACGGGACGCTATGCGAACGTTTGTATAGTAGCGTTCGCCCTTGGCGTGGCGAAGCCATATTATATTCGCCGATAGCGTAGCGTGGCGTTAGCCATAAACTTTTAAAACATCCTCTAATACGGGAGTGTGATTGTCAGATGACTCAGAGTAAACTAATTGACTTTCTCAAGTTTTTCCCACAGGTAGCACCACCAAAGCTTTAGACATCTCTAGAAATTAAATATGTATGAACTGAAACCATTGTAGAGATGTTCCATATAACGTCTCTACAATCTTGACTGAAGATGTCTATTGTCTCTCAGCTTTTTCTATCCGAATTCTTCTAGATTATCTGTTTACAAGACTTACGATAGTTTCAGTCAGTTTATCAAAAATCCACCTCTAGCTAAGTTCATCTGTATGGCGGTTGTGTTCACGGACAATGAAATCTTGGACTATACCTAATTTCAGATATTTTTCTTTAACGTTAGTTGGTAAGTAATGAAAATCCTTTATGATTTTCCTACAATTGCTCGATGAACACCCACACTCCATTGTCCACGTATCGCTCATAGTGGTAGAGTAATCGCAAAAAATTTCATCACTTTTGTAAATATTCATTAGAGCTACTAACACATTGGTATTTACAATCCCTGCATTAGGATCGCAATGATGATTGATAAAAACGCCAGGTTCTTCTAAGTCAATATATAAGTTAGTATCTATTTGCAGTGGATTAGCTCCTTCCTTTTCTTCTTTAGCTATGACTTCATCAACATTAATTATTTTACCGGTGAAGATGAGAATAACTTCACCTTTACTAATGTTTTGAGCAGCAAAAATTCCTCTTCCAAAACTACATTTATCTATATAGATGTTTGGATAAGTAGGATTCAAATTTTGAACTTTCATGTTGTTTTTTCATACAATGTAATTATTTTAAGCACTTAAAATACCATTTTCCCCTTAGATAAGTTTAACTGAATAAGCATTAGTGTTTTCATAAACTTTACTTCTCAACCACACGGCATCAAATCGGTAGCGGGTCACTATCAGATGAATATTTGGTGGTGTTAGACACTAGCTAAATGGTAATCGATCACAGGTGATCGCAAATTACAAGAAACTGAAGTTTTTGGCAGAAATTGTTGGTCGAAACTTTGTGCAAGAAATCCAAGATTCAGTTGCTAACTCTGCTGAAAGTGATTAAGAAACTAATTTTAATCCAGGAGTTTGATCCTCATTTGCGGATTTACTCCTGTCTAGCTTTTCCTCATTCTCGCTAGATTCGATCATCTCAGAAATCGAAAGGTAAAAACGATAAATTAAAAACAGTGTAGCTAGTGTAGTTCCTATTGTTAACCCTGACCACAAACCGATAGATCCCCAATTGAAATAAAAGCAAAGCAGGTAGCCGCTAGTCATGCCAATACACCACTGAAACAGGATGTTAATTAATAAAGGTAAGCGGGTGTCTTGGATACCTAGTAACGTCCCTAAAGTAATCAGGTTAAGTCCGAAAGCTATGAGAAAAAGTGAGGCAATTCTCAGTAGGGGGATTGCAGACGTGATTGCTAGGACGTTATCTGAATTACTGGCATCTAAATAGATGGTGGCAATCTGCTCTGGAAATAGACATAAAGTAACAGACATCAGGCTAATTGCTGCTATACCAATGGCAATTGCGGCGAATCCTGCCCTTTTTGCGCCACCAGGATCATTCTGACCGATCATTTGTCCAACTCGCGTCATGGTAGCGTAAGATATCGCTGTTGGCACAATCAAAGATACTTCTATAATTTGCACGACAATTTCATTGGCTGCTAGTAAGGTTGTTCCCATGTAGCCACTCAGCAAGGCAATCAAGGTAAACAAGAACAATGTGGAAGCGTATTCTAATCCAAGAGGCCAACCATTTTGCCAAAGTTGGGCAAATATATCTCTGTTAAACTGTAGAGCAGCGAATAGTTTATATTCTTTAAACCAAGGATGGAAAGCAATTATGGCAGCAGCAGCTAGGAAATTCACCCAGTAGACAAAGGTGCCAGCCCAACCAATCCCTGCTAATCCTAGAGGTGGCAAGCCTAATTTACCAAATATTAAAAGGTAGTTAATGAGAATATTTAAGGGAATACTAGAAAGGGCGATCGCACTAATTATTTGAGGACGATTGATCGCAGTAGCCACTTCTTTTATAACAAAAAAGCCTATGGCTGCTGGAAAACCCCACATAATTGCTCTTAAATACGTACTACTTAACAATACTGTGTTTTCCTGTTGACCAGATAGCAGCAAAATTGAGTCTAGATGCCAAACAAGAAACATTATCGGTAAACATAGAGCAGCTATCAGCCAAAGTCCTTGAGCAAAAAGTTGGCGAATGCGATCTATTTTCCCCATACCAAAGGCTTCAGCTGCCAGGGGACTTGCTCCCTCGACAATTCCCATACAGATAAAAATTAAGGTATAGAAGGTAATTATACCCAAAGCGCCAGCAGCAAGGAATTCAATACCTAAGAATCCAATCATCACGGTATTGATAAAACTTACGGATGCTTCCGCTAGTTGAATGCCCCCTAAAGGAACTGCTAATTGCAAGGTGGCACGAACTTCTGATATGAATTTTGATGGCGATCGCATTCAATTAATAACTCTAGTATTTAGTGATAGAAATAAAATCTTCTTTCTGTAAGTATATCATAGATTGGCAATTTACCAAATTACCTATTTACAAATATCCTCTTCATTATTTACCTCGACAGATATACTCAAAAGCATATCTGATCAAGTTAAATTTTATTCTTTTTCAACTCAAGAGCAAAACGAAAACTTCCTCACCTGGATAAACAAAAGTTTTACCCACAGGTAACACAGCTAAAGCATTAGTTTGAGCTAAATTAATTAAATTACCTGAACTATCATTACCCAGGGCTTTGTGAAATTGATAAACACCATTTACTAGATGTAACTTACCCCCAATATAAGTTTCCATCTTGCCATTAGATTTTAATTCTGAATGCGATTTTACTTTTAAAAAAGTCGTTTCCCAACCTTTAGCAAGTCCCGCCAATTTTTTAATCGTTGGTTGTACAAACCGCCAACAAGTCACCAATGCAGAAACAGGATTACCCGGTAAACCAAAGTATAATGAATTGGGGAAAGTTGCAAAAGTTAGAGGTTTTCCTGGACGCATTTGGACAGCACGAAAATGAATTTTTGCCCCCAAGGATGCCAAAATTTTATCTATGTAGTCATAATCGCCCACAGACACACCACCAGTAGAAAGAACTATATCAGCGTTAGCGATCGCATAATCTATAATTTCTTCCAAGGCTTTCGGATCATCCTTAATAATTCCTAACAGTAACACTTCTGCCCCCAGTTCCCGCACCAAAGTAGCCAAGGCATACTGATTAGAATCAGCAATTTGTCCTGGTTTGAGCATTTCTTCCGGCATCACTAACTCATTGCCACTGGAAAAAATTGCCACACGGGGACGACGAAAAACGCATACTTGCTCACGTTGTGCAGCAGCTAAAACCGCAATTTCAGATGCTGTTAAATTA
Organism: Nostocales cyanobacterium; assembly: GCA_004293145.1. Lineage (GTDB taxonomy): Bacteria > Cyanobacteriota > Cyanobacteriia > Cyanobacteriales > Nostocaceae > RDYJ01. The sequence goes on along the minus strand of RDYJ01000051.1, from coordinate 1,742 downwards.
ATACCTGCGGGTAAAAGTTCACTTCCAGCCTGATAAAAATCCCCCTTGTGTCTGACAAACTCCTGGGGTTGAGGTGCAAGAAAGACAAAAACGCGGTTTTCCTGGAGGTGAGTTTTTTCCTGCATAACTACAGTATCAGCACCTGCGGGCATCATTGCACCTGTAAAAATTCGCGCTGCTTGTCCTGGTTTAATAGTAACTTGGGGTTGATATCCAGCGGTAATTTCTTCCACAACTTCCAAAACAACAGGTTTATTAGCCCGTGCTTGCTGCACATCTGCATAACGCACAGCATAACCATCCATTGCTGAATTATGCCAATGGGGAAAATCGAGAGAACTGATGACAGGAGTTGCTAAAATGCGATTATTTGCCATCAACAAATCAATAAATTCTAGATCCTGTTGGTGATCCAACGGTTGTATAGAATTTAAAATAGTGGCTTCTGCATCTCTGACTGACAGCATAGGTAATGATGATAGTTTTGGCTATTTTAATCTAGTGTTGTGTAATTTATAAATACAGAGCGTGTTAACAGTAATAAATATTGCTATATATAAAATAAGGCGTTAAAACTTACGCATTGACAGAAAACATCAAATATGGAGTATAGGTTTCAGTCTCTTGTAGGGTGCGTTAGATGTAGAAAATCTGTTAATTGTGCCAAATTATCAAGTCTGACGCACCCTCCTAATATGATCTCCCAATATGATCTCCCAACAGCCTGCAATCACCAATGATCGTTGATTCATATCATGTCCAATTTGTCTAGTGCGTAAGTTCTAGGCGTTTAAGTAAGTTCATAGAAAAAATTTAGATAAAAACCTGTTATAAACCCTTATTGTGTATGACTATAGTTAAAGTCCCGCAAAAACACTACCCGAAAGCAGAGATTACTCGCAGAGGCATGGCACTGAGTATAGATTTTCTTGGTACATGGTTAGTTAGTTCCCTGCTAGGAACAAGTAACCTGGGCATTCAATTTGCCCAAATCCTGGTTTTTATAATGACCTGGCTAGTTTTGCGGGTTTTAATCGTTTATAATAACCAAGGGCAAAGTTTAGGGCGTTGGGCAGTTAATTTAAAAGTTTTAGAAGTTAACAACGGGCAAATAGTCGGACGAATCCCCGAAATCCAGGCATTATTGCAGCGAGAAGGGATTCTTTGTTTTTGCGCCTTGCTGCTGTCCATTAGTTTAAGCAATATAATAGCTAATCCCACTGCTATACTGCTATTGCTTCCCCTAGCAATTGACTGTGGTGTCGCCTTGTCAGATACTCAGATGCGACAGGCTTTCCATGACCGCTATGCTAAAACTATGATCGCTTCCTCACAGCGCGGCTATTCGTTAGATTTAAAAGTTAAACGATTAGTTGAAAAAGTGCAACGAAATGTGAGAAGATAGTCATTTGTGTTAAATCTCTCCAGGCTTTACTGTTTGTAAGATTATGGCTAAGAGTAAAGGTGCCCGCATAATAGTGACACTAGAATGCACCGAGTGTCGAACAAACCCAGACAAGCGTTCTCCAGGCGTTTCTCGCTATACCAGCACCAAGAACCGCCGGAACACCACTGCCCGCTTAGAACTGAAAAAGTTCTGCCCCCACTGCAACAAACACACTGTTCACAAGGAAATCAAGTAAAAGATGAGCTATTATCGTCGTCGCCTGTCGCCAATTAAGCCAGGAGAACCAATCGATTATAAAGATGTTGATTTATTGCGTAAGTTTATTACCGAGCGT
>RDYJ01000150.1 GCA_004293145.1 Nostocales cyanobacterium | reverse complement strand
CTCATTCTGTCTAGGTTTCAAGTGAGACTCTGTACCAGATTTATCTGCAATCTGCTGTAAAGATCCAAAAAAAAGTAACGTTGGTAATAGACATTAAACGCTTACTTTCAGTCCAAAATCTAAAATTTCGATTCTTGGCAAGGAAGTGTATAATATCGTGTGATATTTCAAATCAAGAGATTTGGAGCTATCAGAGGTCAGAGGTCAGCTTTTCATGGTTAAACTTAAAAATCACGATTTGATAATCTACTAAATTATCAAAATATTCTGACTCCTGACTCCTGACTCCTGAATTCTTACCTAAAAATCTAAAATTACTATAAAGTGCGAGAGTTGTGGAGAAGGGGACGCTAGTTGAATTTAGGGTTCAAGGCGATCGCCGTCTGGGAGTGGTAGATCGTCCAGATGGAAAGACCCGTTGGTTTATAGTAGATGAACGAGGTCAATCCCACAGCCTCGCGCCTCGACAAATAACCTATACAGTTAACGGATCAAATTACAAGCCTGTTGAAATCAAAAGCTTTTTGGAACAAGTCCAACCCTATCTAGATCCATCTAGTTTAGAAGTGGCTTGGGAAATACTGGTGGAAGATGGGGAAGCGGTTAACCCCAGCCAAATGGCAAATCTGCTGTTTTCTGAATCAGACGCACCATACTGTTACGCGGCGCATTGTTTACTGTCAGAAGACAAACTATACTTCAAGCAAAAAGGGGATGCTTATGAACCCCGCAGCACAGCACAAGTAGCAGAACGTAAACATCAAATAGAAGTCGAAGCCCAAAAAGCCAAGGGACAGCAGGAATTTTTAACGCGTGTAGAACAGTCACTCCAGGGCGAAATCGTAGAATGGCAACGTCAAGACCGCCAGCGTTTGGAAGCAATAGAAAAATATGCGACCCTAGTGGCGGACATTGTGCGGGTGGGGTTAAACTCAGACTCTTTAGCTCGCGCCTATCCACCGCCAGCCCCAGTCTTAGAAACTATGAGTATGCTGGGACGTTCTGCAACTCCCCAAACAGCCTTTCAACTGTTGATCGACTTGGGTTGGTGGAGTCCCCATGAAAACCTGTTCCTGCGTCGTTCTTCAATTCCCGTTCAGTTTCCCAATAAGGTATTAGAAGTGGCGCAACAAAATTTGGATTCTCCACCAGCAGACTTAGATACCAATCGTCTCGATCTCACTCATCTCAAAGTATACACCGTTGATGATGAAAGTACCACGGAGATAGATGACGGTTTGAGTTGGGAAACACTACCAGATGGACGAGAAAGGCTGTGGGTGCATATTGCTGACCCTACCCGATGGTTAATACCAGAAGATGAATTAGATTTAGAAGCCAGAAAGCGGGGTAGTACAGTTTACTTACCCACAGGGATGATCCCGATGTTCCCAGAAGTATTGGCAACAGGTCCAATGAGTTTGGTACAAGGGAAAGTTTGTTGCGCCCTCAGTTTTGGCATTGTTTTAGATCAAACAGGGGCTGTAGAAGATTACTGTATTCACCCTAGCTTGATTAAACCTACTTATCGCCTCACCTACGAAGATGTAGATGAGATGCTGCAATTAGGGGTAGAAGCAGAACCAGAAATTGCGGCGATCGCTAATTTGGCAAAACGGCGGAAAACCTGGCGATATAACCAAGGAGCCATCAGCATTAATATGCCAGAAGCGATGATCAAAGTTAAAGATGATGACATCAGCATCGATATTTTAGATGATTCCTCATCCCGGCAGTTAGTCGCAGAAATGATGATTCTCGCCGGAGAAGTAGCAGCACGTTACGGTCAAACCCATCAGATCCCCCTCCCTTTTCGCGGTCAACCTCAACCAGAACTTCCCCCAGAAGAAGAATTATTACAACTTCCTCCAGGTTTCGTCCGTTCCTGTGCCATGCGTCGGTGTATGCCCAAAAGTGAAATGAGCATTAACCCTGTGCGCCATGCTGGTTTGGGCTTAGATACCTACACCCAGGCAACTTCTCCTATTCGTCGTTACAGCGACTTACTCACCCACTTCCAGCTTAAAGCCCACTTACGCGGCGAAGATTTGCCATTTTCAGCCGAACAACTCAAAGAAGTGATGATGACTGTCACCTCTACTACCCAAGAAGTAACAATGGTAGAACGGCAAACCAACAGATATTATGCCCTCGAATATTTACGCCGTCATCCAGAGGAAGTATGGCAAATCACAGTCTTGATGTGGCTGCGGGAAGATAGCAACTTGGCATTAATTCTCTTAGAAGATTTAGGCTTACAGTTGCCAATGGTCTTTAGGCGTTCTGTAAATTTAGGTGAACAGGTATTAGTTAAAGTCAGTATTGCTGACCCCCAAAAAGACATCATCCAGTTTCAAGAGATAATTTATCAAGAAACTTCTACAGCAGGTGATAGGTAATAGGTGATTGGTGATTGGTAAAATGATTCCTATTCCCATTCCCCAGTCCCCATTCTCCAGTCCCCAGCTATATAAATATTTTTGCCCATAGTGATAATTCGCAGCTTAAAAAGGGATAACTAAAATATAGTTCCATCTATGGTGCATATTCCCTTTGTCTGTATATGACTTATTGCCTCAGAATTGCCGACCTACCCGAAAATGAGCGTCCCCGTGAAAGATTGATGACTCATGGAGCAAAAATATTAGCCACTGCGGAATTAATTGCTATTCTCCTGGGAACTGGCCAAGGACCGGGTAAACTCTCTGCTGTCGGTTTAGGGCAACATATATTACAAGAACTAGGAAAAGATCAACGAGATCCTTTAGCTGCTTTACGGGAAGTTACACCCACAGAGTTAATGGAAATTCATGGTGTGGGTTCTGCAAAAGCTACTTCAATTCTGGCAGCGATAGAATTAGGTAAACGGGTTTTTTTATCCCGTCCTGCGGAGGGTGCTGTTATTGATAGTCCTCTAGCAGCAGCAGCTACCCTGAGTCAAGACTTAATGTGGCAAAGTCAAGAACGTTTTGCGGTTTTATTGTTAGATGTAAAAAATCGGTTTTTGGGGACGAAAATAATTACTATTGGTACTGCTACCGAAACCTTAGCTTCTCCCCGTGATATTTTTCGGGAAGTTATTCGACATGGTGCAACACGGATGATAGTTGCCCATAATCATCCTTCTGGTAATCTAGAACCTAGTGAAGCAGATATAGAATTAACACGGCAATTATTATCAGGGGCAGAACTTTTAAGTATTCCCTTGTTAGATCATTTGATTTTGGGTAATGGTACTCATCAGAGTTTGCGAGAGATTACTACTTTGTGGGATGATTGTCCTCAAGAGGATTGATGATTAGATATTGCTGATTCTCTAAACTGTAGTATCAGCATTTTATCTGTCAGAATCAGGATATCCAGGATTTAAGGATTTACAGGATTTTTTTCATAATGATGTGATGTTAATGATCTTTTTGTTTTAGAGGATGTTTTAAAAGTATTGGGCGAATATAATTCGCTACTATACAAACTAAGTCCACCTTCGTGGACTAACACAAAATTAAGGTTCTTAACCCACGAAGGTGGGTTTTGTCTGTGTAGACGCGATTTCTAATCGCCGGGTTATGTATTAATTTAGACTTTAGAAACATCCTCTTAGATGATCAAAATCATTTCATCCTCAAAATCCTTTAATCTTGAGTATTCTGATTCAGACCGATATCACAGGTTCTCTGTTTTTACTAGAGTAATAGCGGCTAAAAATATTACATTTTGTTAATCTTACTTGTCACTTTATTATACTATTCAGCCATTATATATATAAGCAAGATTTGTAATAGTAAATTTAATACACAGGTGTTGAAATTAAACCACCAATAAAGAATTATCTATGGCTGATCTAGAAACTCTGCTTAGTGACTTGCCAAATATTATTAATCAACTCAATCTTAATTTTGGCAACCGTCAAACCATCCACAATGAGTTATTAAGACTGAACAATATTTTATCAATTTTAAACGAAATTGAGGAAGAAATTGATTCAGAATTAGGATTTGAAAAACTCAAAAATGCTGCTATGGGAGCATTACCATTTTTAGGAGCAGTAGCAGGTTTATTTATTCCCGGTGGGTTTCTGGTAGATGCAGTTATTACCGGTGGTGCAGGATTACTTGCAGAGAAATTCGGCAATAAAGAAGATGAAATAACTTTAAGTGATTTACAGGAAAGAATTTATGAGTGGATTGATTGGGTGAATTGGATTTTAGATACAGGTGAATATATTGTAGGTGATTCAGTAGTTTTAAATCAAATCAATAATTATCTGGAATGGGAGAATATAAACAACAAGATTAAGGCAATTGATGAGTTAATTAGAATAAACTTATCACTTAATAATTCAGATTTATTAAAACAGCAACTTAATCAAATAAATACGGCTCAGAATGATTTGATTCAATTGCAACAAAGAATAAATGATGCTTATGAGCAATTGCAAAATCGAGAAGATATTTGTCAAATTATTATCGGATTATCTAATTATTATGGCAACTATGGCTTTTCCTTAGAATGGCTAGATGATGAGCATGGATTAATTATATCTAGTGCAGGTGAATTTCTATCACGGGCAGAAGTTATACATAACTGTGAATATTTCAAAGAACAAATCGGAAACTTACTTTTAAATGGTAATCATCTAAAAAGTCAAGGGGAAGAAGCTTTACAACGTTTAAAAAATAATCATAAATCACAGCAAAATCAAGTGTCGCAACCATTAGTTAACAATCAATCTCAGAAAATATTTATTTTTCAACCTTCGGTAATTATTGCTATTATTAGTACAGCTTTGCTGTCTGTTGGTGTTTGGATAGGTAAAGATAAATTGCCACCAATCCAGCAAATGACCTTAAATATTAATCAGGAAGAAATGGCTAAAAATGATTTTGCATCTGCACAAAAAATGGGAATGGCAGCATCTGTAATAGTTCAAAATCCTCCCCATCCCCAAGAAGTATGGGAAAAATCACACATCAAATGGCAAGAAGCAATATCTTTATTAGAGAAAATTCCTGAAGGTACATCTATTTCTGAACAAGCAAAGAAACAAATATCTAGTTATCGTGTATCGTGTGAATAGTCAAGCTATCTCTACAAGAATATTAAATGAGAAGAAAGCGAAAGACAATTTTGAACTTTCCCAAAAATTAGCCATAGAGGCTGCTATTTTAGTTCAAAATCCTCCTCATCCGCCAAAAGTTTGGAAACAAGCTCAATTAAAATGGCAAGAAGCAATCCAGTTATTAGAAAGTATTCCAGCGGGTACATTTATTTCTAAAAAAGCTCAGGAAAAATTATCTAGTTATAAAACTAATTATGCTGCTGTGAGTACACAGGTAAAAGATTGAGTTTTTAGTATTCCTCAACTTGCAATCTTTTGATGGTAATTTATCTAAATTATGACTTATGCACAACTCACGGAAAAACTAACCGCAAAGAACGCAAAGGACGCAAAGGAAAGAGGGTTTGAGAGATATTTTGCGTAAGTCCTATACATTATACATTTTCTTAATCTCCTAATTTATGAAGGTTTCTGATTTCTGATTCTTGCTTACATGGTTCACACGGCAAGTTATACTAGAGATGGTGGCCTGTTGAAATTACACCAATGACTGAACAACCCAACGAAGATTCATTAAATACACCACCTGATCAACCAAAACCCAAGTCAGAAAATGATTCTTGGAAAACCCGCATCACTGGTGTTGTTAACAAAACTACAGCTAAATTAACCCAACTCCTACCTGTAGATCAAGTAAAACAAAATGTAGGACAATGGTTTAGTGTGAATGATGCCCAAGTTGCAGAGATTTTAGCAACTATCCGCACTCAGTTACCCACTACAGAAGCTTTATTGATCGGAAAACCCCAAACTGGTAAAAGTTCTATTGTCAGGGGGTTAACAGGCGTTTCTGCGGAAATTATCGGCCAGGGTTTTCGTCCTCATACTCAAAATACTCAACGTTACGCTTATCCTTCTAATGATTTACCGTTGTTGGTTTTTACGGATACGGTGGGTTTGGGTGATGTTAATCAAGATACAGAAACTATTATTCAAGAATTAATTAGTGATTTAAAAACGGAAACTACAGGAGCGAGAGTTTTAATTCTCACTGTGAAAATTAATGATTTTGCTACGGATACTCTGCGAAAGATTGCTCAAAAGTTGCGTCAGCAGTACCCTAATATTCCCTGTTTATTAGCGGTGACTTGTTTACATGAAATTTATCCACCGGAAACAGAAGACCATCCTGATTATCCACCAGATTTTGCAGAGTTGAACCGTGCATTTACGGAAATTAAAAATAATTTTGCTGGTTTATATAATAGTGCAGTTTTAATTGATTTTACTTTAGAAGAAGATGGTTATCATCCGGTTTTTTATGGTTTAGAAGCACTGCGAGATAATTTAGCTGAACTTTTACCAGAAGCTGAATCAAAAGCTATTTATCAATTATTAGATAAACAAGCAGGTGAGAAATTAGGTAATATTTACCGTGATGCTGCAAGACATTATATTTTGCCTTTTTCGATTATGGCAGGTACTTTAGCTGCTGTACCTTTACCTTTTGCAACTATGCCGGTTTTAACAGCGTTGCAAGTTTCAATGGTGGGACTTTTGGGTAAATTATATGGTCAGACATTGACACCTTCTCAAGCTGGGGGTATTGTAAGTGCGATCGCTGGTGGTTTTATCGCTCAAGCTGTAGCACGGGAATTAATTAAATTTGTGCCTGGTTTTGGTAGTGTCATTGCAGCATCTTGGGCAGGTGCTTATACATGGTCTTTGGGTGAAGCTGCTTGTGTCTATTTTGGGGATTTAATGGGTGGGAAGAAGCCTGACCCGCAGAAGATTCAAAATGTGATGCAGGAGGCTTTTGAAGGGGCAAAGGAACGGTTTAAAGGGAAGTAAAAAGTGAGAAATTCAAGCATTTATGAGTCAGTATTTAGAATATTTTAATCCCACATTCTGCACCCTCATTGGAGATTTTTCGATGTATCTAAAAACAGCTATTTCTATAATATTCATTTCCCGCTTTTCACACCGCTAATTTTTAAAACATCACTCATAGTTGCACAGTAATTAGGTAAATTAAAGCTGCTAGGATTAATAGCGTTAGCATAGCTAAAATGACGATAATTCATACAGAATCTATCCCATGCAGCCATTTGAATACGGAACAAAACAATAATTACATTAGCTAAAGATAAAGATACAGGAATGCGGAAGTAAATCTTTTTATTTAAATAAGTGCAAACCTCTTCTATAGCTTGATTAGCAGTTAAAGCAGATTGACCTAAAACAAATCTTCTGGGATCTCCTGATTGTGGGGGATAATCAATTAAATACTGCACAACTGTAGCAATATCTTGTCCGTGAATAAAGTGAAAACTGCCATCTGCTTGTAAAAAACGAATGATATTAATATAGTTTGTAACTTCGGGAATACCAGATGTAAGATGAGAATAGGGTTTTGTGTTATCACCACCTAAAACTAAGGTCGGAAAAACCGTGGTAATTTTGGGAAAAATAGCTAACTTTTCGATTTTATGTAAACAATCATATTTAGAACGGATATAATCTGTACCGATTTCTCCTGCTTCTTTGAGTGGTTGATTTTCATGATTTAAGACACTCGCTGTCGAAAAATAAATTACCTGTTCACATCTTTCAGGATTTAACAAACTCATTAATTCTATAGTTTTGGAAACATTAATATCAAAAATGCCATTTCCACCCCAGGAAGTGGCTGTTAATACGGCGGTATCAATGGTTTTGAGTAAATTGGAGAATTTACTAATTTCTTGCATATCACCCTGTAAGATGGTGATTCCTGGACGTGCTGTAGTATCTACTTGCAGTTTATTTGGGTTTCTAACTAATAGATAAAGTTCGTGATTGGTGTTTTCAATTAAGGCTTCGCTGATATAGTGACCGATACAGCCGCTTGCACCTGTGATTAAAATTCTTTGTTTAGTCATGAAATTTGATGTTGGGGTTTTTGGGGATGGTTGATAACGGTGTATGATTATAACATAATTATAGTTTTGTTTTTGGTTGAGGAGATAGATCCGCGACTTCTGATATCAATTTATAATTTATGAACACAATAAATAAAAGAAGTCGGGGATCTGGGTGTTAGTTAAGTTATATATTTTTTTAAACGAACCACAGAGACGCAGCGAAATGAGGTGTTGAGAGATTTTGCGTAAGTTTTGATTAGTTATGGTAAAATTTTAACAATGTGTTGGTTTTGAGTCTATGCTTCAATGTCTTAATCCTGACTGTCTTTTTCCTAATCCTGATAGGTTTCAATTTTGTCAAAAGTGCGGTAATAAGTTACTGCTAAAGGAAAGATATTTACCTCTATCAATTTTAGGTCAAGGTGGTTTTGGCAGGACTTTTTTAGCTATTGATGAGGATAAACCATCAAAACCTTTTTGTGTGATTAAACAGTTTTTACCCCAAGCACAGGGAACGGATAGTATTGAAAAAGCATCTCTGTTATTTGCACAGGAAGCACAACGTTTAGAGGAGTTGGGTAAACATCCGCAAATACCTGAGTTAATGGCTTATTTTACTTATGATAATCGTCAATATTT